>NZ_KB906860.1:0-262161 GCF_000381685.1 Nocardiopsis sp. CNS-639
CTTGCCGTTGGTGCCGACGCAGCAGAGCCCGACCACCCCTACACCCCGGGCGTTGGTCGCCCTCCGGTGGGCGCTCCCGCCTTTGGTGCCGATTTTCGTCGCACACCCCCGCCCCCCACCCGACGCCCACCGTTTTTCGCAGACCATTCCACTTCGCGGCAGCTGGCGCGCTTTCGTTGCCGCCAGAAACCCCCGACAAGAACGGCGTAGGGAGGGGACCTGAAGACGGCCCCTCCCTACTCCTCAATTCGTCATCCCCGTTGGGCACAGGGCGCTTAAGGGCACACCAAAGCCTCCGTGGGTGGGATCCCCCCTATTTCCAGGAAACCATCACTACGCCACCCACGACCAGCCCCGATGCGCGCCTGTGGAAAACCCAGCCTTACGAAGACCGCCCCACTCACGGAGACCACCGACCCGCGGAGACCATCCACTCGCAGAGACCACCGACCCACGGGGGCCACCGCCCTCCGGACCCATCCGAGTTCCTCCGAGTTCCTCCGAGCTCCTCCCGGGCCCATCCGACCCATCCGGGCCCGTCCAAGCCCACCCGAACCCACCCGAACCCATCCGGACCCGACTGAGCCCAACCGAACCTGTCCAAGCCCATCCGAACCCGACTGAGCTCATCCGGCCCGTCCGGGCTCAGTCGTGGAAGACCAGCTCGTCCGGGCCCAGGGCCGTGAAGTCGGTCTCCTCGATGGGGCCGCCCTCGCGGTCGGTCACACGGGGCTCCTGGACCATCTCGATGCTGCCGCCCGACTCGTACCGGACGACGTAGACGCCCTGGTGGCCGCCGTGGTCACCGTCTCCGGAGGCGAAGGGGACGGGGCTGGGGCCCTGCCACTCCTGGGACTCCAGGGCGTCGACGAGCGACTGGCGGGTGAGGTCCTCGCCCGCCGACCTGAGCGCCTGGGCGAACATGACGGCCTGGGTCATGCCGAAGACGTGCGTGTTGGTGATCGTGCCGCCCTCGCCGTACTCCTCGTACACGTCGATGAAGAACCGGGCCCACTCGTCGTCCTCGTCCTCCACGCGCGGCATGTAGCTCGTGATGAGCATGCCGTCGAGGAACTCGTCGGCGGGCACGCCCTCGGCGTCGGTGTCCTGCGTGAACTCCGCCAGCAGCCCCTGGAGGGTGGCGGTGTCGCCGCCGATGCTGGAGACCACCCACTGGGGCTCGTAGCCGATGCTGGCCGCCTCCAGCATGCCGAGCGCGACGAACGCCGGGATGCAGGAGCACACGACCACCTCGGCCCCGGTGCGCTCCAGTTCGGCGATCTGGGCGCTGAGGTCGGGCACCTCGGACTCGTAGTGCTCCCGGGCCACGACCTCGTCGCCGAGGTACTGGTCGAGCCCGGTCTGGGAGTCCTCGCCGACGTCGTCGTTCTGGAACAGGTAGCCGACGCTCTGGTCGGGGAAGTTCTCCGCGATGTACTCGCCCTGGATCTTCGCCTCCTTGGTGTAGTCGGTCTGCCAGCCGTAGGTCAGCGGGTGCTCGTCGGGGTTGTTCCACGCCAGGGCGCCCGAGGACGGGAAGACGTCGGGCACGCCCTCCTCGTTGAGGTAGTCGAGGACGCTGCTGTGCGTGGGTGTGCCCAGACCGCCCACCATCGCGAAGATCTCGTCCTCGATGACCAGCTGCCGGGTCACGTCGATCGTCCGCGCGGGGTCGTAGGCGTCGTCCTCGACCCGGTAGTCGATCTCGCGCCCGTTCACGCCGCCCTGGGCGTTGACGTACTCGAACACGGCGCGGGCGCCCTGGGAGACCGCGAGGTAGCCGGGGGCCGCGGGCCCGGTCAGGGGCTGGTGGGAGCCGATGACGACGGCGTCGTCGGTGACGCCGGTGGAGACGTTCAGGTCGACCTCGGAGCCCTCGGTGACCTCACCGGCGCCGGTGCAGGCCGTCGCCAGCATCGTCAGGGCCAGGGAGGCCGCCAGGGCGGCCCGGGTTCCGCTGCGGTTGCGCATGGGGTTCTCCTTCTCGGGGGTGGGGGGTGGAGCGGTGCCGGGCGGGCGGGCGCCCCGGCACCGACTAGCGGGGTCCGGACCCGGCGGGTCCGAGGCGTGCGGTCAGGCGCTGGAGCGCGCCGTGGATGCCCAGCGGCCAGAAGCGCAGGACGAGGATGAGGACCACGCCGAAGAACACGATCGGGAGGTTGTTCTCCGCGTCGCGGCTCAGGCCCAGGGTTCCGGCCAGGTCGGCGACCCAGACCTCCAGGTAGACGATGGCGACCGCGGCCCACAGCGCGCCCCACAGGCTGCCGATGCCGCCCAGGACGAGGGCCGCGAGCAGGGTCAGCGACAGCGCGAGGGTGAAGGTGCTGGGGGTCGCGGTGCCGAGCACGTAGGCCTGGAGGCCGCCCGCGAGGCCGCCCGCCGCCGAGGCGATGACGAACGCGACCACCTTCGTCGTGCCGACCGGGATCCCGGCCATGGCGGCCGCGGTCTCGTCGTCGCGGATGGCGCGCATGCGGCGGCCCAGGCGGCCGGTGGAGACGGTGGCCAGCACGGCCAGGCCGATCACCACGGCGGTCCACACGACCAGGGCCTTCCACTCGCTGTCGGTGACCAGGCCCTGGAGGAGGGGCGGCGCGCCCGCCGTGCGGATGTTGAGGCCGTTGCTGCCGCCGAGGAGCTCGTGGTAGCGGTGGGTCAGCCCGGGCAGGCCGACCGCGAGGATGAGGGTGGCCCCCGCCAGGTAGGGGCCGTGCAGGCGTGCCGTGGCCGCGCCGACCGCGATCCCGGCGACGGCGGAGACCCCCACGATGAGCAGCAGGTTCACCGCCAGGGGGAGCATGGGCTGGTACAGGACCAGCAGAGCCATCGTGTAGGCGCCGATCATCATGAACGCGCCGTGGCCGAGGGACACCTGGCCGCTGCCGCCGACGAGCAGTTGCAGACCGGCGACGGCCAGCATGGTGTAGCCGACGGCGGCCACGCGCAGCGCGGTGAGGTCTCCGGTGGCCAGCAGCAGCGCGGTGACGGCGGCGAGCCCGAGGGCGGCCAGGAGCAGGTGGCGCAGCGGCGCGGGCAGGGCGCGCCACCGGCCGCCGGAGGCGGCGGACGGGTTCGGGGGGTGGGGGGCGGCGGCGCGCTCCGCGCGCTGCCGGGTGGGTGAGGGCATCGCTACACCTTTCGCGCGGCCGGGCGGGACAGGATGCCGTCGGGGCGCACGCTCAGCACCGCGACGACGATGACGAGGGCGGCGAGGGTGGCCAGCTCGGGCCCGGCGTAGCCGGACACGTAGGACATACCGAGGCCGATGAGCATCCCCCCGAGGACGGCGCCGAACGGGTTGTCCAGGCCGCCGATGACGGCGGCGGTGATGCCGTAGACGAACACGACGTCGAACACGTTCGGGGAGATGAACGGCGGTCCGGCGAGCATGCCCGCCAGGGCGCCGATGAAGGAGGCGATCGCCCACCCCGCGGTGAGCATCAGGCCCACCCGCACGCCGCTGAGCCGGGCGGCCTCGGGGTGGAAGGCGGCGGCGCGCATGCGCAGGCCCAGGGGGGTGAACCGGTACAGGGCGAACAGGAGCAGCGCGACGGCTCCGACCGACACCAGGGCGAACACGTTGGCGGGCGAGAAGCGGCCCACGTAGCTGAACGCGTAGCCGAACCCGTGCTGCTCGTTGCCCCAGACCATCCCGACCAGCCCCTGGACGACCAGGAGGAGGCCGAGGGTGACGATGATGGCGTTGAGCTGGGAGACGCGGGCGATGGGCCGGATGACGAACCGCTCGACCAGCGCGCCCGCGGCCAGGCCCGCGGTGAGCGCGGCGGCGAAGCCGAGCCAGTACGAGCCGGTGAGCTGGGTGACGGTGTAGGCCGTGTAGACCGCGACCAGGGCGAGCGCGGGCTGGGCGAAGTTCACCAGGCGGGTGGCCTGGTAGATGATCACCAGGGACAGCGCCAGCGCCGCGTAGGCCGCCCCGGACGCCAGCCCGTTGAGGGTCAGGTTGATGAAGTGGGTCATGCGGGGACTCCTCTAAAAGCCCAGGTAGGCGTGGCGCGTGCGGTCGTCGGAGAGCAGGTCGGCGGAGGCGCCCCCGACCGCGACGCGCCCCTGGTTGAGGACGAACCCGGTCTCGGTGACCGACAGCGCCCCGGCCGCGTTCTGCTCGACCAGGACGACGGTGAGCCCGGTGCGGTCGCGCAGGTCGCGCAGGAGGGTGAAGATCTGCCTGGTGACCAGGGGCGCGAGGCCCAATGAGGGCTCGTCGAGCAGCAGCACCCGGGGCCGGGCCATGAGGGCGCGGCCGATGGCGAGCATCTGGCGCTCGCCACCGGAGAGGGTGCTGGCGGGCCTGGCGCGCCGCTCGGCCAGGGGCGGGAAGAGCTCCAGGACCTCGCCCATGGCGGAGTCGCGGCGGCGGTCGGACCGCCACAGCCCGCCCAGGCGCAGGTTCTCCTCGACGGTGAGTTCGACGATGACGCCGCCGCCCTCGGGGACGTGGGCGAGGCCGCGGGTGATGACCTTCTCGGCGGGCAGGCGGGTGATGTCCTCGCCGTCGAGCAGGACGCGCCCGGAGGCGGCCGGGTGGAGGCCGGTGAGGGTGCGCAGCAGGGTGGTCTTGCCCGCTCCGTTGGCGCCGAGGACGGCGCACACGCCCTTGGCGGGGACGGTGAGGGACACGCGGTCCAGGGCGCGGACGGCTCCGTAGGAGGCGCTGAGCTCCTCGACGGACAGCAGGGGCGGGGCGGTCATCGGGCGGCTCCGTTCGCGTCGCCGGGATCGGCGGCGGGGGTGTCCGTGGGGGCGGCGGCCGTGGCCCGGGCCGGGGTTCCCGTGTCCCGGCCGGGCGCGTCCGCGGGGGTTCCCGCGTTCCGGGCGGGTGAGTCCGCGGGTGCGTCCGCGGGGGTGCCGAGGTAGGCCTGGGTGACGAGGGGGTCGGCCTGGACCTCGGCGGGGGTGCCGGTGGAGATGACCCGGCCGAAGTTCAGCACGACGATGTGGTCGCAGACCCGCATGACCAGGTCCATGTGGTGCTCGACGAGGACGACGGCCATGTCCCGGCTGAAGCCGCGGATCCGGTCGGCGAGGGCGTCGATCTGCGCTCCGGACAGCCCGCTGGCGGGTTCGTCGAGCAGGAGGAGTTCGGGTTCGCCGACGCAGGCGCGTGCGAGGGCGACCTGCTTCTGCACGCCGTAGGGCAGGGTGGCGGGCAGCCGGTGGGCGTGCTCGGCGACCCCGAAGCGCTCCAGGGCGGCCAGGGCGCGCCCGCGCAGCTCGCGTTCGTCGCGGTGGTGCCGTCCCAGTCCGGTGAGCAGTGAGAACGGGCCTCCGGAGGCGAGGCGGTCGGCCCCGGCGACGACGTTGTCCAGGACCGTCATCATCGGGAAGAGGTTGAGGCCCTGGAAGGTCCGGGCGATGCCGGCGCGGGCGAGGTGGTGGGGGCGGCGGCCGGGCGGCGGGGCGCCCTTCCAGGTGATGGTCCCGGCGGTGGGGCGCAGGACGCCGGACAGGACGTTGAACAGGGTGGTCTTGCCCGCTCCGTTGGGGCCGATGAGGCCGACGACGGACCCGGGCGCGACCCGGAGTCCGACGCCGTCGAGCGCGGTGAGGCCCCCGAAGCGCACGGTCACCCCGTCAGCGCTCAGGAGGTGCTCCGTTGCGGTCGTCGTCATGGGCTGCCTTTCTCTTCGACCGGAGGCGTACCGACCAGTTGGTATGAGGGGGGTGTCCGGCGGCGCCTCGACCGTCGGCCCGGGGTCAGTTGAACAGGCGGGCCAGGTCCACGCGGGACCTGATGTTGAGCTTGCGGAAGATGCCGCGCAGGTGGTGCTCGACCGTGCGCGGGCTGATGAACATGTGGGCGGCCACCTCGCGGTTGGTGGCCCCCTCGGCGACCAGACGGGCGATCTGCTGCTGTTGCGCGGTCAGCTCGCTGGTGGAGACGGGGTCGGGGCCGCGTTCGGCGGTCCCGATCGCGCGCAGCTCGGCGCGGGTCTGGCGCACCCACAACCGCGCCCCGAAGCGTTCGAAGGACTCCAGCGCGTTGTACAGGTGCTCGCGGGCCCGGCCGGGCAGGCGGGCCCGGCGCAGGTGGGCGCCGAACAGCAGCTGGGTGCGCGCGTGCTCGACGTCGTCGTCGCCGCCGACCCGGTGCAGGGCCAGCGCGTTCTCGAAGTGGTCGCACGCCTCGTCGCCCGCGGCCAGCAGACCCGAGCCCCGGGCGGCCAGCGCCAGCGTGCTCGGGCTGCCCACCGACTCGGCCCAGCGCCGGTACCCGGCCAGGGAGGTGCGCGCCCACTCGGTCTCGCCCATGCGGGTCGCCGCCTCCACGAAGTGCGGGGCGGTGAGCAGCCGCATGGTGGGGTGGCCGTGCCCCGGGGCGGCGTGGACCAGGGCGCGCAGCCGGAAGAACGCCTCCGCGGCGTTGCCCCGGGACAGCTCCAGGACGGCCAGTGCCCACGCCGACAGGGCGGCGGCGAGGCCGAGGCTGTTCTCCCCCGCCTGGGCGGCGACCGCGCGCGCCCGGATGCGGCAGGTGTCCACGTCTCCCTGGATGGCGGCGATCATCGCCAGGGAGGCCAGGTGCTGGGTGGCCCACACGGTCTGGCCGGTCTCGCGGGAGATCCGCAGACCGGTCAGGGCGGTCCCCGCGGCCGAGGGGAAGCGCCCGCTCCAGAACTCGGAGAAGACCAGGAAGCCCAGCGCGGCGGGCAGGGTGGCCCGTTCGCCGCGCAGGCGGCCGACCTCGACGGCGCGCGAGGTCACCGAGCGCACGAACGGCGCGTCGCCCAGGCGCAGGCCGCTGATGCCCGCCCAGACCAGCTCGGAGGGTTTGGCGATCGCGGCCAGCCCGGTGGCCTCGCGCAGCAGCGGGGTGGAGCCGGGGTAGTCGCCGCGGAAGGAGACCGCGCACCCCTCCAGGAAGGACGCGACCATGCGCATCGGCGCCGGGTCGTCCGGGCGGACCAGGGGCAGGGCCAGTTCGGCGGCCCGGCCGTGGCGGACGGCGTCCCCGGCGAGGGAGGCGGCGTCGGCCGAGCGCACGAGGGCGCGCAGGGCCAGGAAGCGGTCGTGGGGGATGAGTTCGCGGCCTACGGTGAGCAGGCGTTCGGCGACGTCCATGGCGTTCTCGCCGCGCATGGCGATCTGGGCGTCGATGAGGTCGGAGGTCGCCCGCCGCCGGTCCGTCACCGCCAGGGGACGCGCCCGCGCGAGCAGCCGGGTGGCGCGCGCCGAGCTCCCGGCCATGTAGGCCTCGTAGGAGGCCGTGTTCAGCCGGCAGGCGCGCTCGTCGGGGTCGGGGCACAGGTCGGCGGCGCGCTCGTAGGCGTGGGAGGCGGCGAGGCGGCCCTCGATCCGCTTGACGCGCCGGGCGGCGGCGGTGGCGGCTTCGGCGAGCCCGGCGTCGGGCGCGTCGGCCCCCGAGGCGGTGTGGCGGACGAACTCCGCGGGCGAGAGTGCGGGGTCGCACGCGCGGGCCAGGGCCCGGTGCGCGGCGCGCAGCCGCCCGGCGGGGGCGTCCTGGGCGATGGCCTCGCGCGTCAGGGGGTCGGTGAAGACGACGGTGTCGCCCTCCACCCGCACCAGGCCGCGCTCCTCGGCGGGTTCGAGGTCGGTGACGGTCGGTCCGGGGCCGGTGGCGTTCGGTCCGGGATCCTCGCAGGCCTCCAGCAGCCGGTGGACGCGGGGCTCGTCGCCGAGGGCGGCGAGCAGCAGCAGGTGGCGGGTCCGCTCGGGGAGATCGCGGTAGGGGGCGAGGAAGCCGGCGCGCAGGCGGCCGGGCAGGCGCGGCGGGTCGGGGAGGGGTTCCTCGCCCAGGAGCTGGGCCCGGGACAGCCCCCGCAGGAGGCCGAGGACGGCGGCGGGGTTGCCGTGGGCGGCGCGGACCAGGGCGGAGCGCACGGCGGTGGCCGGGGTGACCGGGGCCCTGTCGGTGAGGATGTCGTGGACCGCCCGCTCCTCCAGTGGTGCGAGCGGGAGTTCGGTGACACCGGGGACGAGGGCGTCGGGAGGGGGTTCGGCGTCGGCCTCGGGCACGCGGGCCCCGGCGGGCTTGCCGCGGCCCTCGCGCGCGGTGAGGACGGCGGCGACGGGGGTTCCGGCGAGGCGCCGCGCGACGAAGGCCAGGGCGTCCAGCGAGGGCGCGTCGAGCCGGTCGGCGTCGTCCACGCACAGCAGGAGGGGGCGGTCGGCCGCGGCGCGGGAGAGCAGTTCGACCAGGCCGGTGTAGAGGGCGAGCCGGTCGGCGTCGGCGACCGCTCCCCGGGTCAGGGCGTCGCGGAGCAGGCCGCGCCGGGGCTCGGGAAGGCGCTCGGTCTCCTCCGTGAGGGGGCGGAGGAGGCGCTGGAGCCCGGCCAGGGGCAGGCCCGCCTCGTCGGCGACCCCGTCCGCGCGGAGCACGGTGAAACCACCCGCGGACCCGCTCAGGTGCTCCAGGAGCGCCGTCTTGCCGCGCCCGGGGCCTCCGGAGAGGAGCAGGGAGGCGCCCCGGCGGGACCGCGCGTCGTCCAGGGCGTCGGAGAGGGCCCGCTGCTCCGTGTCGCGACCCCGGAGGCGGGTGACGGGGGGTTGTGTGTTCCTGCCAGCCACGTGCACACATTCGCACAGCGGGCCCCCGACGCGGCAGGTGCGGGCGACCACACTGGTCGTTTCACCGATGCTCACCCGGAGTCGCACGCGACGTGCGTGACGGGCCTGGGTTGGGGTACTCGCGGTACCCACGGGACGGATGCGCGGGCAGGGCATCACGGTGCCCACCTGGGTTTCCGTGGTCGGGGAAAGTGACGGGGCTCACCCTCCCGAGGGGGTCCCGCGCCGCCCCGGCTCCCACGCGGGCCGGGAGCAGGGTTATCAAGCCGTAACGTGCGCACAACGACACACCCGCGATACCGGCAAACGGGACAAAAGATCACATGGATAGCTTTTTATCTTCTTCAGGACACTGTCGCGACCGCCCCCGACGGGGATATCCAGTCCGGGACGCCCCGTGAGGGAACGCCCCTACGGCAGGGAGGGACCGACGCCCATGGAGAACCGCTCCACGGCAGCACACGACACGCGGCGGCCGGTGTCCGCCGGCACCCGCACCGGCAACCGCACCGTGCCCCCGACCTTCGGCGTCGAGGAGGAGTTCTTCGTCGTCGACCCCGGCACCCGCCTCATCCTGTCGCGGGCGCCCGAGGTGCTCGCCAACACCCGCGTCCTGGGCGACCACCTGTGCGGTGAGTTCTCCCGCGCGCAGGTGGAGGCCAACAGCCCGGTGTGCGACGACGCGGGCGAGGCCCTGCGCTTCCTGCGCGCGGCGCGCGGGGAGCTGGACCGCGCCGCGGGCGCGGCCGGGCTCGCCGTCGTCGCCTCCGGCACCGCCGTCCTGGGTGATCCGGCCTCGGTGGGGACCAGTGAGGGGCGCCGCTACGCCGACATCACCGCGCACTTCGGCGCGCTGCGCGAGTCGCACGTGGTGTGCGGCTGCCACGTGCACGTGGGCGTCCCCGACCGGGAGACCGCCGTGGCCGTGGGCAACCACCTGCGCCGGTGGCTGCCGTTCCTGGTGGCGCTGTCGGCGAACTCGCCGTTCCACGCCGGACGCGACACCGGCTACTCCAGCTGGCGCACGGTCGCCTGGAACCGGCTGCCCTCGGCCGGTCCTCCCCCGTTCCTGCGCTCCCTCGCCGAGCACGAGCAGGCGGTGCGGGCGCTCTCCGACTCCGGGGCGATCCTGGACCGGCGGATGGTCTACTGGGACGTCCGCCTCTCCGACCACCTGCCCACGCTGGAGATCCGGGTGAGCGACGTGGCCGCCACCGCCGAGGAGGCGCTGCTGCTGGCCCTGTTGGTCCGCGGCCTGACCGGTCGCGCGCTCGCCGACGTGCTCTACGGGGTCCCCGCGCCCGCCATCCCCGACCAGGCGCTGCGGGCCGCCGTGTGGCGGGCCGCCCGGGACGGGTTGGAGGGCGTGGTGCCCGACCCGCTGACCGGTGAGGCGCTGCCCGGGCACGCGGCCTCCGAACGGCTGCTGCACGCCGCGCTGCCCGGCCTGCTGGCCAACGGCGACGCCGACCTGGCCTCCTCGCTGCTCGACCGGGTGCGGGCGGCCGGGAGCGGGGCCGCCCGCCAGCGCGCGGTGTACGCCCGGCGGGGCAGACTCGCCGACGTGGTGGACCACCTCGTGGTCCAGACCAGGGAGGGCCTCGTCTGAGGAGGGCGGGCCGTCGTTGTCCACAGGGGCTACCGCCCGCCCCGGATCCGCGGTTTCCTGGATACGGGGGGTCCCCAGGGCCCTCCCACGTCGTGCTGCCCGCATCCGGCCACCGGCTCCGGCAGCCCCGCCCGGCAGCCGCTCCCGGAGGCCGCCCGGAGCGCCCGAAGGCGGCCGGGACCACCGCTGCGCCCCGGAGCGCCCGAAGGCAGCCGGGGCTACCGCCGGGCCAGCTCCTCCGGGCCGCCGTCCCCGCCCGCCACCTCGGCCATGGTGGGCGGGTTCGCCCCCTCCCGGGTCACCGTGACCGCGGCGACCGAGACCGCGAACCCCAGCAGGGCCTCCAGGTCCGCCTTGTCCAGTCCGGCGAGGCGGGCCCGCGGGTCCTCCCCCAACCGGTCGTGGCGGTCCAGCCAGTTCAGCAGGGCCCCCATGAAGGAGTCGCCCGCGCCCACGGTGTCGGCCACCTCGGTCCTGGGCGCGGCCACCGCCACCTCCTCGCCCCGGCAGACCGCCAGGGCCCCGTCGGCGCCCATGGTCACCACCACCAGCACCGGGCCCAGCGCGGCGACGGCGTGGGCCGCCCGGACCGGGGACAGGTCCGGGTACAGGAACGCCAGGTCCTCGTCGCTCGCCTTCACCAGGTGCGCCTGCGCGGCGTGGCGCAGGGCCAGCGCCCGCGCGGTGGCGGGGTCGCCGATGACGTCGTGGCGGATGTTGGGGTCCAGGGTGAGCGTCACCCGCCCGCGCCCGTGCTCGCGGCGCAGCATCGCCTCGATCAGGGTGGCGCCGGGCTCGCGGAACAACGCTATCGACGCGGCGTGCAGGGCGCGGACCCCCGGTTCCAGCTCCTCGGGCAGCTCCCCCGTCCGCCAGCGCCAGTCGGCGGCGTCGTCCATGCGGAAGTCGTATCGGGCCGACCCGTCCTGGCCGAGCGTGGCCAGGGCCAGCGCCGTCGGCTCCCGGGCCGGGAGCAGTCCCGCCGGGTCCAGCCCCTCCCCGAGCAGGCGCTCGCGGATCAGCTCGCCGAAGCCGTCCGCGCCGATCCGCGCGAGCAGCCGGGTGGGCGTGCCCAGCCGGGCCGCCGCCACCGCCGTGTTGGCCGGACCGCCGCCGGGCGCCGCCTTGAGCACGTCGGGGCCGTGGGACGTGGGCAGCAGGTCCATGACGTTCTCGCCCACCACGACGAGGCGGGGTGAGGATCCGGCCGCCGCGGCCCCTCCGGCCGGGGCGTCCTGCGCGTCCCCTGTGTTGTCGGCGGTCACGCGTTTCCTCCGGAGTCGTGGTCAGTGCCGGGCAGGAGGGCGGCCGCGATGGAGGCCGACAGCCCGATCTGGGGCAGGAGTGCCGCCTGGTAGGCGTGGTAGACGTCCGGTTTGCCCGGCCACACGCTCGCGGCCGGGCGGTTGTCCGGGTCCAGTTCGTGGTGCCAGCTGCCGCGTTCGCGGTCCACGTGGTACCGGTCGGCGTAGGCCCACCAGCGTTCGTGCAGGTCGGCGTAGGAGGCCACGCCGGTGTGCTCCCCCAGCGCCCAGGCGGCCATGGCGGCCTCGGCCACCACCCAGTGCATGCGCTCGCGCACGACCGGCCGGTCCTGCCAGTCGAGGGTGTAGACGAACCCCTCGGCGCCGTCGACGGCCCAGCCGCGCCGGACGGCGTGGTCGAACAGCGCCTCGGCGTCGGTGCGCAGCCACGCGGGGACGGGGTCGCCCGCACGGCTCAGCGCGACCTCCAGGTGGACCAGCAGGCGCGCCCATTCGAGCAGGTGGCCGGTGGTGCTCCCGAAGGGCCGGAAGGGGTGGTCGGGCTGGTCCCGGTTGTAGTCCGGGACGGGCTTCCAGTCGGAGGTGAAGTGCTCGGGCAGGCGCCAGTCGTGCTCGGCGGCCACGCCGTGGATCAGGCGCTCGGCGATGGAGAGCGCGCGGCGGGCCCACACTGCGTCGCCAGTGGCGTCGGCCGCGGCCAGGAAGGCCTCCACGGCGTGCATGTTGCTGTTGGCGCCCCGGTAGTCCTCGGTGGCGGTCCACCCGCAGTCCCAGCTCTCGCGCAGGGCGCCCGCGGACTCCTCCCAGAAGTGCTCCTCGACGACCCGCAGCGCGTCGTCGAGCAGCTCACGCGCTCCCGGACGACCGGCGAGGGTGGCGCTGGAGGCGGCCAGGACCACGAACGCGTGCTCGTAGGCCGACTTGCGCGGCAGCTCATGGGAGCGCTCCCGGGAGGTGTTCCCCCCGGTGTCGTCCGGCACCCGGTCGAACCAGCCGCCGTCCCGGGCGTCACGCAGGGGGCCCGTCGCCAGGGCCGCCACACCGTGGTCGGCCAGCCGTCCGGCGTCGGCCTCCCCCCGCAGGTGGGCCAGGGAGAACACGTGCGTCATCCGCGCGGTGATCCAGGCGGCGGCTGGCCGGTCCCGCTCCACACGCCCGTCCGCGTCGAGCCAGCCGAAGCCGTCGGACACGGCGGATCCCGCGGCGAAGCCGTACAGCCGCCGCTCCTCCTCGCGCAGCCACTCGGGCAGGCCCGGGGCCGGTCGTGTCGATGGTGTCAATCCACTGCCTCCTCAAGGCGTCGGTGAGCGGGTCCACGGTATCCCGCGAACTCGACACCGCGGTAGACCGGGGAGCCCGGTCAACAGAACACACCATCGCTCCCGAGACAGAACATTCCGGACACACGGCTCCGGAGGGGAGGCCGAAAACCGGGTGCGCCGCCCCACCCCTTCTGCCAGAGTCGCCCCGGCGCCGCCCGGACCCACGGCGGGGCCGGCTCCCCGTCCGTCCACGGCAGAAGGCAGGCCCGCCATGGCCCACTCCGGTTCCTCCCCCGAACACCCCGACCGGGACGCCCTGTCCCGCGACCCCCTGCCCCTGCGCGGCAGGACAGCCCTGGTCACCGGCGCGAGCAGGCGCGGCGGCATCGGCTACGCCGTCGCCCGCCGCCTCGCCGCGTACGGCGCCTCGGTGATGGTCCACCACCACCAGCCGCACGACGCGGAGCTGCCCTGGGGCAGCGACGACCTCACGGCCGTGCTCGACGGCGTGCGCGAGGTGCTCGGCGACCCCGCCGCCCGCGTGGCCGACGTCGGCGCGGACATGGCCGACCCCGACGCGCCCCGGCGGGTGGTGGAGGCGACCGTGGCCGAGTTCGGGCACCTGGACGTCCTGGTGGCCAACCACGCGCGCAACGGCGGCGACGCGACGCTGGCCGAGGTGACCCTGGAGATGCTCGACGGGCACTGGGCGGTCGACGCCCGCGCGCCGATCCTGCTCGCCCAGGCCTTCGCGGCGCGGCACGACGGGCGCCCCGGCGGCCGGGTGCTGTTCATGACCTCCGGGCAGATCCGCGGGGCGATGCCCGGCGAGGTGGCGTACGCGTCGGCCAAGGCGGTCCTGGCCCAGATCACCCCGACCGTCGCCGCCGAGCTGGGCCCGCGCGGTATCACCGTGAACGCCGTCGACCCCGGCCCGGTGCAGACCGGCTACATCGACGAGGACCTCATGCGCCGCGTCCTGCCCGGCTTCCCGGCCGGGCGGGTGGGCCTGCCCGACGACCCGGCCAGGCTGCTGGCCTGGCTGACCACCGACGAGGCCTCGTGGGTGACCGGCCAGGTGATCAGCACCGACGGCGGTTTCAGCTGCTAGGGCGTGTTCGGCGGACACGTACCCTGCTGCGCGAAGGGCAGCATCCACCGGACACGCCCCGGGAACCGGGCTCAGTCCCGGGGACCGGGTTTGGTCACCCGCCCGGCCGCGTTGCGCGCGGCGGCCTTGGCGCTCCCCAGGTCGGCGGCGCGGCAGGTCCACCGGACGTGCTCGGCGGCCGTGACCGGGTCGTCGGCCATGGGGATGTGCCCGCTGCCGATCAGCGAGACCATGCGCGCGTTGGGCACCCGGCGGTGGGCGTGCGCGGCGCTGGACGGCAGCAGCGTCCGGTCGCGGTCGCCCCAGGCGATGGTGACCGGGCACTCGATCGGCCGTGCCGTGAAGGCGTACTCGGCGATGCGCGGCACGAGCCGGATGTAGGGCGAGCCCTGCTGGAGGCCCCGGACGCTGAACCGGGTCGCCTTGGCCGCGGGCGAGGAGGGGTCACCGCGCAGCGCGATCCGCGCGGCCGTCCTGGCCGGGGCGGTGTTGGCCAGGCGCTCCTTGACCGGCATCGGGACGCGCGCGGCCAGGCGGGAGAGCGCGCCGACCCCGCGTATCGCGCACCGGGCGAGCCTGTCGGAGAACCCCGCCGGGGAGAACACCGTCACGGACGCGGCCAGGCCCCGGACCCCCAGTTCGAGGGCGATCGACCCGCCGAGCGAGTTGCCCGCCAGGTGCGGGCGCTCCAGCCCGTGCAGGCGGCAGAACGCCTCGATGTCGTCGGTCAGGGTGAGGACGTCGTAGGGCTCGTCGGGGCCGGGCCCCGGTGAGGCGCCGAACCCCGGCAGGTCCACGCAGATGACGCGGTAGTCCGCGGAGAGCCGCCGCATCACGGCGGTCCAGCTCTGGCGGCGGTCTCCGAGTCCGTGGAGGAGGACCAGGGGGCGGCCGCTCCCCCGTTCTTCGAAGGCGATACGTGTCGGGTCCATGCCCTTCGGTCTACCCGATACGGGGACCGGTAGCGTCCCCGGCTCGCGGGCACCGGGGCGTGCGGCCGGGCCGGGCGCCGCGAACGGGGGCGCCCCGGCCCGGCCGCGAGGCGGTCAGCTCCTCCGGGGAGCCCGCGTCAGCACCACGCCCGACAGCACCGCGAGCAGTCCGAGCACCGGGCCCATGCCGAGCCCCAGGCCGGACACCGTCAGCAGCAGCATCCCGCCGCCGACCAGCGCCGCGGCGGCCAGGACGCGGACCATGCCCGGGGAACCGCTCAGCACCTTCGGCGGGTTCTCGAACCGCACCGCCCAGTGCGCCAGCGGCACGATCAGGGGCACCAGGACCACCAGCCCCAGCACGCCCCACAGCACCCACAGGCCCGTCAGCGGCTCGGGGGTGTCGATCCCCAGGCCGAACACCAGCACGCCCGCCACCACGCTGAGCGGCAGCATGTGCCACAGGTAGACCGTCATCAGCTGCGGGCAGATCCGGTCCAGCAGACGCGCCGGGCCCGGGCGCTCGGACCAGGCGCTGATCCGCTCGCGCAGCAGCACCGCGACGCCGATCTGCAGCGCGCCCATGGCGGCGAGCACCAGGGTGGGCGGGGACACGTTGGAGGACTCCGTGGCGAACACGCCCGTCATGTTGAGCGAGTAGGGGCCGAACATCGTCAGGGCCAGCGCGGCGGCCGCGCCGCCCGCCACCATCCCCGCGGCGTAGCGCAGGCGGATCGCCCCCGTCGCGTAGCGGAACCCCAGCTGGTGCACGCCCAGCCACACGAAGGCCACGTTGAGGTAGCCGACCCAGTCCGCGCCGGTGGAGAAGCGGGTCAGGTCCACGGCCGCGGCGGCGGCCAGCAGGGCGATCGGGACCCACCAGCCGAAGAGCTCCTGGGCCCGGAACAGCAGCGGGGTGGACACGACCACCAGCACGTACACGGCGAGGAACCACAGCACCATGCCCGCGGCCTCGGCGCCCACCAGGACGGCCTGGGCCGGTGCGCCGCCCAGGACCAGCAGGTGGGAGGCGACGATCCACAGGGCCGCCAGCGGCACCACCGGCCAGGCGAGTCTGCGCAGTCTGCGCGCGAACCAGTCCGAGGCGGACATGCCCCGGCCCGAGGCCGAGCGCCAGCTGATCAGGTTGGCCGCGCCCCCGACGAAGAAGATCAGCGGCATGACCTGGACGACCCACGTCAGCACGAAGCCGCCCTCGGTGGACAGGACGCTGCCCGCCTCGAGGGACCCGGGCTCGTGGATGAGGACCGGCAGCCACCAGTGCTGCATGACCACCAGGGCCATCACGAACAGCCGGATGACGTCCAGGAACCTGTCCCTGCCCGCCCCGGGCCGCGGTGTCCGCGGAGAGGGCAGGAGGACGGTACTGGAGGCGTACGCCGACGACGTGCCTCCGCCTTCGTTCTCGACGGTCACGGTCATCGGTCGCTCCTTGGTCTACCCCGTACGCGTGTGCGTCCCCGGACGCGGTGGTGCGCGGGGGGCCGGTGTGGCCGGGATCAGGGGGTGGCGACGCGTTCTCGAACGCGCCCGGTGGCGTGGCCGCGTCAGCTCAACTGTCGGCGACGCGTGGTAAACGAGAGTAGGTCCGGCCGGGTGGTGGCCGCGATGGATCTGGCGCCCCTCTCCGAGGGGCGGTTGGCCCGACCATGGAAGGTGGTGCCTGCACCACCGCGCGTCAGCGCACGGCGGATCGGGGACCGTTCTCCCCCGGGCGGAGGGCGCGGACGCGCCGAACGTGCTCCGGGAAGTCCGAGGGAGTTCCCGCACACGGTACCCCGCGAGACGGCGTGCACGAAACCCTTGGGGAAGGTCCGTGTGCGGAGACGGAACAGCTGTCCGGAGCGGTCGGGCCGTGCGGCACCGGCGTGAGAGCCCCGGGCACGAGCGGAAACGGCGGCTGGGGCGTCAGCGGAGCCGACGCCCTGAGCGGAGGCGGGACCGGTGCCCCGGCCGGGCCCGCTCCGGTGCTGTGACCGAGGAGTCCGCCGGCCCGGCCGCGGGTCAGAACCCCCCGCCTCGCACAGGCGGCACTTCCGGTCGCGGTGTCAGGGAGCGGTGGGCAACGCGCGCTTGTGGGCGGTGACGCGGTACCGGTCGACCAGCGCGGTCTCCACGTGCCCGGGCACCGGCAGGCCCTCCAGGAAGTCGTCGATCTGGTCGTAGGTCAGGCCGAGCGCCTCCTCGTCCGGCTTCTGCGGGGAGAGCGTCTCCAGGTCGGCGGTGGGCACCTTGCGCACCAGGTCCTCCGGAGCGCCCAGCTCGGCGGCGACCGCGCGCACCCGGCGCTTGGTCAGCCCGGTCAGCGGCACGAGGTCCGCACCGCCGTCGCCGTACTTGGTGAAGAAGCCGGTGACCGCCTCGGCCGCGTGGTCGGTGCCGACCACCAGTCCGCGCAGGCCGCCCGCGACCGCGTACTGGGCGATCATCCGCTGCCGCGCCTTGACGTTGCCGAGGACGAAGTCCGCCGAGGACTCGCTGGTGTAGGTCATCCCGGCGGCGGCCAGGGAGTCGGCCATGGCGTCGCTGGCGGGCCCGACGTCCACGGTGAGGCAGCGCTCGGGGGCCGTGAACTCGACGGAGCGGGCCGCGTCCTCCTCGTCCTTCTGCTCGCCGTAGGGCAGGCGCATGGCGACGTACTCGCACTCGTGGCCGTTCTCGCGGGCCCGGTCCACCGCCAGGCGGCACAGGCGTCCGGCGGTGAGCGAGTCCACGCCGCCGCTGATGCCCAGGACCAGCGCGGTGGAGCCGGTGCTGATCAGCCGCTCGGCGAGGAAGGCCACACGGCGTTCGATCTCGACGCGCGCGTCGAAGTGCTCGGGCACTGCGAGGTCGCGGATGATCTCGCGACGGGCCTGGCTCAGCTCGGTGTCGGTCACTGCGGTCCCCCGTGGGTGTGGTGCGTGTGCCCGCTGATTATCGCCTGTCCCGTGTTCGGGGACGAGTCCGGGGAGCGTCCGGAACCGGAAGCGGCGGTGGAGGGGCGCGGTCCCGGGGCCGGGGGTGCGCGGGGGCGGGGCTCGGGGCGGCCTCAGGTGTCCGTGCGCAGGCGGCGGGCGAAGCGCTCGTAGTCGACGACCACGCCGTCGCCGTCCACCGACAGCCGGTACTCGCCGTGCAGGGGGTCGCGGTAGGTGTAGCGCTCCAGGCCGTCCTCGGCGGGGTGGCGGGTGTAGCGCTGCCTGACCCGGCGCACCCGCAGGGAGGGGATGTCGATCCAGACCACCGCGATGTCGCGGTACTCGCCCGGGCGCAGGCCGAGGCGGCGGATGGGCAGGGTGTTGGTGAGCGGGGTGGCGGCGACGTCCACGTCCAGGCAGCCCACCAGTCCGGGCAGGGGGACGCCGTCGGGTCCGGTCCAGTGGCCTCCGTGGGCGTCGAGCGTGACCGACTCCAGGCCCTGGGAGGAGAGGACCTCGGCGTACACCCGCCGGGTCGTCCACGCCAGGTCGGCGCGGACGCTGAAACGGGTGAGGAACCGCTCCTCGCCCACGACGACGGTCTCCCCGGCCTCCAGGCGGTAGCCGTCGGGCTCGGGGAGGAGCGCGCCCAGCCCGAGCCCCTCGGGGACGTCGGTCCGGGCCCACACGGCCGGGTGTTCCGTCAGTGACGACATGTCACCGTTCTACCGTTCCGGGGTCGGGCGCGCCAGAGCGGCCCCGGGGCCCGCGCCGCGGACGCGGTGGGGCGGGGAGGCCGGGGCGGTCACCGCCCCGGCCGTCGCCGGTACGGCCGCCGGTCAGACCCGTGCGGCCTCTCCCGGAGCGGAGCCGGTCCCGCGGATCTCCGCCTCGACCCGGTCGAAGTCGCTCTCCATCTGCGGGGTGACCCTGGCCAGGCCGTTGAAGACGAGGACGGCGGCGACGCTGAGGACCACGGCCGGGACCATGGCGTACAGGCCGGTGCCGAAGAAGTTGGCGTCGAGGACGTCCCACACGATCGCGGTGGTTCCGCCCGCGATCATGCCCGCGAGCGCGCCGGACCAGCTCATGCGCTTCCAGAACACGGAGAGCACCAGGATCGGGCCGAAGCCCGCGCCGAATCCGGCCCAGGCGTAGCCGACCAGGTCCATCACCGACTGGTCGCCCCACAGGGCGATGGCCGCGGCGCCCAGGGCGACGGCGACCACGGTGACGCGGCTGATCCACAGCAGCCTCCTGGGGTCGGCGTCGCGGTCCACGAAGGCCCGGTAGCCGTCCTCGGTGAGCGCGGACGCGGCGACCAGCAGCTGGGAGTCGGCGGTGCTCATGACGGCGGCGAGGATGGCGGCGAGCAGCAGACCGGCGACCAGCGGGTGGGTCAGGGCCTCGATCAGGAGCGGGAAGACCTGCTCGGAGTTCTCCAGCGGGGTGTCGAAGTAGGCGACGCCGATGAAGCCGACCAGCACGGCCAGGGCCATGGCGGTGACCGCCCAGACCACGCTGATGACGGCGGCCTTGGGGATGTCGCGGACCGAGCGGATGCCCATGTAGCGGGACAGGATGTGCGGCTGGCCGAAGTATCCGAAGCCCCAGGCCAGGCCGGAGACGATGACCACCCAGCCGAGGGTGTCGGTGCTCACCCACTGGCCGAGCTCGGCGTCCAGGGCGGTGCCGCCGACGGCCGACAGCAGTCCGTCGCTCTTGTCGGACACGCCCTCGGTCAGCCCGGCGAAGCCGCCGAGCGCGGTGATCGCGATGACCGGGACGACCAGCAGGGCGATCCACATCATCGCGGCCTGCACCACGTCGGTGTAGGACACCGCGAGGAAGCCGCCGAGCACGGTGTAGAGCACCACGATGCCCACGCCGATGGCGATGGCGGGGCCCGGGCTCAGTCCGAAGACCTGGTCGAACAGGGCGGCCATGGCGACGAGCCCGGAGGCGACGTAGAAGAAGTAGAAGACGATGATGAGTACCGCCGAGACCCCGCGCAGCAGCCGTGTGGGGTCGTTGAAGCGGTTCTCCAGGAAGGTGGAGAGGGTCAGGGAGTCGGAGTCGCCCCCCGAGCGGGCGTCGGTCACGCGCTCGGTGTACACGCGCAGGCGGGGTGCGAGGAGGATCCAGCTTCCGGCGAAGCCGCAGGCCAGGCCGACGGCGATCCAGGCCTCGCCCAGACCGGAGACGTAGATGGCGCCGGGCAGTCCGAGCAGCAGCCACCCGCTGAAGTCGCTGGCGTTGGCGCTCAGCGCCGCCACCCAGCTGTTGAGCTGTCTGCCGCCGAGCACGAAGTCCGACTGCGAGACGGTGAGCTTGTAGGCCCACAGGCCGATGGCCACCATGGCGGCGAGGTACACGCCGAAGGTCGCGATGGACCAGAGCATGGATTCGTCCAAGATCCCGCCCTCCCTTCCCCTGAGCGCGCGGGCATGAGCCTTACGCGCTGTTTGCGAACATTGCGGGAGATCACTGCCCCGTGTTCGGCAGGACACAACGCCCGTGCGTGGAACAACACCGCTTTGAGACCTCGGCGAGTCCTCCGCCGAGAGCCGCCGCCCGCCAGGCCGTGCCCGGGTACTGGTGTTCGTCGGATCGCACAGGGGTGGGCGGCCCTCCCGCCCCGGATCTTTTGTGACGCGCGTCACGAACGCCTCGGGTGCCGGAGCCCGTGTGCCCCGGTCCCCACGCGGAGGTCCACGATTCCCTTCCGTCACACGGAACACTCACGGAACTCTGTTCCCAGCGCTCCGGTGCCTCCTGGTTCACCGCTGTCCGAGGGGGAACTGTTCCGGGCAAAGTGGATGTCAGAGAGGTCCCCGAACGTGGCCACCCCCCATACCCCGCGCGGCCTACAGCCCAACGAGCCGTCATGGCAGATGCGGGTGCTCGACCAGTACGGCACCGTGGGCGGCGCCGTGCTCCTGTCCCCCGGCCTCCTGGTCACGTGCGCGCACGTCGTCAACGCCGCGCTCGGCCTCCACGGGGAGAAGGAGGAGCACCCGGGCCCGCTCGCCACCGTGCGCCTGCGGTCCTTCGACGACCGGGTGTGGGAGGCCTCCGTCGACACCCGGCTGTGGTCGGCGGGCCCCGACAGCCGCGACCTGGCCGTGCTGCGGCTGCGGGACGCGGGCCCCGACACCTCCTTCCCCGTGCTGCGGGAGTGCGCGAGCCTGGAGCCGCAGCAGCCCCTGTACACGGCGGGTTACCCGGAGGGCATGCGTTCCCTCCAGGCCCCGCTCGTCTGCCAGGGGCCCGGCGGGCCCACCGGGGTCACCCACCAGGTCGAGACCCCCACCTCGCAGCCGGTGCGGATCACCGGCGGGTTCAGCGGCTGCGCCGTGCGCACCGGGACGGGCGAGCTGGTGGGGATCATGCAGAAGACCCACCACTACGTCTGGAACGACCCCGACCGGCCCTCCGGCATCGCGTTCATCCTCCCGGTGGAGGAGCTCGTCGGAGAGCGCGGCGACGGCGAGGTCGTCTCCGCGCAGCGCCTGGCCGACGAGTCCCTGTGCGGCCGGGAGGCCTACGACAGGCTGCACGACCTGCTGGACTCGGTCCCCCTGGAGGCGGTCCCGCCGGAGGACCTGCTGAGCCCCGCCGAGGCGCGCAAGGCCCGGCGGCACGGCGCGGGCACGACCGCCTGGCGGGTCCTCACCGCGCTGTGGGACCTGGTCCCGCCCGTCGGCGAGCCGCCGCCCCGGGTCGCCTGGGTGCACCACGTCTACCAGGAGATCCGGCACCAGCGGCCGCTCCCGCCCGCGGTGTGGTCCTGGATCCGGCAGGAGGCCGGGCCGATGGGGCGCGACTGGGAGGAGGCCCTGACCCGTGACCGGGACCGGCGGCTGCTCCGGCGCAGGGAGCCGGACGCGCCCGCGGCGCCCTCCGGCCACCACGGCGAGCGTCCGCCCGACACGGTGGTGCTCTTCGAGTTGGAGCCGGTGACCGGCGGCTACCGGCTCTCGCACCGGATCGCCCACCGGGGCGAGAGGGACGATCCGCTGCCCCAGGGCACGAGGCTGGTCGGCGAACCGCAGATCTGCGACGAGATCGCCGACCTCATGGGCGAGGCCACCATGCAGAGGCTGGTCACGCCCAACGAGGAGTCGCTGCGGCTGCGCGTCCTGCTGCCCAGGGACCTGCTGCACCTGAACCCGGGCCAGGCCAGCCCCCACCGCGACCTGCTGGAGTACGCGCCGCCGCTGTGCACCATGTACGAGATCGTGTACCACGTCCGCGAGCGGGTGCGGTTACCGCACTACCTGGGGGTTCCCCCCGACCGCTGGCGCCTGCGCTGCGAACGGCAGACGGCCAGCCCCCTGGTGGAGGACCGCAACGTGCTCGCCTCCTGGAAACAGGAGGTGAGCGAGGTGGCGATCGCCCTCTCCGACCAGAACGTGACCGTGTGCGTCACCGACTCCGACAACAGCGATGTGGAGCACGTCTACGATTCCGCCCTCTACTGGGGAATTCCCACCATCATCAGGGGGCCCAGAAAGGCGGTGACCGCCTTCCTCGAGGAACTCCTGGACCGGGAACCCGATTCGCGCGTGCGCATCTCCGGACTCGCCCGCCACCTGCGTGACAGCGCGAGAAGGAGTTCGCAGGCCAGGGAGATCGCGATCATTCATGACATTTTCGGCGACGCCCTCCTCCAGGAGGCGCCCGGGGAGCCCGCGGGCCCTGAGAGACCGGGCGTCTGAGGGATCATGGAAGGAGTCCCCGACCGGACGGCCCGCTGCGCGCCGAACGTCCGCCCACCCGGGACGCCACGATTTCCGGCGTTCCCCAGGAGAGAAAATTCCGGGAGGAGAAAACCGCTGGCAGCGGACCTATCGGCACCGAGGCGGCGCCTTCTTAGTTAGGATCGTTCTGGTCGGGCGGCTACGCCGGGGAAAACTCACCGGCGCCCCGGGGGGACGCGGTTCACCGAGCCGGATATAAGGTCCACTAGAGGACAAAAACGACATGGATGAACTGTCGCACAGGTATCGCAACGTACTCGACAACCTGACAGGCGGACCGTCCCGCCTGGCCGTCCTCGTCGACTCCTCCCCCCTGATGGGTCTGCACACGGCCGGCGTCGCGGCCCTGACCGGGGAGGCCGAGCGGGCGGGGGCCACGGTCGTCCGCTTCCACCCCGGCCACGCCGTGCGCGCGCCGCAGCTCGGCGGCGCCGAGGCGGCCGTCCTCGTCACCGACACCCTGGACCGGGGCTGGCGGCAGCCGAGGCTGCGCGCCTGGATCGCCGAACTCGCCGCCCGGCTCCCCACCGCCGTCCTGCACCTCCTGGACCGCTCCGTGTGGCCGGAGGGCCCGCTCACGCCGCGGCCGATGCGCATGACGGCCCCGTTCCCCGCCTCCCCCGCCTCGTGGGCCTTCGCGCGCGCCCCGGACGATGCCTCCGCCCCCGGCCTCCCCGCGGACGCGGCGGTGCTGCCGGTTCTGGAGTGCGAGCCGGAGGCCCTCGCGGAGTGGGCCTCGGTGGTGGACGGCCGACCGGGCGTGTGGGAGGCCGACGTGTGCGTCCTCCCGCCCGGCGGCGCGCGCCCGCCCAGCGCCGCCCCCTGGGAACCCGACCCGGTGTCGCGCTTCCTGTCCCACGCCTCGCGCGGGGCCCGCGAGCTCGCGGTACGCCTCACCCAGGCGCCCGTCAACCTCCCCGTCGCGGAGCTGATCCAGCGCAACATCCCCCACGCGCCCCGCGACGGACGCCTCGCCGTCACCGAGATCGCCGAGGTCTTCGGCGGCGAGCTGATGGACCCGACGCTGCCGCCCGGCGACCTGCACGACCCGGCCGCCACCGCCCTGGAGTTCCTGCCCGGGGTCCGCAGGGACCTGCTCGGCAGGTTCGGCGACCTCAGCGTCATGCGGTCGGTGTACTACTCGCTGGGCATCGAGTTCAAGGACTCCGCACGGATCTACCAGTGGCTGGCCCGGATCGAGACCGGAGCCCCCCTCGTGCCCTCGCTCGACGGGGAGGAGGGCCTGGCCGCGGCCGTGCTCCCCGCGCTGGCCGAGATGCCCGGCGAGTACCGCCGCTTCGCCGGGCACCTGCGCGCCGCGCTGGAGGGGGACTCCGCCCCCGCGGTCCCGGGCGGCGCCACCGCTCCCTCCGCCACCGACCGCCGCACGCCCGCCGCCCCCCGAGAGGAACCGAGTCCGACCGTGACCGACACCCGCGCCTCCGAGACCGAATCCGTCCCCTCGGAGCCCACCGCCCCGCGCTCCCGGAGGCGCCAGTCCCGGACCCGGCCCCTGGCCAAGCTCCGCGGCGTGCCTCCGCACAACCTCAACTTCACGGGGCGCGAGAAGATCCTCGAACGCGTCCACGGTCTGCTGGAGGAGTCCTCGGGCGGGATCTACCTGCTGTCGGGCGGGGGCGGCATCGGCAAGACCCAGATCGCCACCGAGTACGCGCACCGGTACCGGGACAGCTACGACCTGATCTGGTGGGTCCCCGCCAACAGCCCCGCCGACATCCAGCAGTCCTACATGCACCTGGCCAGGCACCTGGGCCTGGCCGAGGACGGCGGCAACCTGGAGAAGACCGCCCAGCGCGTCCGGGACGTGCTGGAGAACGACCCCGAGGTGGGACGCTGGCTCCTCATCCTGGACGACGTCTCCAACCTGGACCAGCTGGGCGGGGGCGAGCTCCCGACCGACGGCCCCGGCGACATCATCATCACCTCCCGCGACCAGAGCTGGATCCCCAGCGGGCGCAGCGAGGGTTCGGTCGTACCGAGCCTGACCCCGCAGGAGAGCGTCGCGCTGCTCCGCAAGGTCTGCCCCCAGGGGCTGGAGGACGACGGGGACGCCCTCCGGATCGCCGAGCGCCTGGAGCACCTGCCCCTGGCGCTGGCCCAGGTCGGCGCCTACCTGCGCGACTCCCTGATGAGCGTCGAGGACTTCCTCCAGCTGATCCAGGACAAGTTCGACGACCTGGTCACGCACGTGGAGTCGGAGGACCTGTACCCCCTGCCGCTGGCCGCCGCCTGGAACATGCAGCTCGACGACCTGAGGCGCGGCACCGGGGGCGACCGCGCGCTCAAGCGGATGGTCCGCGAGTTCGTCCAGCTGTGCTCGTTCTTCGGCCCCCGCCCGCTGGCGCGCACCCTCTTCCACCGGGCCCGGGGCCTGAGCGCCAACCCCGAGCTGGCGCAGATCCTGGGCAACGAGATGGCCCTGTCCCGGGTGCTGCGCTACGTGAGCAGGCACAGCCTCGCCGAGTTCGACCGGTCCAAGCACACCTTCCAGATGCACGTCACCTTCCAGACCGTCGTGCAGAGCACGCTCGGCGACGAGGAGCGGGTGCGCTACCGGGACCTGGCCCACCGCCTGCTGGCGCAGAGCGACCCCCTCGGCCCCGAGCTGCCGCAGAACTGGCCCGAGTACCAGCTGCTGCTGAGCCACGTGACCGCCTCCGAGGCGTGGCGCAGTCACGACCCGCAGGTCCGCGGCCTCGTCCACAACGTGATCGTGTACCTGGTGGAGACGGGCAACGACGACGCGACGCTGGAGCTGGCGGACCGCGCCATCGAGGCCTGGTACGACGACATCCCGCAGCGGTTCCAGGTCCAGCTGCTGCGCGCCAGGGTCCTGCGCCTGCGGGGCGACAACGAGGTCGCCCTCGCCGAGGCGGAGCGGATGTACGCCGAGCAGTCGGAACTGGAGGGGCCCGAGAGCGAGGAGGCCCTGGAGGCGCGGCGGGCCCGGGCCATCGCGCTGAGCAACCTCGGCCACTACGACGAGGCCCTGGCCATGTTCGAGGACATCCACCGGACCAGGACCGCGCTGTTCACCGAGGACGACGAGAACACCCTGGTCATCGCGCACGACATCGGGGACTGCCTGCGCCGTCTGGGCCGCTTCCAGGATGCCCTGGACCTGGACCGCCGCACCCTCGAACAGCGCAAGTACCTGTTCGGGTCGAACGGCATCCCGACCCTGCGCTCCCGGCTGTCGGTCGGGCTCGGCCTCATGGCCCTCGGACACCTGGAGGAGGCCCGGGAGGCCCTGGAGGACTGCCAGCGGCGCTTCGAGGCCACCGAGGCGGACGCCAGCGCGCACACCTCGGAGATCCCGATCTTCCTCTCCGTGGTCAACCGCAGGCTCGGCGCCCACGGGTCGGCCCTGGAACTGTCCCAGCGGGCGGTCGACACCAACACCTCGCGCCACCGGCCGCACTCCCGGGTGACACTGCACATCAACAGCATCCACATGGTGAACCTGGCCTTCGCCGAGCGGGTGACCGAGGCCAAGAGCCTGGCCGACGACCTCCTGGAGCACATGGACGCCGTGTACTCCGGCCGCCACCTCTTCCCATGGGCCTCGCGGGCCAACGCGGCGATCGTGCTGCGGCTGGCGGGCGAGTACGAGCGGGCGTACGCGCTCGACGTCGAGGCCCGGCAGGAGATCCTGCGGCTCTTCCCGGACGCGCGGATCACCGTCGCCGCGGTCGAGGTGAACCTGGGCAGCGACCTGTTCGCCCTGGGGCGGCTCAAGGAGGCCCGGGCCCAGGACGCGGCCAGTGTGGAGCTGTGCCGGGAAGTCCTCGGCGAGCACAACCCCTTCCTGACCACCGCCCGGCGCAACCTGCTGATCAGCCGCCGGGCACTGGGCGAGGACGTCCGGGAGGAGTGGGCGGCCTTGCGCGACCACTACACCGCCCGGTTCGGCCCGGACCACCGGTTCGTGACCACGATGGCGGAGTACGCCCGGCTGGACACCGACATCGTCCCGGTCCGGGCCTGAGGCCGGAGACCGCCGCGCGGCACCCCGGACCGCTCTCCGGGGTGCCGGGACGTGCCCGAACACGGTGCCGTCAGGGCGCCGGGGCGCGCCCCGGGGAGAGGCGGGGAATCCCTTTCCCGTGTCCGGGCCGGGAGGGAAAGGGGAGTCGGGGAACGGCGACGCCTTTGCGGCCCCGGAAATATCCGGGACCGGTTTCCGGGGTTCTCAGGACAGGGAAGCCAGCAGCGACAGCCACTCGCCGGCGCCGAACCGCAGCGTGTGCCCGTCCGGATGGTGGGAGTCGCGGAACAGGATCCGGCCCGGGTCCCCCAGGGAGGCCTCGCAGCACGCGCCCCTGTCCGAAGACATCGACGACTTGCGCCACCCGGTACCGTCGCGTCCGTCGCGCCAGCGGGCACGCGCGTCGTTTCGCCCGGTCATAACTGGTTCGCCCCACCGTTTCCTCCGCACGGACGGCAGCGGAATCTCGTCTTTTGCGGACACTTCCCAGTATTTTACTTTCCGAGCTCTCCCACAGGAATAGCTTTACCCCTCGCCAAGGAACGTATGAGGTCAAAGTGAACAAAGTGATCGACTTCGTCACCGACGACGGCACCGTGGTCAGTATCGAGTCCGTGCCCGCCCGGCGGGAGGGGGCCGCCAACGTCTCCAGGAGGTCGGAGGAGGCCACCGGCGACAGGCGGCTCGACGACGTCCTGCTGCGGATCCGCAAGGTCGCCGAGGCGGTGTCCGGGCAGTTGCGGGAACTGTCCTCCTCCTCGCTCGCCCCCTCCGAGACCGAGGTGGAGTTCGGGGTGAGCGTGACCGCCGAGGCCGGGGCCGTGGTCGTCAAGGGGAGCGCGGAGGCCACCTTCAACGTCAGGATGACCTGGTCGGACAAGGGCTGAGCGCACACGGCGGTGGCCCGGGTCGCGCGCCACGACCCGGGCCACCGCCGGTGGGGAGGAAGCCCTCCGGCCCCTGTGGTCCCGTCAGGGGACCCGGGACCCCGCTAGTCCCAGTCCAGGCCGCCGCCGGTCTGGTACTCGATGACGCGGGTCTCGAAGAAGTTCTTCTCCTTCTGGAGGTCCATCATCTCGCTCATCCACGGGAACGGGTTCTCCGTCTCACCGAAGATGGGCGCCAGGCCGATCTGCTCGGCTCGGCGGTCGGTGATGAAGTGCATGTACTTCTCGCACAGCTCCGCGTTGAGGCCGAGCACGCCGCGCGGCATGGTCTCGCGGCCGTAGGCCACCTCCAGCTCGCAGGCCTCGGTGAGCATCTGCCGGACCTCGGCCTGGAACTCCTCGCTCCACAGGTGCGGGTTCTCGATCTTGATCTGGTTGATCACGTCGATGCCGAAGTTCAGGTGGATCGACTCGTCGCGCAGGATGTACTGGTACTGCTCGGCGATGCCGACCATCTTGTTGCGGCGGCCCAGCGACAGGATCTGCGCGAAGCCGGTGTAGAACCACATGCCCTCGAAGATCACGTAGAAGGCCACGAGGTCGCGCAGGAAGGCCTGGTCGGCCTCCGGGGTGCCCGTACGGAACTCGGGGTTCTCCAGGTTCTGCGTGTACTTGAGCGCCCAGGCGTCCTTGGCGGTGATCGAGGGGACCTCGCGGTACATGTTGAAGAGCTCGCCCTCGTCCAGGCCGAGGCTCTCGCAGATGTACTGGAAGGTGTGGGTGTGCACCGCCTCCTCGAAGGCCTGGCGCAGCAGGTACTGGCGGCACTCGGGGTTGGTGAGCTGCCGGTACACGGCCAGCACGATGTTGTTGGCCACCAGCGACTCGGCGGTGGCGAAGAAGCCGAGGTTGCGCTTGAGCATGAGGCGCTCGTCCTCGGTCAGCCCGTCCCTGGACTTCCACAGCGCGATGTCGGCCTGCATGGCGACCTCGGTGGGCATCCAGTGGTTGTTGCAGCCCGCGAGGTACTTCTCCCACGCCCACGTGTACTTGAGGGGGAGCAGCTGGTTGACGTCGGCGCGGGCGTTGATCATCGCCTTGTCGTCGACGTTGACGCGCTCGGCGTCGCGCTCGATCTCACCGAGGCCGCTGGTGGCGCTCGCGCTGTTCTCGGAAACTGCGGTCATGCTGGGGTTTTTTCCGTTCTCCGGACGTACCGGAAGAGTCGTGGCTGGGTGAAGGGGACGGACGCCTCCGCGACCCGGGGCCCGCCGGAGGGCGGGGCGGCGTCATGCCGCTCCCGCCCTCCGGTCGCCGCACGGGGGTGCGCGGCCGCCGGTGCTACTGGCAGGCCTCGCACTCGGGGTCGTCGATCGAGCAGGCCTGGCCGTCGATGATCTCGAACTCGTCCTCGTCGGCCGCGCCGCCGGTGACGGGCTGCGGGTTCGGGGACGGGCTGGGCGCGGGCCCCGGGTTCGGGGCCGGGCTCGGCGCGGGCGAGGCGACCGGCGCGACCGGGGCCGCGGGGGTCGCGGCGACCGCGTTGAGGCGGCCGTCGGTGCCCTTGAGCGTGCTCTTCTCCACGTGGGTGGCGCTCTGCGAACGCAGGTAGTAGGTGGTCTTGAGACCGGAGCGCCACGCGCGGCGGTACAGCGAGTCCAGCTTCTTGCCGCTGGGGGCCGCCATGTACAGGTTCAGCGACTGGGCCTGGTCGATCCACTTCTGGCGGCGCGAACCGGCGTCCACCAGCCACTCGGGGTCGACCTCGAACGCGGTGGCGTAGAGGGCCTTGAGGTCGGCCGGGACGCGGTCGATGGCGCCGAGGCTGCCGTCGTGCATCTTCAGCGCGGAGACCATGTTGTCGTCCCACAGGCCGCGGGCCTTGAGGTCGCGCACCAGGTAGGGGTTGACCACGGTGAAGTCGCCGGACATGTTCGACTTGACGTACAGGTTGCGGTAGACCGGCTCGATCGACTGGCTCACGCCGGTGATGTTGGCGATGGTCGCGGTCGGGGCGATGGCCATGACGTTGGAGTTGCGCATGCCCGTGGTCTTGACGCGCTCGCGCAGCGAGTCCCAGTCCAGGGTCTCGCCCCGGTCCATGTCCAGGTCGCCGTCGCGCGACTCGGCCAGCAGGCGCAGCGAGTCGATCGGCAGCACGCCCCGGCTCCACAGGGAGCCCTCGAAGCTCTCGTAGGAGCCGCGCTCGGCGGCCAGCTCCATGGAGGCCTCGATGGCGTAGTAGCTGATCAGCTCCATGCTCTCGTCGGCGAAGGAGACCGCGCCGTCGGAGGCGAAGGGCGTGCGCAGCTTGAACAGCGCGTCCTGGAAGCCCATGAGGCCCAGGCCCACGGGGCGGTGGCGCATGTTCGCGCGGCGCGCCTCGGGGATCGTGTAGAAGTTCACGTCGATGACGTTGTCGAGCATGCGCACGGCGGTGCGGACGGTGCGGCGCAGGCGCTCGGCGTCCAGGCCGTCCGGGCCCGTGTGCTGGGCCAGGTTGACCGAGCCCAGGTTGCAGACCGCGACCTCGTCGGCGCTGGTGTTCAGCGTGATCTCGGTGCACAGGTTGGAGGAGTGCACCACGCCGACGTGCTGCTGCGGCGAGCGCAGGTTGGACGGGTCCTTGAAGGTGATCCACGGGTGCCCGGTCTCGAACAGCATGGTCAGCATGCGCCGCCACAGGTCGACGGCCGGGAGGGTCTTGGAGACCTTGATCCGGCCCGCCGCGGCCTCGGCCTCGTAGTGGGTGTAGGCCTCGGCGAACTCGGCGCCGTACTTGTCGTGCAGGTCGGGGACCTCGTCCGGCGAGAACAGGGTCCAGCTGCCGCCCTGCTCCACGCGCTGCATGAACAGGTCCGGAACCCAGTTCGCGGTGTTCATGTCGTGGGTGCGGCGGCGCTCGTCACCGGTGTTCTTGCGGAGGTCGAGGAACTCCTCGATGTCGATGTGCCAGGTCTCCAGGTAGGCGCACACCGCGCCCTTGCGCTTGCCGCCCTGGTTGACCGCGACGGCGGTGTCGTTGGCGATCTTCAGGAACGGCACGACGCCCTGGCTCTTGCCGTTGGTGCCGCGGATGTGCGAGCCCAGGCCGCGCACCGGGGTCCAGTCGTTGCCGAGGCCGCCGGAGTACTTGGACAGCATCGCGTTGTTGCTGATGCCGTGGAAGATGGCCTGGAGGTCGTCGCCCACGGTGGTGAGGAAGCAGGAGGACAGCTGCGCCCGCACGGTGCCCGAGTTGAACAGGGTGGGCGTGGAGGCCATGAAGTCGAACGAGGACAGCAGCTCGTAGAACTCGATGGCGCGGGCCTCGCGGTCGTCCTCGTTCAGGGCCAGACCCATGGCCACCCGCATGAAGAACGCCTGCGGCAGCTCGTAGCGCACCTCGTCGCTGTGCAGGAAGTAGCGGTCGTAGAGGGTCTGGATGCCCAGGAAGGTGAACTGCTCGTCGCGCTCGGGGCGCAGCGCGGCGCCCAGACGGGCCAGGTCGAACTTGGCCAGCGCCGGGTCGAGCTGGCCGAGGTCGATGCCGCGGCCGACGTAGGCGGCGAGGTAGGCGGCGTAGCGCTCGCCCATCTCGGACTGGCCGGCGGCGTCGGGGGCGCCGCTGATGAAGGTGAGGGCCTCGCGGCGCAGCTTGTCCAGCAGCAGGCGGGCGGCCACGTAGGAGTAGTCCGGGTCGACCTCCACGAAGCTGCGGGCGGCCATGACCAGGGCGAGTTCCACCTCGGCGTCGGAGATGCCGGGGTAGAAGCCGCGACGGGCCTCGGTGAGGACCTTCTCCGCCGAAACACCGGTGAGCCGCGCACAGGCCTCGGCTACGACGTGCTCGATCCGGTCGACGGCGGCAGGGGGGTTGCCGTCCTTGCTGGACCGAACGGATGCGGGCACGGCCTCGACGTCAAGGGTCATACAGCGGCTCCAACCTCGATAGAAGAGTCCCGGCGGGGAGGGGACGAGAAGCGAGGGTCGCGCGGCGCTCCCGGCGGACCGGCGCACTGGGTGCGCGCGGTCGTCCGGCCGGCGGGCCGCGGCGGCTCGTTCTCGAAGCCCCGTCGTCGGCACACACTCAGGTGTGCATCACCGGTGGCGGGTGGGCGGGGACCACGGCACCGGGGTTCCGCGGGGGTTCCCGGTACCTGTGACGGCCTCTTCTTCCACTCACCGCTGCGGGGACGGCCCGGCTCGTACCGGGTCCCCTCTGCCTCACCCCGAGGGGTGAACCACCAGCGGGAGAGATACTACATCTAGGGGATGGTGCGTTGGAACACCGCAAGATGATGGCGTGTCATCGATTTCTCAGGTTCTTCGACGATTGTCGAACACACCCTGGGGGCGTGGTATGAGGGGCTCCGGGAGGCCCGTCTGCGCGGGGCTGAGCGCCCCGTCGGGGCGGCCCTGAGGCGGCCCGACACAGCCTAGGTCGTCGTCGGGGCCGCCCGCACCCGACCCTGCCCGTGCCACCGCCCCAGTCGGCCCGCAACGCCCGCGCACGGGGGCCGCACGGCTCCGCGGAACCTGGCGTACCCGATCCTGCGGCCGCGGCCTCGGGGCGTCGCGGAAAAGCACTCCGGGCGGAGTCGGCCCGGGCGTGTCGCGGCCCCCGGGACGGAAACGTCGGAAACCTCACTCACCGGGGTCGGCGCGGGCCGCGGGGGCGGGCGAGCGCGGCGCGGCCCTCACCCGGCGTCGAGCCGCCGGTCCAGGGCGTCCTCGTCCAGGCCCAGGTCGACGCGGACGCGGAACCGGATCCGCAGCAGCTCCAGCAGCAGGTCGTGGACGTAGGGCGAGGCGTCCAGGCCGAGGAAGCGGTGCGCGCCGACCGTGGCCCACCGCTCGGCGCCCTCCAGGTCGTCGTGCGCGTACAGCGCCTCGGCGACGTGGATGTAGGTCTGGAGCCCCGGGGGATCCTCGCTCTCCAGGCGTTCGAGGTGGGCGTAGGCCGACCCGACCTCGTTCAGTTGCAGCAGCGCACCGGCGCTGAGGGCGCGCGCGTCGATCACCGTGGGGCCGCCGTCGTCGATCGCCCTCTGGTAGGCCGAGCAGGCGCGCTCGAACTCCTGGGCGATCTCCCACTGCTCCCCCGCGCGCACGAACAGCTCCGCGCGGGAGATCTCGCTTCCGGCGTCGACCCGGTTGGCCAGGTCCATGAGCTGGGCGGCGACCCGTCCGTGCTCACCGGACCGGACGGCGTGGAATTCCAAACGGTCGAGTTCTGCCGTCGTCACGTGGGTCAACCGCATCGCCCTCATCACCTACTCGCACTCCCCGCGCAAGGATCTCAGGGCCTGGCACGCTCCAGTGCCTGCCAGAACCCCTGGCGCAGTCCGTCCCGGACCTCGTCACGCAACAGGTGGTCGATCGGCAGCGAGGAACCCTGGAGCAGACGCGCCTCCAGGTCGGAGGGCATCCGGGGTCTGCGGGCGAGGACGGCCTCGACCCACAGGGCGGGCGCCTCGCGGGCGATCGACTCCGCGAAGTCGTTCCCTTCTTTGCGCGCAACATGCACCGCTTCGTCAACGGTATGCGTGGCGGGACGCGTCTGCTGGGGATATCCAGGACTGGGACGCGGTTCCCGGTATTCGCCGGCCGCGAACCGGCTGTCTTGTTCGGGACCAGTAGGCTGCGGTCCCCCGTAGGAGGGGGCCGCCCCACCGCGTTGGGCGGTGTCAGTTTCCGTACTGGTCCCATAGGTAGGGTTTGCGTCGTTCGCACCCCCGAAGCCGGGGTTGTCCCCCGGACCGAACCTGGGATCCTGGGGCGGTGCGCTCCTCTGCGGTGGCGCGTGCCCCGGCTGGCCGTGTCCCGGCTGCCCGCCGTGCTGGCCCGGCTGCAGGGACTGCCCCTCCTGGGAGAAGGAGCGCTGCGGCCCGGTCCCACCGGCGAAGGACTGCTGTGGCCCGGTCCCGCTGGCGAAGGACTGCTGCGGCCCCGTCATGTGCTGCTGCGGGGGCGGTGCCTGTCTCGCCGGAAGCCCGTAGCCCGTCTGGTCGGCCCCGCGCAGCGACTGGTGCCCCCCGGTGACGGGGTAGCCCCCCTGGCCGCCCGGCGCCGGGTGCCCCCCGGTCATCGAGGCGCCCGGATAGGCGCTGTTGCCGCCCACGTTCGGCGGGACCTGGCCGCCGGAGGGGAACCCGTTGGCGTCGATCGGGCCGGACTGCTGGTTGTCCGTGTTCGGCCCGGCCAGGTGGTCCCCGCCGCCGCGCTGCTGGGCGAGGGACCTGCGCATGGCGCGCAGCTGGTCCATGGCGCTGCCCTGGGGGGCGGGCTGTCCGCCGGTTCCGGCGAACATCGCCTCCAGGCCCACGGCGGACGAGGAGGCCGCCTCCACCCGGTTGCCGCCGGGCTGCGCCGTCGCGACGGGCTGCCTGGGGGTCTCGGGCGCCGAGCGGGCGCGGCCGTTGGAGAACGGCGTGGTGGTCTTGGCAGCGGTCTCCTGGGCGGCGCCGCTGCTGGAGAGCAGGTTGACGTGCGGGCGCAGGTGGCCCGCGCCGATCTCGATGAGGTCGTCGCACTCGCGGCGCAGGGCCCGGGAGATGGTCCAGTTGCCCTCGACGGAGACGTGCACGACCGTGACGCGCACGCCCATGTCCTGTACGTCGGCCACGACCGGCGCCATGTCCTCGTCCCCGCTGACCAGGACGGCGTCGCACAGGACGCCGGTACGGGCCAGCGTGGTGAGGTCGCGCTGGACGTAGCTCTCGACGCCCTCGCGGCGGCCGGGCCTTATCCGCGCGCCGCGGAACTTGATACCGGGGATGTCGGCGATGCCGTCCTGCTCCTGGGTCCGCCGGTCGTCGGCGACCGCCTCGTACCAGTAGCAGCGCAGGAGCGGCAGGCCGGTGCGGTCCCGCGCGACCTCGTTGAGGAACTGGACGAGACCGGTGTAGTCCCAGGAGACGGAGTCCCGGTTGCGGGTTCCGTGCACTGCCATCGCGCCGTCCGCGAGAAGGTACCCCGCGTCAACGAACAACGCGCAGCGGTCCACTGGCACCGACCCCCTTCCCTGTTGTCTCTGGGCCATGTCCATGACCGGGCCACAGCCTAGCCAAGTCTGTCTGGTTTTGCGTGCCCCTTCTGAACACACAGAGTTATTGGACTGCTACTCACAGGCGGTTTTCCGGGGGAGTCCGGGACTCCGAAGCGGCCGGACAGGCCCGGACGGGGCGGGTGGAAGCCCGTACCTCAACTACGCATGGGGGCCGTCAGGACCACTGCCCCCACCATCACGGCGTCCTGTTCGGTCAGGATTCGGATGTCCGTTTCTCGGCCAAGTACTGAGTCGAATCGGACCACGTCGGTACCGAACGCGAGCGGGTCGCCGACCGCGCCGCGGGCCGAGCCGGTGAACGCGTTGTCTGCCCGCCCGTGGCCGCCGACCGGCTCCGCCGCCGCGCCGTCCACGGTCACCCGGTCCCCGCCCAGGTCGGGGTCGCCCTCCCAGGCCACCACGTCGATCCGGGCGGGTACGGCGGCGGGCAGCAGGCCCGACACCGCGAAGGGGCCGCCCCCGCCGCCGTGGAAGGAGACCCGGGTGTCGTCGAGGACCATCACCTGGTTGCGGGTGCCCACCCGGGGGTCCTCCAGCACGACCACGAGGCTCCAGCCCGCGTAGTGGCCGCGGCCCTCGCGCACGGGGGCGTCGCCGACCCACCACTGGCCGCCGCCCTGGGCCCGCACCAGGTCCGTGACCTCGGCGAACGCCTGGTAGGCGGGGTAGCCGGGCAGCTCGGCGACACGGTTGCCCGTGGCCTCGACGGTGCGGTAGTCCGTCATGCCCGGACCCCTGACCCGGACGGAGGGGGCGTCGGGGGTCCCGGTCCCGGAGAAGTAGAGCCCCGCCCAGCGCACCCCGCCGCCCTCGGGGAGTTCCCAGGTCGCGGAACTGGAGGAGGTGGTGGAGGGGTCGTCGTCGGCGTCCAGCGGGACCATCGTCCAGTGGTCGTTGTCCAGGCGCGGCCCCTGGCGCAGCCTGGCCCGGGCGCAGGGGCCGTCCTGGGCCTCGGGAGCGCCGTGGAACCCGGGACCGTCCTGCGCTCCGGCAGCGCCGTGGAACCCGGGACCGTCCTGCGCCCGGGGAGCGTTCTGTGCCTCGGAGGCGCTGTGGGGCCCGGGGTCGCTGTGGGACCCGGGGGCGCCGTGGGCCACCGTCGCCGGGCCGTGGCCGCCGTGCCGCGCCACGCCCTCGGAGAACGGTCCGCGCGCCGTTTCCGTGGGCACATTGTTGTCCGGCGCATCCACCGTCCCGTCAGAAGCCCCTTCGCCCTCTTCCTGACCAGGGGGCACATCCTCCTCCGTGGTCGCCTCGGCTTCCGGCGGCTCCGGTCTCGGGGACGCGGGGGCGTCCGGAGCGGGGGAGGACTCCGTGCGCGGATCGGTCCCGGGCCCCGGCGGACGCGGGTCGGGGACGTCCGGGGCGTACGGCCAGTCCCACCACGGCCACGGCCAACGACCCCTCGGCTCCGGTTCGACGCAGGTCATCAGGGCGTTGCCGACGCTCTCCGCGCGTACCCGGCCCGCGGTGGCGTAGCGGGCCGTGACGCCCTCCGCGCTCACGCCCCGCTCCCCCGTCGCCTCGGCGGTCACGCCCGCGGCGGACACCGACACCGTCGCCGGAACCCCGACCTCGGCGTCCGGGGCCACGCGCACGTCGATGAACTGGGTGCCGTCCTCCCCCGCCGCCATCCCCGGGTGGGCGCAGCGGCCGCCCCCGCTGCCCGCGGAGCAGCTCCAGTCGCCGTGTCCCACCGCCCTGGGAAGCGCGTTGCCCGCACCGCCGGAGGAGACCATCTCCACGCCCGGCGGCAGGGTGAGCTGGGCGACGACCTCCTCGGCCGCGCCGCCGCCGATGTTGCGCACGTCCAGGACCATGATCCCCTCGCTGCCCGGGAGCAGGGAGCCGACCGGGTCGATCCCCGCGGCGAACCGCGGCCCGGGCTCCTGCGCCACCTCCTCCTCCGGCACGTCGGCGGGCGGCACCGCCGGGACCGGCTCGGCGGGCTCGGGCCGCTCGTCCGCGTCGGGGCGCGGCCGGTCGCTGGCCGGAGGGGAGGGCCGCGGCGCGTCCGGGGCGGGCTCGGGCACGTCCGGAGCGGGCGGCGCCGGAGGCTGCTCCCACGGGGCCGCCGCCGGGGGCGGCTGCTGTTCGGGAAGCGGTTCCGGCGCGCTGGTCAGGGCCAGGGCGACCGCGACCGCCACACCGGCCGCCGCCGTGCCTCCGGCCGCCGCCTGCTGCTGGCGGCGCGACATCCTCCCCCACCAGGCGCCTCCGGCGGGGGTGGCGGAGAGGTAGCCCGCCGCCCCCGCGCCCGCCACCATCGGCAGGACGACCCCGCGCAGGCCGACGTTGACGTCGGTCAGCTCGGCGTAGACCGCGCGGCAGTCGGCGCAGCCGTCCATGTGCCGGTCGACCTTGGCGGTGTCGCGCCTGGACAGCCCCTCCCTGACGTGGGCGCCGAGCAGTCCGAGGGTCGGGCGGCAGGCCTCGGCGGCGTTCCCGCCCGCCAGGTGCATCTGGAGGTAGGCCTGCCGCAGGCCCTCCCGCGCCCGGTAGGCGAGGGCGGCGACGCCGTTCGGCTTCATGCCGAGCACGTCCGCGACCTCGGCCGGTTTGGCCCCCTCGATCTCGGTGTGCCAGAGCACCGACTGCCAGCGCTCGGGGAGCGAGAGGAAGGCCCGGGCGATGAGGGAGCGCTCCAGCCCTTCGAGCGCGGGGTCGACGAAGGGCTGGCCGGGGACGAGGCTCTCCATGTCGTCGGTGACGACCTGGCGCCTCTCCCCGCGTCCCCGGTCGTAGGCGGCGTTGCGGACGGCGGTGAGCAGGTAGGGGCGGAAGGAGTCCTGCGGGCCCCCTCCTCGCTGGATGACGCTGAGCACGCGGGTGAACGCCTCGGCGGCGGCGTCCTCCACCTCCGCCTCGCCGCGCAGCAGTTGCCGGGCCAGTCCGCGCGCCGCCGCGGCATGGCGCTCGTAGAGGGTGGCGTAGGCGCCGGTGTCGCCGTCCCGCACCCACTGAATCAACTCACCGTCACCGACCAGAGTCTCTGTGTGATCGTCGGGGACGTCGTTCACCCGGCGTCCTTTCTGGGGAGTGTGCGCCGCGGTCCGGGGAGAAGCCCCGGTCCGGCGCTGGAGGACACGTGCTCGAAAAATATCCCGCATTCGCGTCACAGCCGCCACCGATCTCCGTAATCAGGGGTGAGGGAGGACGGAACGCGCCGAGCGGACGCGGACCCGCCTCCGCGACAGGACCGACGAACGGGAGCGGCGCCATGGGAGATGCCGAGGTGAGGACCGGGACGCGGGACCGTACCGCCCGTGCCCGGGAACTGCGCGCGCCGTGGGGTCGGCGGAGCCGGGAGGCGGGGTGGGACCCGCCCGAGAGCTGGTGGACGCCCGCCGTGGACGCGGTGTGCGGGGCCTTCGCGGCGGGGGACGACCTGGCCGGCCCCTGCGGGCTCCTGGGCGGGGCGCGGGCGCGTTCGGGGGTGGGGATCGGGCAGAGCCTGGACGACCTGTCGGCGTTCACGTCGGTGGCGGGGTGGCGGAGCCCGCCGCCGGTCCTGGTCCGGGCGCTGGCCGAGGGGTGGGCGGACGCGGGGCGCGGGTGGCAGACCTGCCAGGACCCGCTGACCGGCCTGGCCACCGCGGAGTACCTGCGGACCCGGCTCGGTGAGCTGTACCGGCACACCGGCGACGGGGCGCCGCCCGCCTCGGGGCACCGGCTCGTGGTCGTGGCGCTGGATCCGGGGATCGACCCGTGGCGGCGCACCGCGCGGTTGATCGTGCTCGGCCACGAACTGCGCGGGTTCTTCACGCGCGGGGAGTCGGTGTGCCTGCTGGCCCGGGGGCGGATCGCGGTGGTGGCCCCCGAGTCCGCGGACCTGGACCGCGAACTGGACGCGCTGCGCCGGGGGACCTGCTGGGAGCACGGGGCGGCCGTGTGGACGGTGCCCCTGCCCGCCAGCCACGGGGAGGCGTTGTCCCTGGTCGGGGGGTTGGAGGACAGAAGATGACCTGAAGACGCCGTCCCAGCGCCGCGAGGCCCCGGCCCGAGCGGCCCGGCGCGGGACGGCAGAGCCGACCGGACCGGTGCTTCGCCGAGGGGACGGACCCGGACGGTCGGCGCCCGCCGGACCGGGTTGTCCGGGTCCTCTGGCCCGCGGAAGGGCGGCCCGTGGACCGGACCGGCGGATGGGGGGTGCCGTACGGCGCCCCCGGAGGCGCGTCCGCAAGGGGAGGCGGGCGCGCCTCCCCCTGCCCTCACCCGACCACGGCCTCATCCCAGGTTGAGGCGTCCTCCGGTCACCGCGAAGACGGCCCGGCGCCAGGGGGAGGCCGGGACGCTCTTCACCGCGGCGATCCTCTGCTCGTATCCGCCCTGGACCGGGGTGCGCCCGTCGCCCACGGCGTCGATCCAGGACTCGATCCCCCGTGCCGGAAGGGCCTGTGCCGGGGGGTCCTGCGCGGGAGCCTCCGTGGGCGGGTGGTTCGCGGCCGGGGCGTACGGGGTCGGGGCGTACGGGGTCGGCGGGTCCGGGCGGTCCCCGGTGTGCGGGACGCCCTGATCGGGTTCCGGCTGCCCCACACCCGCGTAGGGCGCGGCCGGAATGTCCGCGAACCCGGTGGGCTCCAGTGGCCGGTCACCGTAGGCGGGGTAGGGACCGCCCTGCTCCGGCTCCCGGGCTCCGGGAGGAGCGGACTCCTTCCCGGCGCCCGGTGAGGAACGCTCGGCGGCCGCCGCGGAACCGGCCTCCCCCGGCGCGGGTCCGCTGACGGCGGTACCCGCCTCGGGGGGAGCGCCGGTGGGCTGGGCGGGGTCGGTGGGCCCGGAGTCCCCGGCAGGGGCCTCCGCCGCTCCCGTGCCCGGCACGGACGTGACGGGGCCGGGAACGCCGTGGGAGGCGGCGGCTCCACCGGTGTCGGAGGAGTCGGCCTGGTCCGCCTCCACGGGCGGCGGAGCCTGGACGCGCACGGTGTCCGTGTCGGGACGCACGGGTTCGGGGACCTCAGGGGAGGGGTCGGTCTCCTCCGGGCCGCCGGCTTCCGCGGCCTCCGGCTCGGGTGCGAACAGGGAGACGCCCTGGTACAGCGGGGAGCCGTGTTCCTGTGCGGCCTCGGGGACGGCTGGGGCGGGTGAGGTCTCCGAGGCCGTTGAGGACTCCGATGAGTCCGGTTCCTCCCCGGTCCGCGGGGTCTCCCGGCCCTCCTCCCGCATCTTGCGGGCGCGCCGGTCGGCACCCATGACCAGGAAGACGTCCGTCTCCTCCGCGTCCGGGTCCGGTGAGTCCTCCTCGCCTCCGGGGTTGACGGTCACGGGGTCCGCCGGGCGCGGCGGACCGACCCGCCGGGGCTCGCGGGTCGCGCCGGGGGGTACCGGCGGGCGCGACGCCTCGGAGGCGGAGGTCGTACCGAACCAGGCGCGGGCGGGCGGGACCTCATCGCGGGGCCGGGAGGCCGAAGGCGTGTCCTCGTGCGGCTGTGCTCCCTGTCCGCCCGGCGGTCTCCGGCTGCCCGACCGCTCCCGCTCGCCGGGCGGCTCCTGGACGCGCGGCGGCTCCGGCCGCGGGGCGGGCGACGGGTTCGCGGGAGGCGCCGGTGGCGCGGCGGGGGGAGCGGCCGACGCGCTCCGGTCCACGGGCACGGCCGGGTCCGGCTGCGGCTGCCATGGCGCCTGCTGTTCCGGAGGCTGCGGCCACTGCGGGGGCCGCGGCCACGATGCCCGCTGTTCCGGCGGGTCCTGTGCGGGACCGGGCCCGTACTGCTGGGGTCGCTGAGGCTGCTGGGGTTGCTCGGGAGGCGCCGGAGGCTGCTGGGTCGGCGGTGCGGGCATGGGCGTCCCCGACAGGAAGGCCTCGGCTACCGAGTCCTGCGCGAAGGTGCGCGGCGTCGCCGTTCCACCGGGCGGGGTGGGGGGCCGTTGCGGACCCGAGTGGCCCGCCCAGGGCGCGTTGGGGCCGGTGGGCTCGTACGGCCTCGGCGGCTCGACGGCGTAGGGCGTCGGAGGAAGCGTTCCCTGTCCCGGATAGCCCGGCGCACCGCCGGGCGGGGTGCCCTGGCCGTGTCCGGGCACGTCGGAGAACCAGCCGCCGGACGGGGCTGGTTGGGGGCCGCTGGGCCCACCCTGCTGGCCATACGCGTACTGGGGGCCGCTCGGAAAACCCTGACCAGCGGCGGGCCGCTGAGGCCCGCTGGGAGCGCCTTGCGGACCACGGGGGTGCTGCCCGCCCGGAGAGGCCTGCGGACCACTCGGCACGGCACCTCCACCCGGAAAACCCTGACCAGCGGCGGGCCGCTGAGGCCCGCTGGGAGCGCCTTGCGGACCACGGGGGTGCTGCCCACCCGGAGAGGCCTGCGGACCGCTCGGCGCCGCGTTGGCGCCCCCCTGCTGGCCGTACGGGTGCGCCGTTCCCCGACCCGGATACGGCGTGTGCGGGAAGGGTCGCTGGCCACCGGACGGCGCGCCCCGCCCCGGTTCCGGCCACCGTGCGGCCTCCTGACCGGCGGCGGACTCCGATCCGCTCGGGACGGCGCCCCCTCCCGGGAAGCCCTGACCGGCGGCGGGCCACTGCGGCCCGCTCGGCGCCGCGTCGCTCCCCCACTGCCCGGCGTCGTGGCCGCCGGACGGCGCGGGCTGGCCGTGCACCGGCCCGGGGTACCGTCCCGGTTCCCCCCACGGCGCCTGCCGCCGACCTCCCCGGTCGGGGTCCCCGTGCACGGGAGCCCCCGGTCGCCAGCCGGTCGGGTTCCCGGCGTCCGGCGGCGCGTCCGGGTTCCCCCGGCCGTCGTGCTCCTCCCGGGTCTCCTGCTCCCCGGGAGGGGTCCCCCGTTCCGGTTCGGGTCGCTGCTCCACGGCTACTCCCCTCCTTCGACGCGGGTCCGGACCGGCCCGGCGCCGTCCACCGAACGGTCCAGCGCCTCGGCGGCCACCAGCTGAACGGTCCGGTGGGTGGCCTCACCGATGAACCCGGGGCGTACGACCGTGCCCTGGGCCAGGTGCCGGTCGTGCGGCAGGACGATGACGCCCGCACCGCTCTCGGCGATGATCCCGGTCGTGCGGGCCACGTCGAACCCCGGGTCCTCACGCCGCCGCTCGTCGAAGACGACCACCACGGTCCGCCGTACCTCGTCCTGTCTGCCGTCCGCGACCAGCAGGTCCAGCTCGCGCCCGACCCGGATCGCGGCCTCCCGGGTCGCGCGGACCACGCGCACCCGTGCGTGGGCGGACCCGCCGACGGCCTCCACGAACGCACCGCCCGACTCCCCGGCCACGAGGGTCACCCCGAAGAACCGCGAGATCGGCAGCAGCCCGGACATGTAGGCCCCGGCCCCGTCCGGGGCGGCCCGCACCGTCCACAGGCGCTCGTTGGCCTCGCCGAGACTGGCGCGCACCGACTCGAAACCGGTGGGGTCCACCCCGTCCAGGTCGCCGGGCTCGTCCAGGCCCAGCCGCTCGGCCAGCGACGGCGCCCGGCCGGTGGCGTCCACGGCCAGAACCCGGTCGTGGCGGAAGTGCGCCAGCGAGCGGGCGACCAGCGCGGCCACCACCGACGCGTCGGCGCCCGACCCCAGGTCGTCCACGACGATCCGGCGCCCGGTCGAGGTGGGGCGCTGCAACCGCCTCCCCAGCTCGATGGTGTCGGCCACCTCGTCCGCCGCCCGGAACGGGCGCAGCGCTGCCCGGCCGACGCGGCGCACCCAGCCGTCACCGCGCACCGGCCGCGTCCCGGAGGCGGCCGAAGCGGCTCCGGCCGGGGAGGCCCCGCCCGGGGCCCGCGTCTGTGAGGCGTTCATCGTCCCCCCGCTCAGAAGGTCGTGAGGAGGCGCTGGAAGGTGCCGAACGCGCCGATCGCCAGGGGCACCAGCACGACGACGGCGACCGCCTCGAACCTGCTGGTGACACCGCGCAGCCGCGCCCGCACGTGCTCGGGCTGCTCGATCGACAGCACGACCGCGGGGACGGCCGACACCGCGACCGCGATCCCCAGCGCGGGCCACACCCCCCAGGGCACGGCCTCGGCCCAGGAGAGGAGGAAGGCCACCAGCACCACGAGGCTCGCGGCGATGAGCACCGACTTCTGCGCGACCAGCGGGAACAGCCGGGCCCGGCTGGCCACCACCAGGGCCAGCACCACCGACAGTCCCGCCGTCCACCAGTCGAAGTGGGTGGCCAGGCCGATCCCCGCCGTGGCCGCGGACACCGCCACCGCGATCGTGGCGATCACCAGGCTCCGGTGGGCTCCCGCCACCGAGGTGAGCACGTCGCTCCGGGTCACCGCGTCCCCGGAACTGCGCCGGTCGTCCAGGACCGCCAGTCCGGAGAACATCAGCGCCAGGCGGAGCAGCAGGCTCAGCAGCACCACGCAGGCCACCGCCATGATGACGGCGATCTGGTAGGTGGGCAGACCCAGCGCCGCGCCCACCGACCACACGACCGCCAGGGCGAGTCCGACCCCGCCACCGGTCAGGCCGCCCCGGCCCAGGCCCGACGTGAGCCCGAGCAGCAGGACCAGTCCCGCGACCAGGGCGGCGCCGCCGCCCCAGCGGGCCCACTCGGGCCAGCCGAGCTGGTCGCAGGCCAGCCACAGGGCCAGTCCGCCGACCGCGGCGCCGCTGATCGCCAGGGCCGTGCCCAGGGGCTCCCGCCAGGTCGGGCCGATCGACGCGCCCACAGCCACCAGCACGGCGGCGACCACGGCCAGGCCGACGAGGCCGCCGTTGCCGGAGAAGTACCCCTGCACGATCCAGGCCGCGCCCACGGCGAGGGCGACCAGGGAGACGGTGGCGGTCCAGCGGGCCGCCACCGGGTTCCAGCGCCCCTGGTGGTCGTCCAGGGCCATCGAGACCGCCTCGGGGACCTCGTGCACCACCGGGGCGGGCACCGGTTCCTCCGCCCGGACCAGCCGCAGCACCGCGCCGTCGGTGATCTGCCGTTCCGCGAGCGTGGTGTCGCCCTCCAGGACGATCCCGGAGGCGGTCACCAGGTGCCGCAGTTTGGCGGGGTTCTCCACCTGGTCGCCGAGGAGGTCGAGCACCTCGGGCATGAGCGCGCCCACGGGTTCGCTCGCGGGCAGGACGGCGTCGACCCTGCGCTCCTCGCCGACGAGGGTCACGCGGCTCCAAGCGGTCATTGCCTTCCCATCCTCGCTCCTGCGTCACCGGTGGCCCTGGCCACCGCTCTCGGGTCCGGGGTCCGGGCCCCGGAATTCGGTCGTGCCCTCCAGCCGGACGGTGTGGAGGCTTGCGTCGGCGCCCCTAGCCGGGCACGTCGCTGACGGCGATGCGCTCCAGGTAGCCGTTGCCGATGAGCCAGCGGATCGTCGGAACGGTGGGTACCTCGGTGAACCCGGCCGTGTCGAGGGTGAAGCGGACGCCGCCGCCGGGGTGCCCCCCGTTCGCGGGGGCGCTGGTCGCGCTCACCTGGAAGGGGTGGATGACCCGGTAGCGGTGGTAGAGGTCCTCGCCCTCGGGACCGGTGCGGGCGTGGTCGGGCAGACCGCGCTCCCCGAAGGCGGTCCCGTCGGGGAACAGGTAGCGGCCGCTCTCCTGGCCGAAGGCGTCCACGACGTCGCCGACCGCGAGTCCGTGCAGGTAGGAGCCGCCGCTGCGCTCCTGAAGGCTCTCGCGCACCGTGGTGACCAGCTCCGCCGTGGCCTCGGCGGTCTGCCGCTCCTCGGCCTGGGTGAGGACGGTCGGTTCGGGCTCGGTGGTGGCCAGTTCCTGGTAGAGCCAGCGGGCCGCCTCGTCCTCGGTGGTGAACTCGGGTCCGGGGCGGCCCTGGTCGAAGTCCATGACGGCGGCGGACAGGTAGCCCTCCGCGTCCTGGCTGAGCAGGTAGTAACTGTCGAGGGTTCCGGGCTCGGGACGGGGGTCGCCCGGGAGCACGTACAGGCTCTCGGGGACCCCGGCGGCGTCCAGCTCCCCGCGCAGGTCGTCGAGCGTGACCTGCGCGCCGACCCAGTCGCCCGGAATGGGCGGGACGGCGTTGTTGGCCGGTCCCGACGCCTGCTGTTCCTGCTCCACCCGCTGGGTGCTGAGCTGGTTGCTGACGAAGGACCAGCCGACGGTGCCGCCGCAGATGACCGCGGCGAGGCAGGCGCTGATCGCCACCTTGCCGAAGTTCTCGTCCAGGCGGCGCCTGGTGCGCTGGCCGCCGAAGAGCACCGCCTCGCGCAGGCGCTGTCGGCGCACGGCGACGGACTCCAGCAGCTGACTGTCGTAGTCGCGTGCCAACCGTGCTCCTCACTGCCTCTCGTGCGTGTCCCGTACCTCGGATGCGGTCAGATGTTCATGACCGCGCTGTTGGCGCGGCTGAGGGTCTCCTGGGCGGTGGAGTCGTTGGTGGACAGCGTCTCGCGCACGAGCCGGATGATCTCGCGGACCTCGTTACCGGCGTTGTGCCACTTGAGCTCCTTGGCGCTGTACTCCTCGGACACGCCGGTGGCCTCGAACTCGGCCATGGCCTGGCTGACGTCGGTGTCGTGCTCGCCGATCAGGGTCTCGAGGCGGTTGGTGATCGACTGGATGTTGCCCTGGACCTCCTGGGAGGCACCGAGGTCGTAGGCGTTGTTGCTCATGGATGCTCCTTACCGGGGGGTCGGGGGGTCAGCGGAACTTGGCGGCGTCGAAGTTGGCCGAGCCCATGCTCTGGTTCGCGTCGTCGGCCATGGTCTGGTCACCGGTGACGAACGCGGTGTTCATGCCGGTCTGGCCCTCCTGGATGGAGCCGAGGCCCGCGCGCAGGTCCGCGGTGATGCCGTCGGCCCTGAGCTTGAAGGAGTCGAACGCGGCCTTGCCCGCACCGTCGAACTTGCCGGACAGGGGCTCGGCGGCCTGGACGAGTTGCTGGATGAGGCTGCTCAGCTCGTCACCGGTGGTGCCGGTGCTCTGGGACAGGGTGGTCAGGGTGCTGTCGCCGATCTGCCAACGTGACAACTTTTCACCTGCTTTCCTCGGGGGTCCTCGCGAGGCTGTTCGCCTCCCGTGGGGGAGGACGCACGCGGAGTGCCCGCGGTTCGGAAGAAGATCCGCGACCGGGCAACGGACTGGATCCCCCCATAGGGGAGGATCTGCATCATACAAGTGGCCTCTGACGTAGGCACAGGGATGATCCGCGCCTGTGGACGACGGCCGGTGAACGGCGCGGACCCCTCCGGCGGACCGGCCGGGCCCGCTCACCCGCCGGGGCCTCCGGGGCGGGTGCCCGGACGCGGCCGCTCCCCTTCCCGCCGTCGGCGCGTGGCCGTATCCGGCCAATCCGAACGCGGTACCGGCACCGGCCGGAGCCCCTCCGCCTGGCCCCGGGCGCACGGCACCGCCCCGACCCGTCCCCTCCGCGCGAACCCCGGCGCCGCCCGGCCCCCACGCCCCCTACCCGTCATCCGCACACCGGTGCGCCACCGCCCCTGCCCGGTCCGCCGGGACCGCGCACCGTCCCCCCGGACGCGCGCGGCCCCGTCCCCTGCCGGATCCGGGAGCACGTGGCTGAGCCCACCCTCCACCCCGGCCTGCGAGACGTTCGTCCACGGCCTGTCGAGAAGGCCGCGGAGGGAGGTTGGCCGGGTCCGCTCGGAGCCCGTGAGGGACTGCCCCGGACCAGGGTGCCCCTCCGGTGCCGGCCGGAGCCACCCGCCCGGGAAGGAGCGGGTTCCCGTGCCACGGCGCTCCGCTCAGCGGGGTCGCCCGCCCGCCCGGGAAAACGGTGCCCGGGGGCGAACCTCGCGGACGCCCCCGGGATCCCACCCTCCGAGTACCGCCCTCCCCCGGAGTGTTGAGGAGATCCCTTGAGCCACGACGCGGTCGCCCTTCTGGCCAGCCCTCCCGACCGGCGCGCCCTGACCAAGGCCCTGGTCGCCGCCGGGCCCGACCTCCGGGTGCGGTTCGCGGCCGACGGCGCCGTGGTCGAACTGCTCGACGCCGGGGGCCGCCTGGTCGCCGCCGTGCAGGCGGCCCAGCGCCTGGCCCTGTCCGCCGAGGCCGAACGGCTCCTGTCCGCCGGCATGGTGGACGACCTGCCCGCCCAGCCCTACTGGGTGGAGGCGCGCGGCGCCGAACTCGCGGACACCGACACCGCCGGGGCCGTCGGCCGCTTCGTCCGCGACCTCGCGGACCGGCTCGGCGGCGTCGTGTGGGAGCCCGAGCCGCGGCCCTCCCGCGGCGACGCCTTCCTGGACGGCTCCACCGACCACCCCGCCGTCACCGCCCGCACCGACAGGGCCGTGGTCGTGGTGCAGGACCGCCCCCTGGTCCCCATGTCCCCCTGGCTCGTGGACACCGTCGCCGCCCACGGGCGCGAGGGCCTGCGCCTCCAGGTCGTCACCCCCTCCACCAGCCGCCTCACCCACGCACTGCACTCGGTGCTGGCCGGCCCCACCGCCCGCTGGGTGGTCCAGGCCCCCGACGGCGCCTACTACGACGGGTTCTCCGGGGTGCCCCTGGTCTGGGACGAACGGGAGGCCTTCGTCCTGGACCGGAGCGCCCGGGCCGAGGACGGGCCGCACGAGGCGTTCCGCGCCCGGGCCGGGGACGTGGAGGGGACCGGCTCCCACCTGCTCGTCGAACTGAAGGCGGAGCACCCCGCCGACAACGGCCTGGTCCTGGGCGAGGCCGCCGAACTGCTCGCCGAGCGCCTGGGCGGCCGCGCCCCCGCGCTCTGGGGCACCAGCGAACCCCTCCCCCAGGAGTGGAACCGGGCGGCGCTGACCCGGCTGTGCCGCGAACGCGCGCCCGGGCAGACCTGGTTCGTGTTCACCGGCCCTCCCGAGGGCGTGCGCGAGGAGGGCGTGCTCCCCTTCTGCGGCACCCAGCGGGTGATGCGCACCGCGCACGGGGTGCGTGAGAGCGTCTCGTTCGCGGTGGCCCGGCCCGCCGGCGAGGAGCACGACCTAGACGCGTTGTCGTCGGTGGTCCGTACACTCACCGAACGCGATGTGCTGCGGACCATGACGGTGCGGCGCGCGGCCGGGCGGCCGGACCTGACCCACGAGCCCCGCTGGTGCGGCCTCCCCCTGCCGGTCGGCCTGGCCGTGGGGGTGGAGGGCGTCTCCTCGATCGGCACCGACCGGGCGCTGTCCGCTCCGGTGCGCGGGGTGCCGTTCGGCCCGCCGCTCACGCCCTCGGTCTGGTACCGGGTCGGGGACGGCACCGAGCCGGACGGCTGGCAGCGCTTCCGCGAGCTCATGGACCACCTGCACCCCGACGGGGTCCGCGCGGGCTGACCTGCGGCCGCGGCCGGGCACGCGGCCGGGCGCCGACCGGAGCCGCCCGTACGCGAAAAGCCCCTCCGACACCGTCTTCGATAGGATTTTTCCGCCCCCGCGCAGCCCCCGCGCCCTCGTCTTCCCATCCCTGCGCCGAGAGGAAAGCCGATGAGCCTTCGCGTCGTGCACCGGCCGACACGAACCGTCCATCCCACTCCGGTGCAGGAACCGCACGAGGTGGAGGCCCCGCCGACCCTGCCCGACGGCAACGCCCAGGGCAACCCGCTGATGACCATCCTGCCGATGGTCGGCATGCTGGCGTCGATGACCATCATGATGGTCATGCGCAACCCGGCCTTCATCGCGCTGGGCGGCGTCCTCCTCGTGGTGGCCCTCCTCGCCGCCGTGGTCATGCTCTTCTCCCGTCGCGGCCAGGTCGCCCGGCAGCGCCGCAACCAGCGCGAGCTGTACCTGCAGTACCTGGAGGAACTGCGCGAGGAGCTCACCGCCTGGGAGCAGGGCACCCGCGCCCACGCCCGGCTGCTCGACCCGCCGCCCGAGGCCCTGTACGACGTCATCCGCGACCCCACCCGGCTCTGGGAGCGCCGCCGCAGGCACCGCGACTTCCTGCGGGTGCGGGTGGGCACCGGCCTGACCGAGGGCCGCCCCCTGCGGCTCGCCGAGCAGGGCACCGCCCTCATGCCCACCGACCCGTTCATGCTCTCCGAGGCGCAGGCCGCCATCCGGCGGTTCGCCTCGGTCCCCGAGATGCCGCTGACCCTGCCCCTGGACATGGCCGGGAACGTCAGCGTGATCGGCGAGCGCGAGGACGTGATGCGCGTGGTGCGCGCCCTCGCCGCCCAGTTCGGCGCCTTCCACGCCCCCGAGGACGCCGGGTTGGCGGTGTCCTACCCCGCGGACAGGGCCGAGGACTGGTCCTGGCTGCCGTGGCTGCCCCAGGTCCTGGACCCGCAGCGCCGCGAGGGCGGCGCCGCCGTCCGCCTGATCGCCCCCGACCCGGTCAAGCTGGGCGGCCTGCTCGCCGACGAGCTGCGCTCGCGCACCGACTTCGCCTCCGAGGTCCGCCGGGGCATGGGCAAGCGCGAGGCGTACCGGATGCTGCGCAGGCTCCTGGTCGTCCACGACACCCACGGCGACGTGGCCGCCGAGCTGGTCCGGCCCGACCACGCCGTGGACCCCGTCGACCTGGGCGTGACCGTGCTGCACCTGGTGTCCCGCCAGATCGACGAGCCCGGCGACGTGAACGTGCGCGTCACGGTCACCGGCGACCAGGTCCGCGTCGAGGAGCTGCGCGGCGCCGACCCCGTGGTCACCACCGGCACCGTGGACGACGTCTCCGACGCCACCCTCACCGGCCTGGCCCGCATGCTGGCCCCGCTGCGCCTGTCCCCGGAGTCGATCGAGGAGACGGCACAGGAGGGCGGCAGCGTCGACTTCCCCGCGATGATGGGCGTCCAGGACCCCGGTTCCATGGACGTGCCGCGCCTGTGGGCGCCGCGCAGCGAGCGGGCGTTCCTGCGCGTGCCCATCGGTGTGGACGACATGGGCCAGCCCGTGGTGCTGGACCTGAAGGAGTCCGCGCAGCTGGGCATGGGACCGCACGGCCTGTGCGTGGGCGCCACCGGTTCGGGCAAGAGCGAGATGCTGCGCACCCTCGTGCTGGCGCTGGCCGCCTCGCACCCGCCCGAGCGGGTGAGCATGGTCCTGGTCGACTACAAGGGCGGTGCCACGTTCGCCCCGTTCGAGGACATGCCGCACGTGGCCGGGGTGATCACCAACCTGGAGGACGACGCCGCGCTGATCGAGCGCGTGTACGCGAGCCTGTCCGGCGAGGTGCAGCGCCGCCAGCAGGTGCTGCGCGACGCCGGGAACGTGTCCAACATCGGCGACTACACCTACAAGCGCGAGCACGACCCGAGCCTGCCGCCGCTGCCGCACCTGCTGGTGATCATCGACGAGTTCGGCGAGCTGCTCACCGCACGCCCCGACTTCATCGAGCTGTTCCTGTCCATCGGCCGCATCGGGCGCAGCATCGGCGTGCACCTGCTGCTGTCCAGCCAGCGCATCGAGGGCGGCAAGCTGCGCGGCCTGGACACCTACCTGTCCTACCGGCTGGGCCTGCGCACCTTCTCCGAGGAGGAGAGCCGCACCGTCCTCAACACCCCCGACGCCTTCCACCTGCCCTCCCTGCCCGGGTTCGGCTACCTGAAGGTGGACACCAGCGTCTACCAGCGCTTCAAGGCGGGGTACGTCTCCGGCGCCTACCGCGGCCCGGTGGCGGAGGAGGAGCCCACCGAGGGCACCCCGTCGGTGCGCCGCTACACCGCCTACAACGCCGGCGCCGAGCCTGTGGAGGCCGCGGCCTCCGGGTCATCCGGCGAGGACGTGCCCATGCCCTCCCGCACGGTGGGCCCGACCCTGCTGGACGTGATGGTCGGCCAGTTCGGCAGGCACGGCGAGCGGACCCGGGAGATCTGGCTGCCGCCCCTGCCGTCCGCGACCACGCTGGACGCGGTGGCGGGCGAGCCGGAGGAGAGCGACCGCGGGCTGCGGCTGCCCGGTGAGCACGAGGCGATGCGCGTGCCGCTCGGCCTGCTGGACGACGCCACCAAGCAGTGGCAGGGCGTGTGGAAGCTCGACCTGACCGCGTCCGGCGGCCACGCCGCGATCATCGGCGGCCCGCAGAGCGGCAAGACCACCCTGCTGCGCACGCTGGTGCTGTCGCTGGCGCTCACGCACACCCCCGCACAGGCGGCCGTGTACTGCCTGGACCTCATGGGCGGCGGCATGCAGTCCCTGGCGGCGCTGCCGCACGTGGGCGGCGTTGCGGTGCGCACCGACGCCGAGCGGGTGCGCCGCACGGTGGAGGAGGTCCAGGGCATGCTCGAACACCGCCAGACGGTGTTCCGCGAGCGCGGGATCGACTCGGTCGCCCAGCTGCGCCGGATGCACGCGCGCGGCGAGGTCCCCGAGCTGGCCAGCGCCGACGTGGTGTTCGTCGTGGACGGTTTCGGCGCGCTGCGCAAGGACTTCGAGGACATCGACCCGATCGTGACCGAACTGCTCCAGCGCGGCGGCGGGTTCGGCGTCCACGTGGTGGCCGGGATGCTGCGCTGGAACGACGTGCGCATCGCCGCCCAGTCCAACTTCGGGCAGAAGGTGGAGCTGCACCTCAACGACGCCTCGGACTCCACGATCGACCGCAAGCTCTCGGAGACGATCAGCGCCAGGACCCCCGGTCGGGTGCTGACCGACGGCGAGCTGTTCGGCCAGGCGGCGCTGCCCCGGTTCGACGGGGTGGCCGACAACGACAACCTGGGCGAGGTCGTGGAGAAGGCCGTGCGCGCGGTGGACCGGGCCTGGCGGGGCACGCGTGCGCCCCAGGTGCGGATCCTGCCGCACCGGCTGTCCGCCCGGACCCTGCCCACGGCGGAGTCCGAGCCCAAGGCGGTGCCGATCGGCGTGGACGAGCGCGCCCTGGAACCGGTGCTGCTCGACCTGTTCGACCGGGACCAGAACCTGCTCGTCATGGGCGACGGGGAGTGCGGCAAGACCAACCTGCTGCGGCTGGTCGCCGAGGGCCTCGTGGCGCGCTACTCCTCCGACGAGGTGGTGTTCGCGGTGATGGACCCGCGCCGGACCCTGCGGGGCGTGGTGCCCGAGGAGTACATGGGCGGGTACGCGAGCAACCCCCGCGTGTGCGCGGGGCTGGCGGGCGGCGTGGCCAAGGAGGTCGAGGGCCGCCTGCCCGAGGACGGGGACGTGGACTCCCTGGAACCGGGCTCGTTCAAGGGCCCGCGCATCGTGGTGCTCGCCGACGACTACGACGTGCTCACCACGGCGGGCCAGAAGCCGCTGGCGCCGTTCGTCCCGTTCGTGCCCAACGGCCGCGACATCGGCCTGCACTTCGTGGTGGCGCGCCGGGTGGCCGGTGCGGGGCGCGGGATGTACGACCCGCTGGTGCAGGCCATGCGCGAGATCGGCACGAGCGCCCTGGTGATGTCCGGCGACCGGAGCGAGGGCCAGATCCTGCCCCGGGTCTACGCGGCCGGCCAGCCCCCCGGGCGCGGCAAGTGGGTGACCCGCGGCGGTTCGTCGCGGCTGGTGCAGACCGCGCTGCGCGAGCCGTACGAGGAGCGGCCGTGACGGCACCGGCCGCTGTCGGGGGACGGGAGTAGAGTACGGGTGCGCTTCGGGGGATCGCGGACAGCCGGTGTTCGCCCGAATCGCATCCGTGTCCGCGGAACCGGACGGGACACGCGCCACGGTCCCGCGCTCCGTGGCACCCCGACACCATCACCCACCGAAAGCACCTGACGACGTTCGGCAGGAGAGCCATGCAGCCCCCGCATCAGCCCGCCGGTGGACAGCCGGAGCACGGTTCCCCGTACGCGGGGTACGAAGTCCAGCCCGCCCACCAGGCCCCCTACGCCCCGTCCGGTGGGCAGGCGCCCGCCCACCCCGCGCCGTCCGGGTACCAGGCCCCGCCCGCGCCCGCGTATGCGGCGCCGCCGCAGCTCTCCGTGTACCCCCCGCCCCACCAGACCCCTTACGCGTACGGCCATCAGGGCTACTACCCGCCGCCGCAGAACTGGCTTCCGCCAGCGCTCACCGACCCGGGGCACTGGAGCCCGCACAACCCCGAGATCGGCCGCGCCGAGATGGGTGTGCGCTTCCTGGCCCGGCTTCTCGACACGGTCGTCTTCGGTTTCCTCTGGTTCGCCATGATGCTGCTGGGCACCCTCGTCAGCACAGCCATAGGCGGCGGCGAGATCGACGGCGGCCCCGGCGAGACCGCTTTCATGGTGGTCTACATCTTCAACTTCTTCCTGTTGCCCATCGTGTTGGAGTGGCTCCAGGTCCGCCTGTGGGGGCGGTCAGTCGGCAAGATGCTTCTGGGCCTGTGGGTGGTGCGTTCCGACGGCAGCGGAAGGGTCGGGGCCGGTCGCGCGTTCGTGCGTGCGCTGCTCTACGCGCCCGGGCACACCAACCTGGTCAACTGGCTCCTGCCGTGGTCGATCACCAACGTCCTGTGGCCCCTGCGTGACAAGAGGACCCGCAAGTGCCTCCACGACAAGGCGGCGGGCACGGTGGTCGTCCAGGTCCGCCGGTAGCGGTTCCGCTCCGGGCCGCACGCTCATGTGAGGGCCGGAGCAGGACCGGGCCGCGGCGTACCCCGCCGCACGAGCGCGCTGCGTGGTGCCGCGGCTCCGGGAAGGAGCAGCGGGAAGCACGGCCCGAAAACACCCTTGGGCCCGGACTCGCCCGCTGGTACCTTCGCCCGATGACGCGGTTCGTGGGATCCCTCATCGGCGCGGGTTTCGGCCTCGCCTTCGTCCTGGCCAACTCCGGGCCGCCGCTCGACCCCACCCTCGCCTTCGTGCTGCGGGTGTTCGCGGTCGCGGCGTTCGTCGGGGTGGTCGTGCTGGCGGTGGTCACGGGCCGCGGGTCCGGTCCCGCCGCGGAGTCCGAGCCCGGCCCCGAGGGGCCGCGGATGCGGTTCGACGCCTTCTACGGCGTGGTCGTGCTGCTGGAGGCGGTCCTGCTCTTCGGCGGCATCCAGGTGCTGCGCGCCCTGGACGCGCCCGTGCAGGCCAACGTCGCCTGGATCGCCCTCGCCGTCGGTCTGCACTTCCTCCCGCTGGCCCGGCACTGGCGTACCCGCTCGCTCCTGGCCGTCGCCGTCTACATGTCGGTGCTCGGCGCCGCGGGACTGGCGATGGCCCTCACCGGGCACCCCTGCTGGGTGCCCCTCGTCAGCGGCGTGGTCACCGGGCTGGGCATGCTGACCGGCCTCCTGGTCGGCCTGCTGGTCCCCCTCGTGACCGCGCGCGGGTCCGGCCCGGCCGCCGCCGACACCACGCCGACGCCCTCGCCGTAGACGCGGGGCCGACGTCCCCGCGCCCGGTGCTAGGCCTCGGACCCGTCCAGCCCGAAGAACGGCAGACACGGCTCCAGGCCCGTCACGGTGACCGGGACCGTGCGGTGCTCCGCCCAGTCCCGCCTGGTCAGCCGGTAGTGGTTCTTCACCACCCGCTCACCCCTGACCTCGATCAGGTCGAACCCGTTCCCGCGGTACCCCAGTCGCTCGCAGACCCGCTCCGAGGCGGTGTTGCCCTCGAACACCGACGACACCGCCGCCACGGCGCCCAGCCCCTCGAAGGCCAGGTGCAGCACGGCGGCGCGCATCTCGGTGCCGATCCCCCTGCCCTGGTGGGCCCTTCCCAGCCACGATCCGGTGCCGACCTGGCGCGTGACCGCGAAGTCGCGCGCCCGCATGTCCTGGATGCCCACCACGGCGCCCTCGTGGACCACGACGAGGTTGAGCCCCCAGTCCTGCGGCTTCCACGAGGCGAGGGTCCCCAGGTTGTGCTGTATCACCCCGAGGGCGAGCTCGTCCGGCGGCTGGTCGGTCCACGGTACGACGAAGGGCATGGTGTCCGGGTCGTGGACGCCCTCCACCGCGACCTCGGCCAGCTGGCCGAGGTCGTCGAAGGACGGGAGCCGCAGTTCGAGGCGGGGTGTGGTCAGCCGCAGGCCCAGAGGCGGGAAGTGGTCGGTGATCATGCGCCGATTCTCCGCAGCCCGCCCTACGGTGTCACCCGGTTTTCCCACCGCCGCGCCGTGCCCGGCCCGCCACCGTACGCCCTGTTCATGGCGCGGCCCGGGAGGCACCTGCCGCCCCGGGGGCCGAAGCGCCGATCCGGGCGACGCGGCGCCTCAGGAGCCGCCGCGCAGCTCCACCAGCAGCGCTGCCAGGGCCTCGGACGCCTCCTCCGGGGCCGCCTCGCGCACGCTCCAACCGCGCAGCCGCGCCAGGCGGGCCGCGTGGCGCAGGCCCGGATCGGTGAGCAGGTAGCCGCACGGCGCGTCCGGCCAGTCGGAGACCGTCGGCAGCGGCTCGGTCCGGTAACCGGCGGGCTCTCCGGGAGGGAGCACCGTGTCCGGGACCGCGCCCTCGGGGCTCTGCGTCCTCGCGACGTCCGCGCGGGTGGGGCTGCCCGGCTGGGGCAGGAACGCGTCCACCAGCACGTAGCCGAACACCGGCCGGTGCGCCGCCCGCTGGGCCGCGCCCACGGCGCCCAGCAGCGGTCCGGCGCCGCCCTCGGCGACGAGCGCGGTCGGCGCGTCGGGCGCGACCAGGCGGTTGACCTCCAGGCTGGCGCGGGCGACGTAGCGGGCCGCGTGCGGCGGGTGCTCGTCGCCGCCCACCTCGGGGCGGACGGCGGTGATGCCGTACCCGGCCAGGCGGTCGGCCAGGCCGGGCAGCCGCGTGGGTTCGCCGAGGGTCGGGGGGAGCAGGACGGCGATCACGCGGAGGTGCCTCCCCGGGTCTCGTCGCGCACCCACTCCAGGTAGGCGGGGTTGCCGCCGGTGACGGGCACGGCGACGACCTCGGGAACGTCGTAGGGGTGGACCTCGCCGATGTGCGCGGTGAGCTCGTCCAGCCGGTCGGCGGCGGTCTTGACCACCACCATCCACTCCTCGTCGGCCTGGACCCGGCCCTCCCAGCGGTAGAAGCTGGTGATGGGCCCGCTCACCTGCGCACAGGCCGCCAGCCTGTGCTCGACCACCGACCGCGCCAGCCGTTCGGCGCCGTCCCTGCTGTCGACGGTGGTCTCCACCCGGACCGTGTCCCCGGACTGCGGCATGGCCGTCCCTCCCACCGGGGGTGACGCGGTGCGCCCGCGTCCCGTCCGGTGTTCTAGGCTCACTGATCATGAGCGAACGTGATGAACTCCTGCGTCAGATCAACGATAAGGCGGTCGTGCGCGGCAAGGTGACCCTGTCCTCGGGCATGGAGGCCGACTACTACGTCGATCTGCGCCGGGTGACCCTGGACGGGAAGGCCGCGCCGCTGGTCGGCTCGGTCATGTTGGACAACGTCGCGGACCTGGAGTTCGACGCGGTCGGCGGCCTGACGCTGGGCGCGGACCCGGTGGCCACCGCCATGCTGCACGCCGCGCACGCGCGCGGGCGCACGCTGGACGCCTTCGTGGTGCGCAAGGCGGGCAAGGCGCACGGTCTCCAGAAGCGGATCGAGGGGGCCGACGTGCGCGGGCGGCGCGTGCTCGCCCTGGAGGACACCTCCACCACCGGCGGCTCCGTGCTGACGGCCGTGGAGGCGCTGCGCGAGGCGGGCGCCGAGGTGGTGGCGGTCGCGCTGATCCTGGACCGGGGCGCGCGCGAGCGGGTCACCGAGGAGGGTCTGGAGTACCGGGCGGTGTACGGGGTCTCCGACCTGGACGTCTAGCACGCGCGGCCACGGGGCGCCGCGGGGCGTTCCGGCGGCCCGTGCCCGGGAGGCGGGGGCGCCGCTGGGATCGGTGTCCCGGGCGGCCTCAGCCGTCCTGCGGGTCGATCGTGAAGCTGAAGCCGGGTTCGCGGTCGGAGATGTCGCGCTCGTCGCCGTTGACGAAGACCTCGACGGCGGCGGGGTCGCCGATGGTGACCTCCAGGCCCTCGGCGGCGGTCGCGTAGTTGACCGACTGGCCCTGGCTCATGTTCTGGTCCATCAGCACGTCGCCGCCGGGGATGCGGACGAAGACGTCGCTGGACTCGCCGACGACGCGGACGTACAGGACTCCCATGTTGCTCGGCTCCGTGCTCTCGCCCGCCGTCTCCGAGGCGGTGGCGCTCACGCTGGTGCCGGGGAGGGAGCGGTACAGGAAGAAACCGCCCAGGGCCAGGAGCGTCACCAGGAGCACGACGGCTCCGACGATGGCCATCACCTGGCCAACGCCGCGAGGATCATTCCTATGCCTTCCCACGGCGTTGAATGTAGCGCGTATCACGGCAAAAAGCGACAGCAGCCGCATGGAAGACCCCCGTCCCCCACAATTCCGTCACAAGGGGGATGAAGGGGTCACTCTCCGTCGTCCCGGGTGCGCGGAGCCCGGGCGCCGACCCCCGCCAGCTGCGGCTACACCGACAACCTCGGGCAATTTGGTCTAGACCTTTTCAAGGGCTCCGGGTATTCGGGATACTTGGGTGACACCTGGTGGACACACACGGACGCACGGCCCGAGGGCCGCCGCCCCCCGACGTCCGTCTCCACCGGGGCAACGCACGTGGGGTGCCGTCGGCGTGATACCGGCGGCCGCTCGCTCCAGGCCGAATCCAGGGAGAGTCAAGCATGCCCATCGCCAGCCCCGAGGTCTACACCGAGATGCTGAGCCGCGCGAAGTCCGAGGGCTTCGCCTACCCGGCCATCAACGTGACCTCCAGCCAGACGCTGCACGCCGCCCTGCGCGGCTTCGCCGAGGCCGAAAGCGACGGCATCGTCCAGATTTCCACCGGTGGCGCGGAGTTCCTGTCCGGCGCCACGGTCAAGGACATGGTCACCGGCTCGGTCGCCTTCGCCGAGTTCGCCCGCGTCGTGGCCGAGAAGTACTCGGTGAACATCGCCCTCCACACCGACCACTGCCCCAAGAACAAGCTCGACGGCTTCGTCCGCCCGCTGCTGGAGATCTCCAAGGAGCGCGTGGCCAAGGGCCAGGAGCCGCTGTTCCAGTCCCACATGTGGGACGGCTCGGCGGTCGAGCTGGAGGAGAACCTCCAGATCGCCGAGGAGCTGCTGGCCGCCTCCAAGGCCGCGCGGACGATCCTGGAGATCGAGGTGGGCGTCGTCGGCGGCGAGGAGGACGGCATCGTCGGCGAGATCAACGAGAAGCTCTACACCACGCCGAACGACGCCCTGCGCACCGCCGAGGTGCTGGGCCTGGGCGAGAAGGGCTACTACCTGACGGCCCTGACCTTCGGCAACGTGCACGGCTCCTACAAGCCGGGCTTCGTCAAGCTGCGCCCGGAGGTGCTCAAGAAGGCCCAGGAGGCCGTCGCCGAGAAGTACGGCCGGGCCAAGGCGTTCGACTTCGTCTTCCACGGCGGCTCCGGCTCCACCATGGAGGAGATCCACGAGGCCATCGAGTACGGCGTGGTGAAGATGAACGTCGACACCGACACGCAGTACGCCTACACCCGCCCCGTGGTCGACCACATCATGAAGAACTACGACGGTGTGCTGAAGATCGACGGCGAGATCGGCAACAAGAAGGCCTACGACCCCCGCGCCTACGGCAAGGCGGCCGAGGCCGGCATGGCCGCCCGCGTGGTGGAGGCCGCCCAGCACCTGAAGTCCGCGGGCAACAAGATGAAGTAGTCGCGGCCCGCCAACGGTTCGGCGGTCCGCGTACGGTGCCCGGCGGCCTCGGCCGCCGGGCACCGTGTTTTCCGGGAGCCGTGCGCGCGGCCGGACACCGCGCTCCCCCGGAGAGCGCGTTTTCCCGACCTCCCCCGCTTCGCACAACAAACCATCCCGAAATACCCGGAACACCGTTTTCCAGTTATCCACATCCCCGTTTCGCGAAGGGGAGACCGGGAGCGGGGTCGCGGCGGCCCCGTCCTCGTCAGCGTGCGTGCTCGGCGCCAGCGCGCCCACCGCCTCCGGGAACTCCGTCCACGGCCACGGTCCGCGCACCGGACGCGGCGGCGCGGTGACCCTCACCGTCCAGGTCCTCGCACACCCCCCGCCTGGCCCGACGAGGCGGTGGCCGAGGCCGGGCGCAACGGTTTCGGAAACGGCTGTCCGCGCGCCGGCGGAACCCGCGACGGCAACGGCGCCTATTTCACCGGGGCCCGCGGTTCCAGCGGCAACGAACTGTCCTCCGGGCGGGTCAGTCGACGCTGACCGAAACACGCGGATCCCGCGCCTCTCGGCCCCGCCGGTGTCCGCGGGCGCGCTGGCGGTCTCGCCCCCGGCGGCCCCGGGGGCGCACGCGGTGACGCGGGGGCGCACGCCGCGCGTCCACCGGCGCGCGGAGGCGGCGGAGGAGTGACGGGGAGCGCTGGGAGGGGCCGTGCCCGGGTGGGACGCGTCAGGGCACAGCGGGGACCGGAGCGCGGGGATCACCTGGAGGGGCGGGGGCGACGAAAGCGCGCGGAGGCGGCGGAGCGACGGAAGCACCGCGGAGGTGACGCGGAACCCTCCGGCGGACCCGGGCGTCCGGTGGCAGGATGGGGCCATGAACCTGCACCAGAACCTGCTCAACGAGCCGCCCGAGACGCGCCTGGCCGACAACCCCGAGGCCCGCGAGGCCCTCGCCTCCGCCGACGACCCCACGCCGGTCGCCGGGCGCTTCCCGGAGTACTCGGCCGCGTGGGCGCGGCTGGCCGAGCTGGCCCTGGCCGACGGCCAGCCGGTGACCGCCTACGCCTACGCCCGGACCGGCTACCACCGCGGCCTGGACCAGCTGCGCCGCTCGGGGTGGAAGGGCCACGGCCCGATCCCCTGGGAGCACGAGCCCAACCAGGGCTTCCTGCGGGCGCTGCACGCCCTGGGCAGGGCTTCGGCGGAGATCGGCGACACCGACGAGGCCGAGCGCTGCGCCACCTTCCTGCGCGAGTCCAGCGCCGAGGCCGACAAGGCGCTCAACGGCTGACACGCCCGCCTGCCGAGCGTCGGGCCGTCCGGGATCCGTACGGGTTCCGGACGGCCCGCCCACGGCTCGGAGACCCTGGGGCCGGCGGGGCCCGTGTGTCGCACGTGCCCCAGTGCCCCACTTAACCCGGATGCCCTGGTCGTGTACCCTCAATACGCAACGGCCCCTGTCGCAGCCTTGCGCCAGGGGTTTTCCGTGTTCGGGGCCGGAAAGCCCCGGGTCAGGTGTCGAGCGAAGAGGTAGAGACCAATGCCGGCGATCACGCTCGTGGGTGCCCAGTGGGGCGACGAGGGCAAGGGCAAGGCGACCGACCTTGTCGGCGACCGCGTGGACTACGTGGTGCGCTACCAGGGCGGGAACAACGCCGGGCACACCGTGGTCATCGGCGACCAGAAGTACGCCCTGCACCTGCTGCCCTCGGGCATCCTGTCCCCGAACGTGGTGCCGGTCATCGCCAACGGCGTCGTCATCGACCCGGGCGTGCTGCTGGAGGAGCTGCGCGGCCTCAACGAGCGCGGCGTGGACACGTCCCGCCTGCTCATCTCGGCGAACGCGCACCTGATCATGCCCTACCACCGGGCACTGGACAAGGTCAGCGAGCGCTTCCTCGGCAAGGGCAAGATCGGCACCACCGGGCGCGGCATCGGCCCGACCTACGCCGACAAGGTCTCCCGCCAGGGCGTGCGCGTCCAGGACATGTTCGACCCCAAGATCCTGCGCAAGAAGATCGAGCTGGCCCTGCACGACAAGAACCAGCTGCTCACCAAGGTGTACAACCGGCGCGGCCTGGAGGCCGAACCGATCATCGAGGAGTACCTGGGCTACGCCGAGCAGCTGCGCCCCTACGTCGCCGACACCTCCCTGATCCTCAACAAGGCGCTCGACGAGGGCAAGACGGTGTACCTGGAGGGCTCGCAGGGCACCCTGCTGGACATCGACCACGGCACCTACCCGTTCGTGACGTCCTCCTCCCCCACCTCGGGCGGCGCGGCGGCCGGGTCCGGCATCGGCCCCACCCGCATCACCAAGGTCGTGGGCATCCTCAAGGCCTACACCACCCGCGTGGGCTCGGGCCCCTTCCCCACCGAGCTGCTCGACGAGCAGGGCGAGTGGCTGCGCACCCAGGGCGGCGAGTACGGCGTCACCACCGGCCGCAACCGCCGCTGCGGCTGGTTCGACGCGCCCATCGCGCGCTACGCCACGCGGATCAACGGCGTCACGGACTTCTTCCTCACCAAGCTCGACGTGCTCACCGGCCTGGAGCGCATCCCCGTGTGCGTGGCCTACGAGGTCGACGGCGTCCGTCACGACGAGATCCCGATGACCCAGACCGACTTCCACCACGCGAAGCCCGTCTACGAGTACCTCGACGGCTGGTCCGAGGACATCACCGGCGTCCGGACGTTCGACGAACTTCCCAAGAACGCGCAGGCCTACGTGCGTACCCTTGAGGAGATGGCGGGGGCCCCGATCTCCGCCATCGGTGTCGGACCCGGCCGCGACGAGACGCTCCAACTGCGCTCCCTGGTCTGACCCCCCCCCGTCTGTCCGCCTTCAACACGAAGAGGCCCCCAGTAGTGAAAGCCCTCGTTCTCGGCGGCGGAGGCCGCGAGCACGCTCTGGTCCGCGCCCTGTCCCTGGACCCGGGTGTCACCAGCATCCACAGCGCCCCGGGCAACCCCGGCATCTCGGAGCTGGCCGAGAACCACGTGCTCAACGTGACCGACGGCCTGGCCGTCACCGAGCTGGCCGCGCGCATCCGCGCCGAGCTGGTCGTCATCGGACCGGAGGCCCCGCTGGTCTCCGGTGTGGCGGACGCCCTGCGCGACCGGGGCATCCCGGTGTTCGGCCCCGACCAGGAGGCCGCCCGCCTGGAGGGCTCCAAGGCCTTCGCCAAGGAGGTCATGGAGGCCGCCGGGGTGCCCACCGCCAAGGCGCGGGTGTGCAGGACCGCCAGCCAGGTGTCCGAGGCCCTCGACGAGTTCGGCACGCCCTACGTGGTCAAGAACGACGGCCTGGCCGCGGGCAAGGGCGTCGTGGTGACCGAGGACCGCGCCCTCGCCGAGCAGCACGCCCGGGAGTGCGGCCGCGTGGTCATCGAGGAGTTCCTCGACGGCCCCGAGGTGTCCCTCTTCGTGCTGAGCGACGGGCTGCACGCCCTGCCGCTGCTGCCCGCCCAGGACTTCAAGCGCGCCTACGACGGCGACCAGGGCCCCAACACGGGCGGCATGGGCGCGTACGCGCCGCTGCCGTGGGCTCCGGCGGGCCTGGTGGACGAGGTGATGGAGTCGGTCGTGCGGCCGACCCTGGTGGAGATGAACCGGCGCGGCAAGCGCTACCAGGGCCTGCTGTACGTGGGGCTGGCGCTCACGTCGCGGGGACCGCGCGTGGTGGAGTTCAACGCCCGGTTCGGCGACCCGGAGACCCAGGTGGTCCTGGACAGGCTGGCCACCCCGATCGGCGCCGTCCTCCAGGCCACCGACACCGGCGGCCTGGGGGGCGTCGGCTCCCTCCAGTGGAAGTCGGGCGCCGCGGTCACCGTGGTGGTCGCCGCCGAGAACTACCCGGGCGACCCGGTCAAGGGCGACGTCATCGGCGGCCTGGACCAGGCCAACGCGCTGGAGGGCGCGTACGTGCTGCACGCGGGCACCGACTGGGAGGGCTCGGGCGGCGTCAAGGCGAGCGGAGGCCGGGTGCTCAACGTGGTCGGCACCGGGATCGACCTGCGCCAGGCGCGCGAGCGGGCCTACGAGGCCGTGGCGCGCATCGAGCTGCGCGGCTCGTTCCACCGCACCGACATCGCCGAGCGCGCCGCGGCCGAACTGTAGCGGGGTGCGGGCACGCCTGTGGGCGGGCGTGCCCAGGGCACCCCGATGGGGAGGGGGTTCGAGGCCCCCTTTCCAAGTCCATCACGGACCGGGGCACGTTCCACAGCCCCTTCCCGAACCTGTGGACAACCCGCCCGGCGCCGCTCGGCCGCCGGTGCGTAGGAGAGGGGAAGCCATGAGCGGTTTCGTCGTCAGGCCCGAACCCGTCCGGGTCGAGGGGCTCACCCACCTGCACACCGGCAAGGTGCGCGAGCTGTACGCCGCGGCCGACGGGTCGCTGGTGATGGTCGCCAGCGACCGCGTGTCGGCCTACGACTGGGTGCTGCCCACCGAGATCCCCGGCAAGGGGCGGCTGCTCACCCAGCTGTCCCTGTGGTGGTTCGATCAGTTGGGCGGCCTGGTGCCCAACCACGTCGTGTCCGACGTCCTTCCGGAGGGAGCCCCCGCCGACTGGGCGGGGAGGACCCTGGTGTGCCGCAGGCTGGACATGGTGCCGGTGGAGTGCGTGGCGCGCGGCTACCTGACCGGTTCCGGCCTGGAGGAGTACCGGGCGGACGGCACCGTGTGCGGGATCGCGCTGCCCGACGGGCTGGTCGACGGCTCCGAGCTGCCCGAGCCGATCTTCACCCCGGCGACCAAGGCCGAGGTGGGCGACCACGACGAGAACGTCTCCTTCGAGGCCGTCGCCGCCGCGCACGGGGCCGGGCTGGCCGCCGAGCTGCGCGACCTCACCCTGCGCGTGTACGGGCGCGGCCGGGAGCTGGCGCGGGAGCGCGGCATCATCCTCGCCGACACCAAGTTCGAGTACGGGCGCGACGCTTCGGGGGAGCTGGTGCTGGCCGACGAGGTGTTCACCCCCGACTCCTCCCGCTACTGGCCCGCCGACACGTGGGCGCCGGGCGGGCCGCAGACCTCCTTCGACAAGCAGGTCCTGCGGGACTGGCTGCGCTCGCCGGAGTCCGGATGGGACCGCGCCTCGGAGACGCCGCCGCCGGAACTGCCCGAACACGTGGTGCAGCGCACTCTTGACCGTTACGTGGAGATCTACGAGCGTCTGACCGGGACGAAGCCCGCTCTGTGAGGCACCGCGCGGGAGTGATTCGACGCACGCGACCGCTGATTCGCGTCCAGGAGCACGTATGGTGGTGACGTTGTGCGGGTCACCGGAGGCGGGCGAACAACCATACGCACGGCATCCCCGGTCTTTCCCGTTGGCGGAATACCTCTTTGGCCGTTTGGCGGGACTCCATCCCCCGATCTGCGGGTATACCACGTCCTGGACCGGTACATGCGAACGGGTGCTATAGAGTTCTCGCGAACACCGGTTCACTGGCCGCGCAGGTCACACGCATGATGTCGCAACGTTCCAGGGGAAACCCGCGTCTCATACGCACACAGGCGAAGCCCGACGAGGGTGACCTTTTTTCCACATCTGCCTCACAAAGGAGCACATGAGCATGGGCCAGGAGGTTCGTTACCGCGTCCGCGGCGGACGCCCCCTCAGTGGAACGGCGTTCATCCAAGGCGCGAAGAACGCCGTCCTGCCGATGATCGGGGCCGCCCTCCTCGCGGCCAGGGGCCGTACGGTGCTGCGGAATGTTCCGGTCATCGAGGACGTCTACCGAGCTCTGGAGCTCGCCGAGCACGTGGGTGCCAAGGTCGAGTTCCACGAGGCCGAGCGCACCGTCGTCATCGACGCGTCCAACCTCAACGACCCCGAGCGGGCCGTCCTGCCCGCCGAGATCGCGGCCCGTTTCCGCGGCTCCGTGCTCTTCGTTCCGGCGCTGATGCACCGCACCGGCCGCGCCCGCATCGAGGGCGTCGGCGGATGCAACCTGGGCAGCCGCAACCTGGACTTCCACTACCGGGGCTTCGCGCGCCTGGGCGCCGAGGTCACCGAGGACCCCGAGCGCAACCACATCAACGTCGAGGCCAGCAACCTCCGCGGCGGCCGCCTGTACCTGGACACTCCGTCCCACACGGGCACCGAGAACCTCATCATGGCCGCGGTCCTGGCCCCGGGCACCACCGTGATCGAGCACGCGGCCCTGGAGCCCGAGGTCATCGACGTCATCGACTTCCTGAGCGCCATGGGCGCCAAGATCAGCGGCGGCGGCACGGGCTTCATCACCGTCGAGGGTGTCAAGGAACTCACCGCGGTCGAGCACACCATCATGTCCGACCGCATCGACGCGGGCGTGTTCGCGATGACCGTCGCCGCCACCGGCGGTGAGGTCAGCCTCGTGGGCGCCCAGCTGGACCACCTGGGCGTGGCCCGCTGGAAGATGGAGCAGATGGGCGTGGGCTTCTCCCAGGAGGGCGCCGTCCTGCACGTCCACCGGGACCCGTCGGTGCCGCTGCGGCCGATCAACGCCGTGACCTCGCCGTTCCCGGGCTTCGCCACCGACCTCCAGTCCCCGCTGATGGCCCTGGCCACCCTGGCCGAGGGTGAGAGCTACATCCACGAGGCCATCTACGACGGCCGGTTCGCCCTGGCCGACGAGCTCACCAAGATGGGCGCCAAGATCGAGGTGGAGGGCACCCGCGCGATCGTGCACGGCACCACCAACCTGCGCGGCACCGAGGTCATCGCCCACGACCTGCGCACCGGTGCGGCCCTGGTCCTCGCCGGACTGGTCGCCGAAGGTGAGACAATCGTGGCGCCCGGCTATCTGGTGGACCGCGGTCACGCTCAGTTCGCGACCCGGCTCGCTGCGCTAGGCGCTGACGTGGAGCGCGTCGTCGTCTCGTAGGGAGCCGAAAGCGCAGTTCAAGCCGGGGTGGGAGCCCGCCTCCCACCCGGGCTTTCGGCGTTGATATGGAAAACGATCTTCTTTGGCCCCGCACAATGGGTACGATCTCGGCAATCATGCCGTGACAGAGATCGGGTCGGGAAACCAGTGGGCGCACATAGTGAAGAGCGTGGAATGGTAGCGGGGAGCAACCCGAGGTGAGTGCCCAGCGTACTGGCGATTTGACGATCGGCGTCATAGGACCCCATGAGGTGGTCGAACGGGTCATGCTCATGGGTCCGGGGTCCACGGGGCCCCTCAACGCCAGACTCATCGCCGCCGCGTACCGAGATGAGCAAGAGGCGACGGACAAGGTCGTCAGGCTGGGTTCGGCGATCGACGCGTACCTGTTCGCCAGCCCTGTCCCCTACGAGTTCGCGCGCAAGGCCGGTGTGCTGACGATGCCCGCCACCTTCGTGCCCCTCGGCGGGGCGAGCCTGCACGAGGCCCTGCTCCGGGCGACCCTGGACGAGCGCTACGACCCGACCAGAGCCAGTCTGGACGTGCTCAGCCGCGCCGACGTGGTGGAGGCCTACTCCGAGGTCGACCTGCCCGTGGACGGGATCCACGTGCACGAGGAGCTCACCAACACCGCGCAGCTCACGTCCTTCCACGAGGGGCTGTGGCGCCGCAAGGCCACCAAGATGGCCATCACCTGCGTGCGCGGGGTCGCCGAGCGCCTGGAGGCCATCGGCGTGCCGGTGGTCCGGCTGCGGCCCACCAACGCGGGTGTGCGCAGCGCCCTGCAGACCGCGGGTCTGCTGGGGGCGCACCACCGCCTGGAGGAGGCCCAGCTGGGCGTCGTGGTGGTGGACGTGCCCACCCTGCGGGACTCGACACGGCGTTCGACGCCCCGGTACTGGCGGGAGGAGCTGCGGCTGTCCCTGCACCGGCTGCTGCTCCAGGAGGCCCACCGGATCAACGCCACGGCTCACCGGTTGGACGACCATTCGTTCATGGTGACCGCGACTCGCGGATCGCTCGTGACCGCGACCGAGGGTTTCCGGCAGCCGCCGTTCGTGGAGCGGATCAAGGCGGAGCTGGGGATCGCGATCGAGGTCGGCATCGGCATGGGGCGGACCACCCAGGACGCCGAGGCCCACGCCCGGGCCGCGCTGAACCGCGCCCAGGCGTCGCGGCAGAGCTTCGCGGTGGACCGCGAGGGCCGTTCCCTGGTGCCCGCCCAGCGCGCGCCCGCGCGGCAGTCCTCCGAACCGCTGCGGACCAAGGGACGCGAGACGCTGATTCGGCTTTCGGAGAAGATCGCCGAGGAGGACGGACCGCTGGTGGTCGACGCGGAGAACGCCGGGCGGATGCTCGGTGTCACCTCCCGGACCGCGCGTCGGCTGCTGCGGACCCTGGTGGAGGAGGGGCTGGCGTGGCCGCTGCCGCCCAACCGGACCCTCCAGCCGGGCCGTCCCCGCCAGCTGTACCGGCTGATCGTGGAGAAGCTCGACAAGGACGCCGCGGGCAAGTAGCCGACGGCCGGTGCCGAGCCGCACGAGCGCCTGTGAGACGCGTGGAAGCGTCGGACGGGGGTGCTCCCGACCCAGGGGGCGCCCCCGTCCGTGTGCGCGGCTGTGTGGCCGTGTGAGCGGCGCGTGAGCGTGCGCGGGTCGGCGGGCGGCGGTTCGGCGTGAGCGGGGCGGCCGGTTCGGCGTCCCCTGGAGGCCGCTCCAGCGTCCGTGGGCGAGCGGGTCCGAGCGGCGAAGGCCGGCTGGGCATGCGTGAGGCGGCGTGCGCGGACCGTGGAGGCCGGTTCGGCGTGCGCGGGTCGGCGTGCGCGCACCGTGGAGGCCGGTTCGGCGTGCGCGGGTCGGCGTGGGTGAGTAGCGGAGGCCGGTTCGGCGTGCGCGGGGGGACGGTGCGGACCGGCCGGGCGGTGGTGCGCGGTTGTCCACAGGCTGTGGAAGCCGGTTGTCCGCCGGACGGGCGCGCTGGGATCCTGGAACACGGGGGCGCCGCACTGCGGCCACGGCGGACCGCAGCGCCCCCGAATCGAGGCTAACCCCGCCCCGCCTGCCTCCACCAGCCGCCGTCCACAGGCTGTGGATAATTCCGGTGACTCGCGACCGCCCGCCTGACAGGCTTGCGCGCATGGACGACCACGAAGGCGGCGGCAGCGCTCCCGACAGCGGAAGCGGTAACGACAGCAGCGACGGCAGCGGCGACGCCGGGACCGGGCGCCAACGCCTCCTCCTCATCGGCGGCGGCTCGGGGACCGGCAAGACCACGGTCGGCTGGGAGGTCTCCGTCATCCTCCAGCGGCGCGGAACCGCCCACTGCGTCCTGGAGGGCGACTACATGGACCAGGTGCACCCGGCCCCGCCCGGCGACCCCCACCGGGGCGGGATCACCGAACGCAACGTCGCGGCGGTCTGGGCCAACTACGCGGCCCTCGGCCACCGCCGCCTCGTCTACACCAACACCGTCAGCGTGCTGGAGGAGGACATGCTCCGCCGCGCCATGGGCGGCGGGGACATCGGGGTGACCCGGATCCTGCTCACCGCGAGCGAGGCCACCGTGCGCGCACGTCTGGCGGTGCGCGAGACCGGATCACAGCTGCTCCCCCACGTCGAACGCAGCCTGAGGGCGGCCGTGCGCCTGGACGCCGAGGCGCCCGCGGGGACCGTGCGCGTGGCGACGGACGGCCGCACCGTCGAGGAGGTCGCCGCCCGGGTCGTGGCCGCCACGGGCTGGTGAGCCCCGGGCCCCGAGCACCGCGGACCGGTGAATCCCGAACCCCGCCGACCGGTGAACCCCGAGCCCGCCGCGGTCGGCCGCACGGGCCACCGGCACCCTCCGGCCGGACGCCGCGCGGCTCCCGGGCCGCCCGCGGGCCGAGCGCCTCGCGGACCCCGCCGACCGCCCCCCGGACCGCGGCCGGGAGGACGCGCATCCTCGTCCACAGCCTGTGGACAACCTGCGGCCGCGCGGCGGCAGGGCCCCGAGGACCTACACCGGGGCCTCCGGAACCCGCACGCCGGACCGTTCCGCGCACCACCGCGCGGTGTCCCGCAGGGAGGGGCGGCCCCGCGCCGTGTCGAGCCGCCGGACCACCTCGGCGAGCAGCCGCTCACAGCGCACCGACGACACCTCCCCCAGCCGGGGCAGCACGTCGCTCACCAGCACGGCCTCCGCCTCCCCCCACGACCGGGCGCGGGCCAGCGCCCACAGCAGGCTCACCGCGGCGTGGAACACGAACCGGCCGCCCCCGTCCGCCTCCTCCGCTCCCGCGGACCGTCCGTCCGCCCGGATCAGTTCCACCGTCCGGGCGAAGGACTCGGCGGCCGTGCCCGGCTCACCGGCGTCGGCGCTGACCATGGCCAGGTGCCAGGTGATCTCCGCCTCGGTCAGCCACCACGTCCATGCCGGATCGCCCCGGCGCGGCCCCTCCAGGTAACGGCTGAGGGTCTCCCCGAGCAGCTTCCGTGCCCGGGTTCGCTCGCCCTCCTGGGCCACGGCACGCGCCAGCCTCAGGGTGAACAGGGTGCGCACGCTCCCCGCCGTTCCCGCCGCCAGCGCCGCCTCGCACACCCGCCGGGCCTCGGTCGGCCGCCACAGGTGGACGTCCTGCATCGCCAGCTGGCTGAGCGCGAAGTACTCCATGGAGAGGTCGCCCGCCGCGTGCGCGGCGTCCAGCGCCGTCAGGGTCATCCGCCGGGACAGGCGCTGGCGCTCGGCGTCGAAGGCCACCCAGCCGGTGACCTGGTGCAGTTCGGCGGTCGCGGCGAGCACGTCCGCCGAGTCGGGCAGACGCGTGCGGACCGCCCCTCGGGCGCGGGCCGCGGCGCGCGCCGCGGCGTCCACGGTGTCGCGGGCGCCGTACCGGGTGTCCAGGGCGACGACGCGCGCACTGACCGAGCGGACCGCCTCGGCTGCCCGCTCCGGCGACGCCCGGAGTTCCAGCGCCTCTGCAAGCCCGACCGTCTCAGAACCCGCAGGAGTCACCACCCGGTTCCCCGCACCGCCCCTGTGGACCGTGCGGGGGACCGGCGCCGTCGGGCTAACGGCGCTTGCCGTAGGAGGTGGCCACGGCCAGGAACGCGTCGTTCTCCTCGGGGGTGCCCAGGCTCACCCGGGCGCCCTCCCCCGCGAACGGGCGCACGGAGACGCCCTCACGCGCGCACGCCTCGGCGAAGTCGAGCGTGTCCTCGTCCACCCGCAGCCACACGAAGTTGGCCTCGGTCGGCGGAACCGTCCACCCGGACGCGATGAGCGCGTCGCGCACCCGCCCGCGCTCCCCGACGGTGGCGGCCACGCGCTCCAGCAGCTCCCCCTCGGCGGCCAGGGAGGCGATCCCGGCGGCCTGGGCGAGGTGGTTCACCGCGAACGGGACGAGGGTCTTGCGGACCGCGGCGGTCACCGGGGGGTGTCCCACGAGGAAGCCCAGGCGTACGGCGGCGAGCCCGTAGGCCTTGGAGAAGGTGCGCAGCACGGCGACGTTGGGCCGGTCGCGGTACAGGGAGACGCCGTCGGGCACCCGCGGGTCGCGCACGTACTCGCGGTAGGCCTCGTCCAGGACCACCAGGACGCTCTCGGGGATCCGGTCCAGGAAGGCGACCAGCTCCTCCTCGCGCACGGTGGTGCCGGTGGGGTTGTTGGGGTTGCACACGAGCACCATGCGGGTGTTCTCGGTGACCGCGTCGGCGATCGCGTCGAGGTCGTGCGACTCGTCCCGGAGCGGGACCCGCACCGAGGTGACCCCCGCCAGTTCGGCGAGCAGCGGGTAGGCCTCGAAGGAGCGCCAGGCGTAGACGACCTCGGCGCCGGGCTCGCCGACGGCTTCGAGCAGCTGCTGGAGCAGGCCCACCGAACCGGCGCCCAGGGCGAGGTGCTCCTCGGGGACGTCGAGGCGGCGGGCGAGCGCGGAGGTGAGCTCGGCGGCGCCCGGGTCCGGGTAGCGGTTGAGTTCGGCCGCGGCCACGGCGATGGCCTCACGCACCGACGGGAGCGGCCCGTAGGGGCTCTCGTTGGAGGACAGCTTGACCGAACGCCCGTCGGGACCGACGACCTTCCTGCCCGGCTTGTAGGGCGGGATGCTCTCCAGCACCGACCGCAGATATGGCGATTTCGACTCCGACACCGTTGTCCTTCCTCAATACTTTGTGCTAACCCCGCGACACGCTCAGCGACATCGCGTCCGGGTCGGTCACCGCTCCCAGCGGAAATATCGCACAAACGAGGAGATATCACCATGCACTTGCGTCCTTGCCCCCCGAACTCGGCACGGATCGACGCTGGTCAGCTCTCCGGGCCGCGCGAGAGGCGAGGACTCGTCCGGTCATTGGCCCTTCCTGTGGCCGTGCCCGTCGCGGTCCTGCTGAGCGCGTGCGGTGGCGGCGCCGCCGAACAGCCCGCCGACCCCGGCGCCGAGGCCGCGGAGGCACTGCACGAGGCGCAGCCCCTGCACGTCCGCGACGCCACCTTCGTGTCCGAGAGCAGCGAGCGCGGCACCTACTCCGAGCTTGCCACAGTGCGCTACAGCGAGCAGGTGCGGGCCGCCGCCGAACTCGACGAGCCCGAGTGCCTGGACGCCGCCAACCAGTGGGCCGCCCTGGACGGGGTGCGCGACTCCCCCGCCTCCGTGTCGGCCTACGAGTGGCCCGAGGGCGCGGTCACGCACATGCTGGTGCGGCTGGACGAGGCCACGGCGGTGGAGGCGCTGTCCGCCACGCCGCCGCGGAGCTGCGACGAGTACACCGCCACCTACGAGGACGGCACCTCGTCCGAGTACAGCGTCAGAGACCTGGAGGACGTGCCGCGGATCGGTGACGAGTCGCGGGCCTTCGCCGTCGAGGTGGAGTCCGGGGAGGACAGGAGCCGCATGGTCAGCCTCATGTACCGCAACGGCGACCTCGTCGGCAGCACGTCCGTCCTCGGAGACGGTGAGCTGGAGGACTACGAGACGATGCTCGTGGAGTTCAGCGAGGCCGCCGTGGAGCGGCAGCGGCAGATGCTCGGGCCGGAGACCGACCGCTGACCCCCGGTCCGGCTCCCGGCCCGGATCCAAACCGGGCGCCAAGCAGGAGCCGGGGTCACGTCCGGACCGGGTTCGCGGCGGCACCGCCGACGGGCCCCGGAGGCCGGGGCCCGTCGGCGTGCCCTCATCCGGCCGGGGTCGGTTCGCGCCCGCCCCGGTCCGTCCCGCCGGTGCCCTGCTCCGCGGCGCCCTGCTCCGCCGTGTCCCGGCCGACCTCCTCGCGCCCGCTCGGACCGCGCTGTCCCGGAACGCGTTCGCCTTGGACTTCGCCCTCCCGAACGCCTTCGTCCCGAGCGCTCTCGTCGGATCCGTCCGCGACGAGGTCCCACACGGCGGAGCGTTCCCGGGCGGTCCGAAGGCTCAGCTCGGCCCTGGCCTCGTCGTGCCGCCACGCGTCCCGCCTGGCCGCCTCCCCCGGGTGGAGGAGCTTGCGCGGCGGGCCGGTCAGCTCGATACGGGTGACCGCGCCGAAGGAGGCCACCACCGCTCCGCTCTCGCGGTCGACCAGGGCCGCGCGCACCGCGGTGCCGCGCCTGCCCCCGGCCCTGACCGCGTACACCACGTCGACCCGGCGGCCGTGCCGTACGCCGTCGTAGCGCAGGAACCTCCAGCAGCCCTGGCGCCACACGTCCTCGGGTTCGGTCCCGAGCATCACCGGTTCGTTGACGCGCCACACGTCGCTGCGGCGCAGGGTCCGCACGGTGCGGCGCAGCGGAACCTCGCGCAGTGCGCAGGGCTCCTCGTGCAGGGTGCGCGCGGCCGAGGTGCGCAGTTCGGGGCTCAGCAGGGCCAGGAGCAGCAGTTCGGCGCCCAGGACCCCGGCGTGCAGCGGGGTCGGCGAGGCGACCACCTCCCAGCCCGCGGGTTCCAGGCCGAGCGTGGCCAGCGCGGCGGCCGACAGCAGTCCGGCCCGGGCCAGGGTCCGCCAGCCGATCGGCGCCTGGCTCAGCCCGCCGAAGCAGCCGCAACCCGCCTCGGGGTCGCGTCTGCGGATCACCAGCAGGACCACGACCGAGACGGCGAACACGACCGCGGTCAGCGCCCGCACCGCATCGCCCAACAGGCCGGTCAGTCCGAGCAGGCCGAGCGCCAGCGCGGCCTCCAGCAGGCCGGTGCCGACCGTGGACGCCCGGCGCAGCCGCTCGGGCGCCAGGACGGCCAGGCCCGTGGCGGCCGCCCGACTGGTGGTCTTGGCGACGGCTCCGGCCAGGAGCAGCACCGCCAGGAGCGGTAGCTGCACCTCGCGGGCCGCCTCGACGATCTCCGGGAGCATCGGTCATCCCTCCCCGTCGTGGACGGTGACGGTCGCGTTGAAGCAGCCGTCCTCCAGCCGCCCGCCGAGGGCGACGAAGCCGGTCATGGTGAGGGAGGCCAGCCGTCCCGCGCTCTGGCCTCCGCAGGAGGAGCACAGGTCGCACAGCCAGCTGTCTGCCGCGGCGCAGTCGACCACGGGAAGCGCCGCGGACTCGTGCGTGCAGTCGTTGCGCAGGCTCAGGGTCGCCCCGGTGGACAGCAGCGGAAGCGGGACGCAGGAGGTGCGCCGGTCGCAGGGCCCGTCGTGGCCGACGGGGTCGAGCGCCGGGTAGGCGATCCCGTCGACGTGGGCGCGCGGGTCCACGTGGGAGGAGCGGCCCCACGCCGGGTCGTACCAGGTGGCGACGCCGCTCAGCGTGGTGGCGCGCCGACGCGTGGGCGGCCGGTGCGGTGTGGCGCCGAGCGGGTAGGGCGGCTGGGTCGTGGCGGGGCGCACGGCCCGTACGGCCCCCTCCTCCCAGACTCCGACGGCGTCGAAGACGTAGCCGGGTTCCAGCCGCGGGTGGCGGACGGAGATCCGGCCCGAGGTCCGGTAGGGCAGGACGACGGTCTGGCGCGGACGCCCGTGCCCGGGGTCGATCTCCAGGGTGTCGCCGTCGCGGCTGACGATGACACCGGTGGCGCGGGCGGCCTGGGCCCACACGCGTGCGGCGATGGGGTGGCCGCCGGGTACGCGCAGCACCACGGCGTCGTCACCGGGGCGGAGTTCGCCCGGGCCGACCTCCCCGCCCCGCCAGAACACGGTGGAGCGGTCGTACATGAAGTGCTCCTCGCCGCCCGGCACGGCCAGGCAGAGGATGCGGGCGTTGGCGCTGACGACCACGCCGCGCGCGACGCGGTGCCCGAGCGGCGTGGGTTCGGGTGCGCTCGCGGCGCCGAGCACCGCGGCTGTGAACCTTCTGCGGTCCCGTCCGATCTCGGTGGTCACTGACATCTCGACTGAGCCCCCTCACCAGTACGACTCGTCGCTTCGTCCCCGTTGTCCAGACATGTTCTCGGTGCCGCGGCCCCGAACGACGCGTGGGGCACCCCATGGAACCAGAGAGCGGATTCCGCGCACACCGGGCTTCGCACATCGGGCGACTCGGGATCGCCCCACCACAGCCTGTCGTTATAAAGCTACGCATAGAACCCATAAATCTAGAAAGATTCATAAACACCCACAAGATCCCCCAAAACACAGGGGTTCCCGTTCGGTCGGCCCCTCTTTCCCCCGCCAGCGGGACCGGTCCGCGCGGCGAGGCCCGGCGAGCGGAACCGGCCCGTGCCGCGGGCTTGTCGGCCGTCGGCGCCGCGACTCGCCGGGGCCGGTGTTCGGACACGGAAGCAGGCCGGCCACCTGCGGTTTTCCGGCGGTCCGTTTGTCGGCGCGTGGGACACACGTGCCTGGATGTTTGCGTTGGCTGTGTGAGAGTTAGAAGGGAGGAACACGACGAAAGCCCACGCAGCGCCCGTGAAGGTCGGTGGTCGGCGTGACAGGGACGACCCGGACGCCCCGGTACGACGAGTTCAGCCACTACGTGGCCGAACGCGGACCGGTCCTGCTCCGGATGGCCCGGTCGCTGACGGGCAGCCACGCCGACGCCGAGGACCTGCTCCAGGCGGCGCTGGTCAAGACCTTCCTCGCCTGGGACCGGATCACCAACCCGAAGGCGCGCGACGGGTACGTGCGCAGGGCCATGGTGAACACGCAGATCTCCGAGTGGCGGCGCAACCGGCTGGACGTCTACCCGACCGACGAGATCCCCGAGCAGCGCGTGGACGACCCCACCTGGCGCAGCGACCTCGCGGACGTGGTGGAGCGCGCCATCGACCGCCTGCCCGACCGGCAGCGGACCACGGTGGTGCTGCGCTACTACGACGATCTCACCGAGGCGCAGATCGCCGAGCGGATGGGGGTGACGCTCGGCACGGTGAAGAGCACGCTGTCCCGCGCCGTGGACAAGCTGCGCCTGGACGCCGACCTCATCATCGAGCGCACCGTCGGCTGACCCCGTGGACCCGCCCGGCCCCAGACCGCATCAGCAGTGCGGCGCCCTTCCCGGCACCGCCTCCACCGGTCACGGGGGCACGGCGGGGCCTTCGTTTTGCGCAACCGTCCGTGGTGTCTGTAGGCTTGTCCCAGCCAGGAGGATTCGCCTAGTCAGGTCTATGGCGCCGCACTGCTAATGCGGTTTGGGTTTACGCCCATCCGGGGTTCAAATCCCCGATCCTCCGCGCTCTGACCTGGGGCTTCTCGCATCACGGAGGTGAGAGAAGCCCCAGGTTTCTTCATGTTCGGGGTCAAGTTGGTGCAAAGTTGGCAAACAGCCCCTTCCGGACACCCCGACACAGGTACCCCCAAGCCCCCCAGTGGGGCTGTTTTTGTAGCAGATCAGTGTGATCTATGGCACGCACGTGGCACGCGCGGCGATGGACACGCAGAGTGACTGCCTTCCGTCTCCCCAGAGAGCCTGCGTTCTCACCCAGCCGACCCACGTTTCGTCGCATTCCGGGGCACGATGGCCGCGGTGGCTTCAGCCGCATCTTTTTGCACTTCGGGCGTGACGTGGACGTAGGTGTCCATGGTGAAGGCGGTCCGGGAGTGGCCCAGGGTTTGGCTGATCACCTTAGGGGCGGTTCCTGCTGCCAGTTGGGCTGTGGCCGCGCCGTGCCGGAGACCGTGAAAAGTCACCGGGGGGAAGTCGTGGTGCTCGATGAGACGCAGGAAAGTATTCGCGAGCGTCTGGGGGTGCAGTTGTCGTCCGTTGGGCTTGGTGAAGACCAGTCCGGTGTCGTGCCAGGCCTCTCCCGCCTGAAGGCGCTCCATGTTCTGCGTGCGCTTCCATGACCTCAGAACGGCGATGCTGTCCTGGCTGAGGCTGACGTAGCGCTCTCCAGCTTCGCTCTTGGTGCCGAGGCGGTCGAGTTCTGCGTCATCCCACTCTTCGAGCTCTTCTTCTGGTTCGGGGGCGGTGATGGCCTCGCGGATCATCATCCAGCCTTCGTCGAGGTTGACCTCGAACCAGGACAGACCTACTACCTCTGACCTGCGCAGGCCTGTGAGCATGACGAGGTGGAGCAGGGGGTAGAGGCGGTGGCCCTCGATGAGGTCCAGGAACTGGCCAGTCTGCTGGGGAGTCCAGACCATGACCTTGGCGGGTTTTCGTCTGGTGGCTCGCCACTTGGCGACTCGGCCGTCGGTCCACAGTAGGGGCTTTCTCTTCCTGGCCTTGGGAAGAGGGAGATTTTCGGCAGGGTTTTTTTCGAGAGCTTCGAGCTGAACGGCATAGGTCATGCTGGAACGAAGCACAGCGATCACCTTGTGCACCCTGGAGAGACTGAGAGGCCTCGTCGAGTGTTTACGGACTTCCTTCCCTGGCTTGCGCTCGCGGTTGGCCCTTGCCGCCATCAGGCGGACCATCATTTCGCTTTCCCTTTCATCGCTCGGCCTATTAATCTTTCGCATTTCCGCAATTAGCTCGTTGAAGTGCGCGGCACGGAGATCTGCCACCTTCAAGTGACCGAGGCCGGGCTTGGCGTAGAGCTTGACGATCTCCTCATAGTCATCCAAGGTCTTGAGGTGCCTTTTCTCTTCCAACCACTTGTCGAGGAAATCCTTGTAGAGAAGGTTCTTGTCGAGCAGGCTTCCCCCGGCTGCCAGCCGCTTGGTTTCCTTGGCGAGCGCGGCCCTGGCATCCTGCAGGGTGGGGTAAGGTCCGTAGCGAGGCTGGCGGCGCTTGGTCCCGTCGACAGAAGGAGCCAGGAGACGGAACCAGTAGGCTCCGTGCTTCTTGGACTTGAGCTTGGGACAGGCGCCCACGGGATAGGGTCGGCCGGTTTCCTTGTCCCTGCACCAGCAGAGCTTTCTGATGGGGCTGTCTTGGTTTCGCATGGTCTTACCGATCGCTTTCTTTGCAAATGCCTAAGGTCAGATGTCTTTCAAACCCAAGGTTCGTGCGAGTTGCGCCGTTGGGACTCTCCAGGAGCGCCCGATGCGGATTACTGGGCAGGGAAATTCTCCGTTCCTTGCCGCTTCGTAGGCTTTGTTTCTCCCAAGGCCGAGCGCGATACGCGCTGCAGTGAAAGACAGAGTGTCCGGGAGTTCGATTCCCTGGTTCACCAGTGTTCGTAGAGATGTTCCTTGCGAGATGAGATCTTCGGCGCTGGTGTTGTCCTCAGGGGTTCTGCCGGTCACCTTTATCTCCTTGTGGTCACGTCCTGGTCCGGGGTGGGCCGTCAAGGAGTACAAGGTGTTTTGCCGCCAGCTTGTGACAGTCGACGACGCGGGTGAGGTGCGAGCCCACAGTTCCCGCGAGGAGCGTGCTGGTACGCGGTGGCTCTCAAGGAGCTCGGGGTGGAACCAGCGGTGGACCGGAATGGTCCGCGCGGAGCGGTGTTGGTCCAGATCTGGACCAGGGTGGCCCGTACCTGGACCGGCGTGGTTCATGGTGGCCCGGGGTGGGTGAGAACATGGTCGAGACCATAGCACACTAAGTACCTTATAGTCTCAGTTCGTTGTTGCCTTCTCCTCCCCTGTTCGGAGATCGGCGAGGTGACACCGCAGCTGCTCGTTGCTGGCCGCTGCTGTTCGCTACCGCTTAGGAGAACCATGGATCGTGTGGCAGTCGACCCGAACCTGTGGACTCGACTCATCACCTGCGCCTCAGGGCTACCCCGGACCGTGCAGGCCTCTCTCGACAAGCTCGCCTTGTTGATGTCGGACTCAGGCTCTGTGCGCCACGCGTTGAGTCGGCTCATGCTCGTCACCGCCCGTTCACGCTCAACAGTCAGTGATCATCTGGGGTCGGCACAGGCGGATGGTTGGCTCACCTGTGTACAGCGGGGTGGCTACCGATCCCAGGGAGCCCAGCCGAGTACGTATCAAGCCACGGTGCCTATGCAGGTGTGGGAACGTCGTGCCGAGTTGCTGACGATGTTGGCGGAGCAGGAGCCGGACCAGAGCGAGTTGCCGACCTTCCCGCAGGGTGCTGTTATCGCAGATCAAGGCGGTGTCGGAGTCTCGTCCAGGTTTTCTGCTGCGAAGATCAATCCATCACTCATCATCGAGAAAACAGTCGACGGCTCCACGACGCGCCGTTCTGCGGGCAGTGCTCAGGCGCAGGGGGAGACCGATCCGGTGATCGCGGCTGTGATCGAGGAGCTGGCCGCGCATACCGGCTGTGTGGTGTCTCCCGCATGGGCTGCTCGGTGCGTCAGCCAGATCATGCGCCATCGGTCCGTGCGGCACCCCATCGCCTACGTGGTCAAGTCCCTGCAAAACGCGGCGCAGGACGGCACGTTGCACGAGCGCTTCATGCCCGTTGAGTCTGAGCAGCGCACAGGCACACCTGGCACGGGCTACAAGCCCTCATCCGTCCCCGAAGTGCAGCCCAGCGCTGAAGCGGTGGATCTGCTCGGCGAGGCCCCGTGGGACACCGTGGGTCTGGAGCCCTTTGCGGGCCAAGCGGCATCCGGTGTGTCTGAAGGTCTTGCCCCGTTGCCACGGATACCTGCGTCCTGCACTGGTTCGGCGGCGGAGGCGGATAAGACGGTCTTCTCTGAGGAGCCGCCGCAGGAGATCTACCGTCCTGGCGGCCGTATCCTGGCCGGTTTGGGTCCTACAGGCGCTTTGGAGCTGGTCAAGCTCCGAGAGCAGTTCGCCCAACGCCGTAGAGACCAGAGCGCAGCGGGTGGAGCCATTCCGGGCCCTGGTGTCCTGGCCGCGTGAGCCCAGGTGCGGAGGCTAGAGGCCTCGTCCTGCTCGCGTGGGCGCCTGTGCGGGCTGTTCGGGACATCGGTAGGGGCTACCGGGCCGACCTGCCACGTCGCCAGATCCGTTTCTTCTATCGCCGAGCTTCGTTGGGTCAGGGAGGGGTGATCCGGCCGCTGCGGTCAACACGAGGACATGAAATGAAGGTGTCGGTTGCTCTTCTTCACCGATTCAACGCTCACGGCCTCTGAGTGCACGCCAAGATGTGCTCCATGAGCACGTCATCCACGCCCCCGGGCAAACACACATCACCCGCGTCACACCCTGAGCCCCTTCCGGTATGGATGTGGGCAGCCGCTGGAACCTTGGGGTTGGTGGCCGTGTGGTGGAGCGTGGCCCAAGCCGACCACCCTCAAGGGTTGGCCGGGGCACTGATCCCTCCCGGCTTCGCTGTCCTGGTCTTCTTGACCGGGTGGCTACTCGATCGCACGCCTTTGCGCCTCTTTGCCGCCCGGCGTTGGCAGTTGGTGGTGTGGGGAACTCTCGTGTTCAGTCTGGTCCAGGTGGCGGCTCCCGCGTGGGAGCGGACCGGATCAGTGGCCGCGGTACTGCTGACATGCTCGGTGACACTGGCCATGTCGCCGGCCCTGTTCCTGGTCTCCTACACCCTGCGCACCTTGTCCGTGCGTGGATGAGGTCGGCTCTTCGGCTTGCAACGTCCAGCGCAGCGGTCTGGTCGCCGCAGAGATGGTGCGCGGCTTAGAGTCCTACGCAGTGGGTTGGGCGATCAGGAGTTGGGGGAGCATGCCGAAGAGCGGGGTACCGGGGTGGAAGCCTTCTGTGCTCAGGGAGGTACGAGCCGGTAAGGAGTGGAGTCTGACCGAGGTCGGCAGGCGCACGGGGATCGACCGCGCTCTCCTTGGCCGCTATGAGAAGGAGGGCGGGAGTTTGCCCTCTCCCCAGGCCCTGAGATTGCTGGCCGAGACTTTCGGTGTTTCGCCTGCGAAGTTTGTTGATGACGCGGTGGGGCTGGCGAAGTACCGCACCGTCCTGGGGCTTTCCCAGAGTGAGCTCGTAGAGCAGCTCAAGGACCCGGACCTGACCGTGAAGACGTACGGCAACCTGGAAAACGGACGCACACGCAAGCTCCGCGCGGCTCAAGCCCGGTCCTTGGCCGCCTTCTTCGGGGTCTCCGAAGATGAGGTGCGCGCCGCCCATGAGCGCACGGTGAAGCGCCGCCAGCAAGCCAAGGCCGACCGGTCCGCAGGGGCAGAGCGGACATCGTAGGGTTGGTGGCGTCGGTGTGGCCACCGGTCGGTTGGGAAGGCGCGTCAGCCCAGTACGGACTACTGCCAGGGATCCGCAGCGCTTTCCTCATCGGTGAGGTCCACGCAGCGACAGAAGTGCATCTCGGCCTTGGCCTCGGCTCTCCCGGTGGCACCGTGGCGGTTCTTGGCCACGTGCATCGACAGTCTCAGTCCGCTTCCGCGGCGGAAGAGCGCTGCGTCGCGCAGGTCGGTCAGGATGACGAGCGAGCTGTCTTGGGCCAGGGGATAGCGATGTCCCAGCTGGCGCAGTCGCTCTTCGCCGGTGAAACCTCCGGCGTGCTCGCCCGGGGGATCCATTTGGGTGACGGCCACCACCGCAGGCGTTTCACCGGCCGGGAGTTCGCGCAGGGTAGCGGAGATGTGGAAGAAGCGTTCGGCCAAGGGCGTCTCGGGCACGCTGATCTGGTCGGTGTCGTCGACGATGACCAGGTCGTGGTTGCCCCACCCGGCCTCGTTGCGGATGGCTTCCAAGGTCCAGGCGCTGCGGTGGCGCAGGTCCAGCGGCCAGGTGCCCATGCGCTGTTGCGCCTGCTCCAGACGTTGCCGTGCCTGCGGATCCAGATCGTTGGTCCTGATCTGAGTGTTGCTGACCTCGGCCTCGGCAGCTAGCAGGCGGACGCGGATGCCCTCTTCGTTTTGGCTGCTGTGGAGGTAGAGGGTGCGGTGACCGGCTGCTGCGGCGTGTCTGAGCAGGTCCAGGGCCAAGGTGGTCTTGCCCTCACCGGTGGGGCCGGCGATCGTGGTGAGTGAGCCTTCTTCCAGGAAGGGCACCATGGCGTGCAGGCGCGTGTAGGGCAGTTGCACGCGGTGGTCCTGGGTAACGGTGCTCGGGGGCGTCTCGGGCACAGGGCCTCCGGGGTTGAGGTGTCAGGCGAAGGGAGTCGTAGCCGTCTATGCCACAGGGCTGGGGTGGCACCAGTGCTTCGAATGTACTGCCGCGTGTGGACACCGCGGTCCGTGAGGCTTGTGGTGGTGGGTGCATGGTCAAGGGTGTGGGCGCAGGGCGAACGCAGTCAGGCCCGTGGTATCCACTCCAGCCTCGGTGGCGTGATTGCGAAGCAGGGTGCGAATGGCTTCGGGGGCCATGCGGTCACTGGTGATGGTGCCTCCTCTACGCACACGGCGTAGAAGCCAACTCTCCGGTTCCGGGGCGGGTTCCAGGGTGTGGTTGAGGTGCCCGCGGGGCGCGAGCCGGTCAGGTCTGCCCAGGGTGTGGCGCAGAGTCGTGGTGCTGTCGTCGGTCAGGTCCAGGACCTGTCTCCACATCACCAGGGAGCAGGGCAGGCAGGTGCCCCAGTCGGCGGCGGGCAGGGGGTCGGCCAGTGCGAGCGGGGCCTGGCCCTGCCGGGTGAGGAACACCGTGTCCTCGGTGAGCTGCAGTTGGCCAGCGTGCAGGCTGAGAATCTCCTCGGGGCCGTCCCCGGTGGCTCGGGTCAACAGCATGATGAGGCGGTCGCGGCGGGCGATGACCAGCTCGGGCCAACCCTCCTCACGGGTGTGTGCCAGTACCCGGGTCAGCTCCAGATCGGTGAGCCAGCGCGATCCCCGGTAGCGGGGGCGGGGCTTGGTGTGGCGTAGCCAGCGCAGCAGGTCGGGTATAGGGGGTTGGTTGGTGGGTTCGGGATGGCCGTTGGCGGTGTGGGCGATGGCGATGGTGGTGGCCCACCGTTGCAGGGTCGCCGGGCTGGCCTCGTGGGTGTCGTGGGCGTGGGCCAGGTACAGGGCAACGTCGTCTGGGGCGGCGGGTAGAGGGGTGCGGTCGTTGGTGCGGCACCAGTGGACCCAGCGTTTCCAGTCGGCGAGGTAGGCACGTCGGGTCTGGGGGGCGTGCTCGGCCAGGTGTCGGCGCAGCAACTCCAGCCCGGGGACGTCTTCCTGCGGTTCGGTGGCTTGGATGGGGCGCACGGAGTCCAGTAACGGGCGGAGCCCGGGCGGCAGTGCCGTCCGGGCTCGCTGGTGTTCCGACTGGGGTTGGGGGCCCACGGTGTTACTCCTTTACCGACCAGGGGTTGAGCATGGTGCGGGTGTTCCAGACCCGCTTGGCGAGGGCGGGCTGGGGCTCTCCGGCCAGGTCGAAGACGAAGCTCTCCAGCTCGAAGTTGACCCAGGGGTGGTTGGGGGCGAGCGCTTGGCAGATGTCGGTCATGGCCGTGGCCGGATCGATGCCCAGCAGCCCAGAGTAGCGGGCGGCGGCGGTGGGGGTGCGGCTGCGACCTGCGGCGCAGTGCAGGAGCACCCGCTTACCTTCCAGTCTCAGGCCGAGCACGGCGCGGGCGGCCTGGTCGAGGGTGTAGTGGCCGTTGGCGTTGGCTCCGGGGCGGTCGATGAGCCAGATCTGCAGGTGGTCGCGGGCGGGGATGTGGGCGAAGTCGGCGGTGCCGACGCGGCACAGGGAGACGATGGCGTCCACGTCCAGGGCAGCGGGGTCGAGGTCGGCCAGGGGCAGGTTGCCCAGGATGACGCCGTCATCGTGGGGGTGGGCCACCTGGTAGGGCGTGGAAGCGTCGGTGTTGCGGGGGTGGCGGTCGGCTCGGGGCCAGCCCTGGCGGTCGGGTGCTCCGTGGTGGCTGATGCGCACGCCCAGGCCGATGAGGTCGCGTGCGGTGATGCCGGGCCAGCCGTGGATGGCGCGCTGCCAGTGCCAGGGCACGGCCGAGGCGCCCCAGCGGGCGCCGAGCAGGGATCCGGCGATGGCGGCGACGGTGTCGGTGTCGTGTCCGGCCCGCACGGCCGCTTCCAGAGCCAAGCGCAGGTGGTCGGCGGCGAAGACGCCCGTGGCCGGGTCGTCGTCGGGCACGGGGGTGCGGGTGATGGCCGACCAGGCGGCCTGTAGCGCACTCACCACGAAGCCGTTGTTGGTGAAGGTATGTGGGTCTTGGTCTTCGGCCTCGTCCAGACGAGTGTTCCACCACTCGCGCCTCTGCTCGGGCAGCAGTGCGACCCCTTCGCGGATGCCGTCGAAATCGGCGTGGAGTACGGCGTGGCGGATGCCTTCGCACCAGATCACGCAGGCGTCCCCGGCCAGGGGGTCGGCGTGGGTGAGGTCGCTGACCAGGCGTGCGGCTTCCGCGGTTTCCTGGGCGTCGAGCAGATCGTAGAGGGCGACGGGCCCGGTGCGCATCAGCGAGCCGTTGCCCGCGGCACGGTTGCCAGTTCGCCACCAGGTGCGGGCTTCACCGAGCATGACGCTGGCGACCCAGGGGGTGGCTGCGTCGTACTGGGCGGAGCTGAGCACGCTGCTGGTCTGGGCGCCGATGTCGGTGGCGCCCGAGGCGCGCCAGTTCAAGAAGTTGTCGGCGATCTCGTTGAGGATGTGGTGGTCTTGGATGGCGACGGGCTGGGTGTTGACTAGGGCCTGGGCGATGCACACGGCCATCTGGGTGTCGTCGGAGTACTCCCCCGGCGCGTAGGGGCCCAGGCCGCCGCCGATCATCTGCGGGGTCTGGTTCTGGGTGAGGCGGGGGCGGAACTCGTAGGGGACGCCAAGTGCGTCGCCGCAGGCTGCGGCGAGTAGGACTCCGGCGGCCCGGTCGTCTTGGTGGGCGGTGGGGGTGCGCTGTAGGGCCATGGGCTCTCCCGGGATGGTGGGTGGGAAGTTCGATCCCCAATAAGTTAACACCGGATAACTTGATTATCAAGCCCTAATAGTCGCCTGTCACGTTCTGGGTGCCTGAGTGGCTTGTTCCTGTTAAGCACCATCCGTCACAGGAGGACACGTTGAACAGCCAGTCCCGCAGCGCACCCAACCCGCCGTTTGCCCTGCTCACCGTGTCTAGCCATCCGGACCGCCCCGAACCCCTGGTGGGATTGTCCTTTCACACCGGCGCCAACGGTGAACAGGAAGCCGGACCCCAGGTGGTATGCCATTCCTACGAGGACCAGGACCAGGCGCCGATTCTGACAGTGAGCCAGGCCCACTCCCACGCGACCATGACCCCGGCCAACCCGCTCCAGGTCAGCGACGCCGACGTGCGCTTCGCCAAGGACCTGGCCATGGCCGCCCTGCGCTACTACGAGGGTGTACACCGAGCACGCCACAACCAGCCTCCATCACTCCAGCCCTAAAGATCCGGGCTGACTCCGCTCAGCAGACATGACCCGGACCAGGAACCTCCGACGTAGACCGAGGCTTTGCTCTCTGCGGTCGGAAGAACGCGGTGCGGCCCTGCGTGCAACTGACGCAGGGCCGCATCAAGCACAAGGCGTCACTTCGCAGCTCGCTCCCACGAGCTCTTCGGCACCGGTCTCGTGCGGATGCCGGATCTCAACAACGGGCACGGTGCTGCCCATGACCAGGGGTCTTGGAGCGACCAACGAACTGTTGCTGCCCGCCAGTGTCGCGCCCTGGCCCACCTCCTTCGCCCGAGCTTGCGCTCTGGCATCTGGTCGGCGAACGCGCGTCCAGCCACAGGGGGAAGCGTCGGCCCAATGCGCCGGGCCATGACGCCAGGCACGCATACAGACGACTGGGCTCACAGCTCCCGGCAGTCTCAACCCCTGGTTTTCACGCCCGGACCACAAGCCACCCCAGCTAGCGCATCCAACGTCTGACACGTCAACGTTTCCGCAGATGAAGAGCGCCATGCTGACCGCGCGATCGCCTTGTTCCACGCCAGCGCTTGCCAGGTTCGAGATCATAAGCTACTTTGTTCTTTATAAGCACGACCTCGGGTGGAAAGGAGTACCTTTTGCCTCGCTCACTGGAACAACGTGTCCATACGATCGCTCAGCGCGTCGACGACACCTGGCGATCCCGGTTCTCCGGCGCACCGGTCGACTTACCGGTCAGCGCCCTGGCAGCACTCGCGCAGGTTCGCGGCGATGACCCCCGGGCCGCTCGGGACGCCTTCCTCGACCTTCCCGTCGACCAAGCCGCGCACGTGCTGCGCCTGCTCTGGCACAGGTTCGCCAGCACCCGACCCGACCTGGTCTACCGGGTACTGCCACTGGCCCGGTGGTCGTACGGCACCGACGAAGGTGACCAGCAGGCCACCTTGGTTGCCGTGGCGCGCACGGCCGTTGAGGCCGGGTTGTTCGACCTGACGATGAGCGCGCAGGTGCGCACGGTGGATGTGTTCGGGCCGCTGCTTATGGCGCTGCGTCCCAAGAAGGCGTGTGAGCGCAACGGCCAGTTCTACACGCCCGCCGATGTCGCCGAGCTTCTGGCGCGCATGAATGGCGTACCAGAACCAGGCGGATGGGTCTTTGAGGGGTCGGTCGGTACCGGCGGGCTCATCCTGGCCTTCGCCGAGCACGCCCGTGCCCACGGCGTGGATCCGGCCACCCTGCGCTGGGACCTGGTCGACATCGACCCGGTCGCGACCGCGTGCTTGGCCGTCAACGTCCACCTGTGGGCGCTGGGCCCGCACGTGCTCATCGGTTGTGGCGATGCTCTGGCCGACGACTGGCGCGAGCGGGCCCTGTACGAACGCGATCTGGGCATCGCCATCCAGCGGTGGCAGCCGCTCTACCGCCTGATCACCACGCCCCACCAGTACGCCCCAGCCACCTGAGCGCGCCCTGCTGACCTGCCCTTTTGTCCGTCGACACCACAGGAGCCACATGAACCCAACCGACTTCGCCGACGCCATCGCCGACCAGTGGCACGAGATCTTCGGGCCCAGCCGTCTGGAAGTGCCCATGAGCGTGCTCGCGACTGCTGTGCTGCGCCAGCACCTGGTCATCCCCGCCGAGGAAACCAGCGAACCCCGTGGCTTCCTGTCCGGTCAGCACCGGGTGTGGGAAGCGGCCACGCAGCGGTGGCCCTACCTGCACCACCGCTGGGAGTGCTTCACCGACTGGCCCACCTGGCCCGACCACCACCGCACCACCCACGACGCGACCACCTTCGCGCTGCGTCTGCGCACTCTGGGTGTGATCGAGCACCTGCGCGCGCTCACCCACGGGCGCGACTTCCTGGGCGGGGTGCTGCACCGCCTGCGCGCACCCCTGATGGCCGGGTCCGTGGACCCGCTGGGCCCGGAGCGCGCGGTGCGGCTGCAGCCGGACATGCCGGTGCAGACCCTGACCTTGGACCGCATCGGGACCGGGCAGCAGATCCTGGGCGTGGTGGCCGCGCTGAACACCGCAGGAGTCGATCCCCAGGCGGTGACCTGGCGTCTGCGCGAGATCGACGAGCTGGCCGCCGCCACGGCGTGCGTGAACCTGGCCGTGTGGCGAGTGGCCGCCCCCGAGCGGGCGAACGTGCTGATGTCCACCAGCGAGGACGAGGACTGGATTCAGGCTGAGCTGGAGGAGCGGGCCGAGGCGCTGCGAGCCCTGCTCGATCCGCCGTTCGGGTTCTGACCTCTCCCCCACCGGGGCCCCTGAGGCGCCCCGCCCCTTGAGGGGCGCCGCCGCCCCCTTCCCCTCTTCTTCTTTCTGTTCGTGTCGACCTGGAGGTCAGCCATGCCCGCTGCCTGGCGCACCACACCCATGCCCGAACCCATCAAGGCTCTGCCCCGCACTGCCGCCGGGATGCCCGTGCCCTTCACCGTCTCGCGTGGGGCCGACCCCGAACGCATCGCCTACCGCGAGGAAACCGGTCTGACGGTGGTGTGCGCGTGCGATGCGGACACCGACGCTCCGGTGTTCGCCGCCCAGTGCCCCGAGCGCCAGCGCCAGTGCGCCAAGGACCGGGTGTGCTCGGTGTGCGGCCAGCCCATCAGCGACCAGGACTTCCTCGCCTTCGGTGGGCTGCCCCTGCCTGGAACGGACCTGTACATGGAGGCCGGGGCGCACCCGGCATGTTTGGCCTACGCCTTGCAGGTGTGCCCAGTGCTGGCCCGTCAGGCCGGGCCCGACCATCCGGTGGTGCTGGCCGAGCGGGCGCGCACCTATGAGGCACGCCGGTTCTACGCCCCAGATGGGGATGCGTTGATCGTCTTTCAGCACGGCGACCGCCGAGGCCGTGAGGTGCCGTTGCATCTGTACCTGTCCCAGCCGGTCCTGACGTGCGTGCTGGACCGGGACGCCTTCCTGGGCCGCTTCGGGCTGCCGAACTGACACCCGCCCCCGCCCACCAGCCCCGTGCCCGCTCTCTCTGCAGGAGGTTCTTGTGCGCTTTGACGTGCCCCAACCCCCATCCATTCATCGTCTGCCCACCACTCGGTCCGGCTACCCGATCCCTGTTGTCACTCCGCGCGGGGATATGAGCGAGACCTTCACCATCGCTGAACTCCCCGACACCGGGCTGACCGCGGTGTGCCCGTGCCAGGACACGGACCGTCCCCACAAGCTCGGTTTGATGTGCCATGACCTGCAGCGGCGCACGATGCGCCTGCACCGGTGCGGGGTGTGCGGCAAGCGCCTGGACCCGCGCACCGGTCTGGCCTTCATCCGCTCCGACTCCCATACCTGGGACTTCATCGAGCCGCCGTTGCATCCGCGGTGCATGGCCTACTCCGTCCAGGTCTGCCCCATGCTGGCCCGCCACGCCGCCAGGTCCGAGGTGCTCATCGCCCACAGCATGAGGCTGCGCGAGCGCCGCGTGCTGGCCTTCCCGGACGGCAGGAGCGGGGTGTCCCGGTACTTCCCGTTGGGTGATCCGCGGGCCCGCCACGCCGGAGCCCTGGACTACCTGGTGGCCACCCCGGTGAATCCGGACATCTACTCCTGCCCGGTGTGGCTCGAACACGATGCTCCGCCTCTTTCCTGAACGCCCACGACCTTGTGAAGAACGTGGTTCACATGGACACCACTCCACTCATTATTGCCGCCGTTTCCGGTCTGATCGCCTTCGGCATTCTGCTGTATCCGTCGATCAAGCTCACCGGCATCCTTTTCGCATGGCATCGGCGCCTGTCCGCCCAGGAAAGGGCGAACCTGACGGAGAACACCATTGTGCTGTTCTTCGCCGCCGTGACCAGCGGCCTGATCATGCAAGGGCTGATTGGGTTCGCTCGGACGGAAATGGGTCTGTCCGGTCCTTGGCCCTACCTGCTTTTCGCCGCGTTGGACGGCATGGCTGCATTCTTCGCACTCATTTCGTACCGGTGGGCGAAGCTCGGTGCCAGCGCCTTGGGGCCCCGGGTGATGGTGCTGCTCATCGTGGCGGGCTCGGCGTGGTTTCAGTGGTCGCACTCGGCCGCCGCAGGCCAAGGGCTCTCGGCGCGGGTGGCGTGGTCGCTGATGCCCGTCATCGCCGCTGCACTGTGGGAGACCGTGCTGCGCCACCGCCGCAAGCAGTGGACCGACACCCGCAGTGAAGTCCTGGCCGGGCCGCTGATCGCGGGGGCGCGGTGGTGGTGGGATCCGTGGGGGTCGCTGCGCATCGCCCGTCTGGCCGCGATGGGACACATCACCGATCCCACCGAGGCGCTGGATCTGTACGCGATGAAGGTCGAGACCCAGCGCCGTCTGGCCGATGCCCTGGGGCGGCGGTGGCGGCGTCGGGTTCCGGCCGAGATCTCGGTGCGCCTGCGCCAGGGTTTGCACATCCGTGAGGCCAAAGAACTCACCGACGCTTTTCTATCCCAGTTGGAGCGTGAGAACGGGACCGCCCCCGAGGTGGATCCACAGGTGTTCTTCAATGCCGTGGAGTACTACATCCAGATGACCCAGGCGGATATGACGCCTTCTGAACGGAGCCTGTGCGAACAGTTCGGGATCTCGCCGAAGAAGCGCCGATGGGCGCAGAAGGTCATCGCCAAGTCCAAGGAACTCAGCGAGGAACAGAACACCCTTGTTCCCGCTCTCGAACAGCGCAACGGAGCACGCTTTTAGCGGCCCCTGCCTCTATGCATCAAGGAGAAGGATTCATGGTTTTTACTCCCCCGGCGCAGATGCGGCGCCTGCTCGATCCCGGAATACGCCATGAGTGGAACGTGGCCCTGGTCCACGGCGCCACCCCTGAGCACCGGCCGGTCGTCGATCTGCGTCTGGTCTATGACGTCTTCGGGGTGCGTACCCGGTGGGTCCACACCCCGCGCGGGCTGGAGTGGGACAGCAGTGCCGTACGCCTGCCCGGGGCCGGGTGGACGCGCACCCGCCTGTCGCAGGCGGTGCGTCTGGCCTCGCAGCAGCCCGCGGTGCACCACCTGGTGCGGGGCCAGCAGCGGTGCGCGCTCTACCTGTGGAGCGACCGCGGTGCCCTGCGCCTGCTGCTGGCCGGGGGCGGGGTGAGCCCGGTCAGCGAGATCTACCCCGACCGCGACGCGGGCCGCGGTGCCGCTGCCGACCACTTCACCCACCTGATCGCCCACGGCTGGCAGCCCGCCTCGCCTCTGCGCCAGCAGGCGCAGGGTGGCCGCGACCTGGACGGGAGGGCGTCCCATGGATGAGCACGCCCGTCACCTGGGCCAGGTGATCGCCGCCGCCTGGCGTCAGGCCTACGGGGCCGGTCGGATCGAGGTGCCCATGAGCATGGTCGCCAGCCTGGCGTTGTTCGACACCCCCACACCCGAGCACGCCCCACAGCCCTTAGACGAGGTGGTGGAGATGGACGATCACGCGTTCCTGCGCGAGCTCTACGCCCGGTGGAACCTGGGCGCCTACACCTGGCCGCGCCTGCACCACCTGTGGCTGCCTTGGTTTGAGTGGACGGGCGCCCTGCTGATGTTCCCGAGCCGTGAACGGACTGATGGGCGCATCATCGCCGCTGCCCGCCGCATCGGTGCTTTGGCCGTGCGGGAAGGCCTGGCCGACCTGATCACGAGCGGGCACACCGAGGCTCGGTGTGACGTGCTCGGCCACATCCTCAACCCGCTGCACACCCAGCTCCAAGCCGAGGAGCCCACCGCCGACCCCACACCGGTGTTGGTGGGGCCGGACCACGACGCCGCGTGGGCGCGGCAGCTGCGTCCCGGCGCGGTGGTCCATGACCCCGCGGCCTGGACTGGGACCCGCATCATGCACCTGGTCCGCGACCTGGGCCAGCGTGGTATCGATCCGCGCACCCTGACCTGGCGGCTGCGCGCCACCGACACCGTGGCGGCGGCCACCTTGGCCACCTCATGCGCCCTGTGGGGGTTGGGCGGGGCCGTGGTGATCGGCACCAGCCCCGATGAGGCCACCTGGGTGCGCACCGCGGAAAAACAGATCCGGGCCGCGACGAACCGTCGTCGCCTGGGCCTGTGCTGACATCCCCACCCCAGCCCGTCTTCCATCCCGTCCAGGAGGTTCCTCATGACGACCTATCCCATGCCCGAGCAGATGGCTCACCTGCCCCGCGTCCATGGCACTCCGGTGCCGTGGACTGCGCAGTGGAGCAGCGGTACCGAACACGTCGTGGAGCGCGAGAACGGCCCGGTGCTGGTATGCACCTGCCGGATCGGCAAGGGCCGTCCCCGCTTCGGCAACCCGTGCGCCAACCGCCAGCGCCAGGCCGTGGCCGAGCGGCGCTGCAGCGTCTGCGGCACCCCCATCAGCGCGAAGGCGACGTGTGCTTGGACGGTGGCCGACACCGCCACCCGCTACTACGTCGAACCCCCCGCCCACCTGCACTGTCTGCTCTTCGCGTTGCAGGCCTGCCCCAAGCTGGCCTCGATCGCCCACCGCACCCACGTGGTCCAAGCCGTCAACTACACCGTCTTCGAACGCCGAGCTGTCAGCGCCAGCCCTGAGGGGGGCGTCTTCGAGCTGGTCCCGTTCGGTGAACCCTCTGCCGGGGTGGTCGAGCTCTACGCTCTGGCCCCCGTCGACCCCCTGTTCACTACGGCGGCCGTCTGGTTGGCCGACCAGACCGAGAACCCCTGGTGAGACCACCCATATCCCTAAGGAAAGGAGGCACCGCTATGGAGGTGTACTTCGCCCACATTCCCGCCGTCGGCACCGGGCCTGACCAGGCCCATGAACTGCTCGCGCTGGCCTGTGACGCGCAGGGGCGTCCCGGTGCGGGGGTGGTGATGAAGACGAGCGCGTCCGCCGTACATCAGATCGCCGAGGAACAGATCGGTGCGATCCGCTGGCACCAGGCCAGCGGGGAGGTCAGCGAGATCTACGTGACCCCACGGATGCGCCGCCAGGGGGTGGCGACCGCGCTGTGGAGGACCGCGCGCAACCTGCACACCATGGCCACCGGGTGCCCTCTGCGAATCTCGGGGCGCCGTACGGTCCTGGGTGACCTGCTGGCCCAGCGGGTGTGCGACCCGCCGCCCCTGGACGAACTCGTGCTGCCGATGACTCCCCGCGAGGAGACTGAGGGCGCCGGGCAGCACCAGTTGGCGCCCGACGACATCGACGCGGCCCTGGACCGGTACCGCTACCTGGGCGTATCCGCGCGCCTGCTGCGCGCCTACTGCGCGCCCACCGCCGAACAGGCCTGGGCCCAGCACGCCCGCGCCCGACGCCGATAACCCCCTCGCGCCCTGTCGTTCTCACTCCTGTGTGGGAGGCAGCGGCGCGCTTGCAAGCACGCCGCCCGCCAGTACTGGAAGCGCACCCTGCGCGCGGAAGCGGCTCCGTATCTGTAGATCCCACCAGGGAAAAGACGCTCGCCCTCGGCGAGGCCTCGCGGCGAGCCGCACCGTGGGCTGCCTCGCCCCGGCTCCGGCCCAGGGCTGTACCGCCACCAGCTCTCCAAGGAACACTGATGCACGTCCAGCACACATCCCCCATCGACCTGTCGGACCTACCGGGTTTTCACCGCGTGGACCACCGTCCGCGCCGGAGCGCGTTCTTGGGTCGGGTGTCCACGAAGGATCAGCAGGATCCGCGCTCGTCCATTCCGCGGCAGGTGCTGCTCGCCTCGGCGCTGTTGGAGGAGGGTGAGCAGTTCGCCAGCCACTGGTGGGACGTGGAGTCAGGCATGCTGCCACCGCAGCTACGCGGGCTGGGCGATGAGGACACCTACACCGCTCTGGGCGTCAATGTGCCCAGAAACGGCGGGCTGGGCGACCTGTTGGAACAGGCACCGCGGCTGGGCATCACCCGGGTCATCGCCGAGCGCTCTGATCGTGTGGCTCGGGCGATGCTCACCAGTCTGACCGTGGAGTACCAGTTGGACCGGGATGGCATCGACGTGCTCTATGCCAACGAGCCCCGCGGGGGAACGAAGTCCGGCCAGCTGCGAACCCGACGGTATTCCCAGGTTGACGCTGAGATTCTCCGGCACTCGCTGATGGAGATGTCCACGGGCGGGCAGGTCCAGCATGCCCTGAACGGCTTTCAGCACGGCCCACCGTGTTATGGCTATGTCACCGTGGTGGACGAGGAGGCCACCGCGACGCTGAAGAAGACCCGGTTTGGTCTGGCGCGCCCCAAGCGGCGGCTGGCCCTGCACCCTGACCCACGCCAGCAGGAGACCGTGCGGGAAGTGTTCCGGCTGCGGCGCGAGGAGAAGCTGGGCAACGGACACATCCGTGCGCTGCTGGCCTCAGCCCCTGAGCTGCACCCTTTGGAGCAGGGCGCATGGACGAACCAGCGGGTGCTGTCGATGCTCGCGCAACCCAAGTACACCGGCTACCAGGTCTACAACCGCACGGCCAAACGCACCGATGGCGAACGCCCCAATCCGATCTGTGAGTGGGTGTGGTCGACCGAACCCGCCCATCCGGCGATCATCACCCCGCAGGAGTGGTACGACACGCAGCTGGTGACCGCTCGCCTGCGGCAGCTGCGCGCGGACACCTCGGGGTTGCAACGGATACGCCAGGCCGCCCAAGCGCGGGGGTTGGGCATGGCGTTGGTGCGGTCCTCACACACGCACGTGGTCTACGCCTTGGGTGGTCGCGAGGTCGTGGTGCCTCGGGGCAAGCTGCCCGCACCCGTGGTCGATCAGATCGTGCATGAGCTGGAGGGGGTGGCGTGAAGTTGATCGTGGAGCGTGCTGCTGGTCGATGGTTCGGCACGCTCACCGTGGACAGTACGCGTGTGCACGCTCACGGGCGCACCTTGAAGGAAGTCGCGCGCTGCGCCCAGGGGGCTTTGGACATCGTTCCCGGTGCGGACGCCGCTGGGGTGGAGGTGACGCCGTCCTCACCGGAGTTGACGGTGTTGGCTCAGGCACGGACCGAGTACGAAGGGGCGCTGCGCGAAGCGGTCCGGCAACTGCGCGCTCGGGGGGCCTCGTGGGCAGATGTCGCCAAGGCCACCGGGGTGAGCCAAGGCCGTGCCCGGGCGGCTCTGACCAAACCGGTGGAAGCCGACGGTGCCACAGAGTAGCCTTCTGTGAGGCCCTGCGTTCAGCAGGGATGGAGCGGCTTCTGCAGCTCTTTTACCGCAGGCTTCCGCGTTTCCCCGCACACGCGGGGATGGTCCCTGCTAGTGCAAATCGGCGTTGACACGAAAAACATGCTCCCCGCTCACGCGGGGGTGAGCTTCCCGTGCCCCGCACCGAACTGGTCGGTGCGGGGCACGGTGGTGTCCGCCCTTGGGACATCGGGGAGCGTACCCTCAGACGGCGACGTGCTGGGACAACCAGGGCGGGTACCAACCTCTGTGAGCCGGGTGGATGAGCGCATCCGAGGGTGCAAGCACCATTTCCACCATTTGAGTGATTCGGACTATTCGGTTCGCCGTTAAGAGGAAATCGTCACATTAATCCGCACTGCTCGGTCGCGAAAATGAAGGGAGCGTGCCGCGCTCGCGCTGTCCCCTCAGTGCCGCGTGCACGATCGCGAGCCGAGGGTCCTTGGCTTCGGCAATAACGGCAGGGTCCAGGTCGATGAACTGCTCCCGCATGTTTTCCATATCCGCCTCGGACAAACCGTACTCCTCAGCGAATTTGGCCATCATCTTATGTGCATCCCTGAATTCTGACCTCATGCGTTCCTGTCGAACCAGATGCTTCTCGACGAGCGGAGCATAATTCCTTCGCGCCTGGCGCTCGAAGCAGGGGTAGCAACCATCTCCGCCATGCCCACATGAAACACGTAGGAGACGCTTGGCCTCGCTTCGCCCTTGGCTTTCCATGAGCTGAAATTCCTCGGATGTCATATCGTCATCCAAACACTGGATTTCCATACTGCGGGCGGAGCGCTGGAGGGCGGGGTGCACAGGGCCCCGCAGTGCAACGGGGTGGGGTGATTTTTGTTGGACTTGCACTAGGACTTCGCGGGACAGGCCGCGTCCGCGCCAGCGGGGGGCAAGGTAGATGGTTTCGACCTCAACTCGGGGATCGGTGTCTGCTGGCATGCTCGTCATGGCGGACACCAAACCCACGGTCCTGTTGTGCAGCGTAACTACAGCGGTCGATATTTCCTCACCTATCAGGTCCCCGCGCGAAGGGTACCCGTTTTCACGCACCCCTTCCACCCACATGGTGACCATGGCCTCGACGATAAAACGGCGATGCTCAGGGGAATTCCGGGCGTCATCGATCCGAACCTGACTGTTCTTCCTCGTCATGGGAAAACCCTACCGAATTCGAGCACAGCATGCTCATCTTTGGCCTCCACAACCTCTGATAACTTCCCGTGATGAAGAAATAACGCTACCAGGGCGTCAGGCTCAGGAATTTGTAGTTGGTAGGACTGTCATGCCTGGGGTGTGAGACGCAGCTATTCCAGCAGGTCGTTCGCTCCTTCGAGCAGGGCGTCGACGGCCTGTGTCCTGAGGTCTTCGGGGACATGTCGGCGCCCAGCCCTTTCGGTTCATACCATCCCGTGGCTGTCAACGGTGGTGACCTGGCCCAACTGCCCCAGCCCCGGCTCCTCCAGAGCCGCTGTCGCCTCGATGGACACGTAGCAACCGCCGTCCAGCACGGCGAGCAGAGCGCGTTCAGCACGCCCTGCAGCGTCGGTGGCCCCATCGCGCGCGATCGACAACAGCCCCTGGAGCCAGGTGTCTTCGGCTCCGGTGCGGATTTGCACCCCGAGCGTTCCTGGGGCGGGCCAGGGCGAGCACTCCCTTGGGGGCTAGAACCCGAGTGATCCGGTCGGTCAGGCCCAGCCTGCGCAGCCCTGCAGCGGCCAAGAGCAGCCCTGGCCAGCCCTTCTGGCTCATCTGGTGCAGGCGCGAGAGCACGTTGGCGCAGGCGGGTGCGGCGGAGTTGGCCGCCAGGGCTTTCCCGTCGGTCGTGGTTCCGGGTGCGGACTCAAGGGACAGCATTCAGCTGTGGCTGCGCCTATCGTCAACGGCTCTTATCGGTGCCGACGTAGACTTTCGCCAGGGCTCGCAGGGCATCGGCAACCTGTGGGTGCCGACTCAGCGGGTGGAGTCCGGGTTTGAGGGCCACGACGCGGTCCAACGCCGCGTCGATGGTGGCCCGGTTCTGCGTCACGACGGCACGGTCCAGGTGGTGCAGGGCGTTGTAGGTGGCTGCGCGGCCCAGCACTCCTTTGCCCACGAGGGGCATGGCGACTTCCAGGAGTGCGGCGGTCGCAGCCGCCAGGCTCGGGTTCGCAGGGAGCACCTCAGCCGCCAGAAGTGACCAGTCCGACGGCTCTTCGTCCAGAGCGGTCCTTCGTGTGTCGAAGGCGTGGTCCGCGCTGGTTCGCGTGTGTGTTTCCAGGGCAACCTGGACACGCCCCAAAGGGTTGGCGATCCCGGCCAGTGCGCGGCCACCAGTCCGGTCCCTCTCTGTTGCTGCCAGCCGGGAGACCGCGGTGGCCAGCCCGCGTGGATCGGCATCGGTGATGGCCTGGCCCAGGGCGGCCAAGGCGTTGAGGAGCGCGGTGTGTTCGGGGGTGGCGGGGCTCCTCAGGTGGGGAGCTGCGGCCGTGTGCAGTTCCAGGAGCGGTCCGGCTAGGTCGGCAGGAAGGTCGGCAGTGGTCACCAGGTGTGTCAGGTCCTGCAGCAGGGCACCGAACCAGGACCTACGGACCTGGTGCCACAACACTTCGCCCTCCGGTCCCAGGGCACGGGCGCGTTCGGTGCCCTCCAGTGCGGCCACGGTCTGTATCGGATCGTCCAACAAGGCCGGAGCGCCGGTGTCGATGGCTGTGGCCAGCCCGCGCAGGGCGTCGGTGATCTTACCTGGGGTCAGGTCGGGAAGGCGCCGCTGGATTACCTCGGCCAGCTCCAGCAGGTGTTCCACGGGGGTGTGGGGTCCGCGTGGAACCGATACCACGGTGCTCTCCATGGGCGGAGTCGGGTCGGTCGGTGCGGTGCTGGCGGAGCTCGGCGCCCAGGGAGTGTCGAGGAGCGCCTCTCGCAGCAGGCCCAGTAGTGCGGTGCGGATTCCAGGCCGTTCCTCGGCGAAGGCTTCCAGTGGTGTGGAGGCTCCGGATCGAGGATGGGCGGCGGCGACCTTAGTGACCGTGGTCAGGTCGGGTTCGGTCAGCCAGTGACCGGCTAGCCCGGGGTTCTGCTCCAACGTGGCGGTGAGCAGGATCGCGCCCAGTAGGCGGGTGGCCGCATCCGCGGTGAGTGGGCCGGGCGGGTCGGTGATGGCGGCCAAGAGTACACCAGCATGGGTGATGTGCGCGTCCAGGGTGGGGGCTGGCGGGGCGATGTAGTCGGGGTGGCGCGCACACGAGTCGTCGAACCTGCGTTGGGCGGACTCGGCGCTCAGGCCCAGGGCCGTACCGATGCGGCTCCAGGGCCAGTCCCGGCCGCGCGCGGCTCCGATCATTATCAGCGCTGCCCGCTCCAAGGCCACTTCAGCAGGGACGATGCGGGCCAGCAGTTGGGAGAGGTCGGTGTCACTCGTAGATGCGTCGGCGCGCCCGCCGGTGAACTCCATGTTCTTGGCGGCGCCCAGGAGTGTGCGGACCGGCTCCTGAGACGGAGGTTGAACCGCTTCGGCCACCAAGGGTGTTCTGGGGGCCTGTGGCTCGCTGTTGTGTGCAGAGGTTCTTGGTGGGACGGTGCCTTCCGTGCTCATGGACCCGACGTTATAGCTCCGAGCACACACGACGCAGGGAAACCGTGTTCAAGGCCTCAGCGGTATCTGGCGGGGTCGAGCGGGGTGAATGGGTATGGCACGGGTGGCGGTGATGGTGGCCAGCGCTCCCGGAGCGGAGCGGCGCACCCGCCCGCTCACCACGACCAGGCGCTCACGCATCAGCACCGCCGCCGAGTGCTCCTGAACATCGGGGAACATCGCGACCTCCACAACGCCGGTGCGGTCCTCGATGCTGGCGAAGAGGGTTCTGCGCCCGGACCGGGTGGGCGGGGTCTGCACGTTGAGCTTGAGCCCGGCGATGGTGACCGGTGCGCCGGTGGGGACGTGGTGCAGGTCGGCGGCGTGCACCAGGTTCCGGCGGGCGGCCAGGTCGGCGAGGAGTTCGGCGTGGTGGTCCAGGACGTGCCCCGACAGTTCGTAGCCCAGCACCCGCACCTCCTCGTCGATACGGTCGAGGTGGCCCAGGGACGCAGTCCGATGCGTCGGGGTCGGGGCCTGGTCGGTGTCCAAAGAGAGTTGGCCGGTGGTGGTGGCCTGCCGGGTGCGGGCGCGTGTGAGGGTGTGGGCGTGCAGGAGCACGTCGCGGCGGCCGGGCCCTCCGGGCCGGCCGGTTCCGGTGAGGGTGTCCAGGGCGCCGACGAGGATCAGATCGTCCAGGGCCGGGGTGGACAGGCGGGCGCGGACGATGAGGTCGCGCAGGTCGGTGTAGGGGCGTTGGGTCAGGATCCGTTCGCGTTCGGCCGCGGTGAGGCTGCCGACGTCCGACAGTGGCGGGCGCAGCCCCCAGTGCAGGTCGTCGACGCGTTCGACCAGCCAGTGGTGGTCGGAGGTGTGCAGGTCCAGCGGCAGGACGGTCACGCCGAAGCGGCGTGCGTCGTGGAGCAGGGTTCGGCGTGGGTACATGCCCGGTTGGTAGGTGAGGACACCGGCGAAGAAGGCGGCGGGGAAGTGCCTTTTGAGCCAGGCGGACTGGTAGCTCACCAGCGCGAAGGCCGCGGCGTGGGCGCGGCAGAAGCCGAAGGCCGAGAACGACTCCACCTGCTCCCACACCTGGTCGATGGTGTCGGGGGTGTGGCCGCGCTCAGCGGCCCGGGTGTAGAACTCGGTGCGCACCTGCTGCCTGCCCGGGGCGTTGCCCAGGGCGCGGCGCATGTTCTCGGCCTGTTCCAGGCCGCATCCGGTCATGGCATCCAGCAGGTGCAGGAGTTGCTCGTGCCAGAGCAGTGCCCCTCCCGTGGGCTCCAGGATCGGGGCCAGGTCGGGGTGCGGGGCTCGGGTGGCGGTGCCGGCGCGTCCGGCGAGGTAGGCCCCGACCACATCGACGCCCATCGGTCCGGGCCGGACCAGGCTGATGTCGGCCACCAGGTCGTCGACGGTGGCCGGGCGCAGCCGCGACACCAGCTCCCGCTGGCCCCCTGACTCGGTCTGAAAGCAGCCCAGGGTGTGGCTGCGCGCCATCATGTGCGCGGTGGCCGCGTCGCCGTCGGGAAGGGCTTCCAGGTCCAGGCGGCGGCCGGTGGTGCGCTCCACCTCTCCCAAGGTGTGGGCCAGGGACGACTGCATCCGCACCCCCAACACGTCCAGCTTCAGTAGGCCCCAGGTCTGCACGGCGTGCTTGTCGGCCTGGACCATGGGATAGCCCGCCCCGGAGGGTTGGGTGGGCAGCCGGTCGCCCAGGGCGTGGTCGGAGAGCACCAGTCCGCAGGGGTGCATGGCCACGTGCCGGGGCAGGTCCGACAGGCGCTGGGCCAGGTCCACCAGCTGGCGCACCGGCGCGGTGTCCATCCCTTCCAGTGCGCGCAGCTCGGGCAGGTCCTGGATCGTCTGCGTGATGCGTGAGGCTCGTACTCGGGGGAAGGCCTGGACGATCCGTTCGACCTCGGCCGCGGGCATCGACAGGGCGGTTCCGGCGTCGCGCAGTGCCGAGCGGGCTCGGTAGGTGTCGGTCATGGCCACCGCGGCGCTGGCCCCGGCGTGGGAGGCGATCACCGCGTCGTAGGCCTGCAGTCGTCTGGCGGATTCGACGTCCAGGTCGATGTCGGGGGCTGGGCGGCTGGGGGTGCAGAACCGTTCGAACACCAAGTGGTGCTCCAGCGGGTTGATGGCGGAGATGCCGAGTTGGTGGACGAGGATGCTGCCGACCGCGGACCCGCGGGCGAAGCAGCGGATCCCCTGGGCGCGGATGGCATCGGCGGCATCGGCGATGGTGAGCAGGTAGGTCCACAACCCCATGCGGTCGACGGTGGCCAGCTCGTGCTCGGTGCGCTCGCGCGCGGCCCGGGAGCGGTCCAGTCCCAGGCGGGCGGCTCCGTCGAATACGCGGGCACGCAGTTCAGCGCGCGCGTCGGTCCTGGCGGGCAGGTGGGTGCGGCCCATGCCCAGGTCCGCGGTCGGGTCCAGGGCGCAGCTGGCGGCCAGGGCCAGGGTGTGGGCGACCAAGCGGCGGGCCCGCACCTGGTCGCCCGCGCACACCCCCAGGGCGGTCTGCAGCATCTGCTCCCCCGTGGCCAGATGCGCAGTGTTGGTGCGGGGTTGGGGGGTGTGGGAGCCGGGGGCGTGCTGGCGGATGCGGTCCAGGGCGTGCGCGACCACCGCCCCGTCTGGGTTCGGGTAGCGCACCGTGTTGGTGAGCACCGCCATCAGGCGTTCGGCGTCGGCCAGTGCGACCATGGCGCGCGCGGTGCGGCGCTGCCCCGGGGCGCCGTGGTCGTGTGGGGCCAGCACCAGCTCGGCGCCGGTTGCGCGCCAGGCGGCCAGCAGGGTCCGGGCGTGGGTGGGGCGGCTTTGGGCCAGGGCGCGGCCCACGTCGGAGTCGGAGCCCAGCAGCACCACCAGGCCCGTGTGGTGCTCGGCGATCTGTTCGCGGGTGACGGCGACCGGGCCGGGGCGGTGGTGGGCGGCGGTGACCAGGTGGCACAGGGAGGTCCACCCTCGGGCGCCGCGGGCCAGGGCCACGACGCGGCCACCGTCGGGGACGGCCAGGGTCAGGTCCACGCCCAGGGCCGGACTCAGCCCGGTCTCCTGGCAGGCGCTCACGTGCTCGGCCGCGCCGTGCAGGCCGTCGCGGTCAGTCAAGGCCAGTACGGGCTGGCCGTCGTCGGCGGCTTGCTCCACGAGCCGGGCCGGGGCCGCGATGCCGTGTCGGAAGGAGTACCAGGACGCCGACCGCAGGTGGGCGAACACCGGATACACCCCTTCCCCTGTGCGTCACCGTTCGGGGAGGAAGGCACCGAATTCGAACTGTCGTACGAAGACTGTAGCGTAGAGGCGACCCCCGTGCAGCCACGACCTGGGACGACGCCAGAGGCAGCGGCGCAAGAACCCCCAGGGGGCAGATCATGGAGCTGCTTCGGTTCGTTGCAGTACTAGCGCCGTTCAGGGACAAATAGGGGTGCGCGGAACCTGGGGTCGGCCGTCCGGTCCCGCTGGACGGCCGACCGTAGGTTTAGGAGGTCTGCTCGCAGTGGACGCCCTTAACCCTTGTCCGTCAGGGCCAGGGCGCGAAACAATCCGCCGTATGGGACCCAACAAGGCCTGGGTGTTGAGCCTGGGTGGGGTCGGCAGCGCCACCCGCCCCAGCACAGCGGGAGGCGAGGAGCGCCCATGAGCGAGGCCGCCCCCCAGCCCCCGCCCAGGGATGTGCGCAACACCATCACCGGTAACCCCTCGGGGCTCACCGTGCAAGCCCAAGCTGTGTACGGCGGGGTCGGCAACACCACCCACATCCACCAGAGCCCGGTCGCGCCCATGGCGTTGGACGCCGTACCCGGCCCGCCCGACGGGTTCACCGGCCGGGGCGAGGCCCTGCGCGAGGTCACCGCCCGCCTGGATCCCGCGGCCGCACATGGGCCGGGGGCGGTGGTGGTCTCGGCCCTGTCCGGGATGGGCGGGGTGGGCAAGACCGCGCTGGCGCTCAAGGCCGCCCAGACAGCCTGGGAGAAAGGGTGGTTCTGCGCCCATCTGTTCGTGGACCTGCACGGCTACACCCCCCACACCCCGCCCGTGGAAGCCCTGGCCGCTCTGGACGCCCTGCTGCGCCAGGTCGGCGTGGACCCCGACGACATCCCCGTGGAGGTAGGTGAGCGCGCCGGGTTCTACCGGGCCGCCCTCCAGTCCCTGTCCCGGGCTGACGAGCGCGGTCGTCCGGTACTGGTGGTGGCCGACAACGCCCACCACCTCGACCAGGTCGAACCCCTGCTGCCCGGCCCCGGCGGACACCGGCTCCTGGTCACCTCCCGCGCCCGGCTGGCCGTGGGCGGCCACCAGCCCCTGTCCCTGGACACCCTGCCCACCGGTGAGGCCGTTGAGCTGATCACCGCCCGGCTGGGAACGGGTGACCCGCGCAGCGGCGACACCGAGGGGCTGGCCGCGCTGACGCAGCGGTGTGGTCGGCTGCCGTTGGCGCTCAAGATCGCCGCCGCCCTGCTGGCCCGCGCACCGCACCTGCGACCCGGCGAGATGGCCCAACGCCTGGACGAGACCGCGCGCTTCACTGACGGGCGCGACGACCTGACCGCGGTCTTCGCCGCGTCCCTGGACCACCTGTCCCCAGAGTGGGTGCAGGTGTTCGCGCTGGTGGGCTCCCACCCAGGCCCCGACATCTCCACCGCAGCAGCCGCAGCCCTGACCGGTCTGGAGGACGAAGAGGTGGAGGAGGTGTTGGAGGAGCTGGCCGCCGCCCACCTGCTCACCGCCTACCCCAGCGGACGGTGGGCCATGCACGACCTGCTCGCCAACCACGCCCGCCACCACCCCCTACCCGCACAGGGCACCGAGCAGACAGGGCAGGAGGATCCCCGGCAGCGGGCCCTGGTTCGGTTGCTGGACTTCTACACGACCACGGCCGCCGCGGCCGACGACCACCTGCGGGCCCTCAACGGCGACACCCCGCCCGCAGTGTTCACCGGGCGGGCCCAGGCTCTGGCGTGGCTGGAGGCCGAGCACGACAACCTCATCGCCGCCGCGCACACCGCCCACCGGATCGGCCACACCACCACCGCCATTCGCCTGCCCGCGACCCTGGCCGGATACCTGGGCCTGCGGCGCCGATTCGAGGAGGCCATCGCCGTGCACACCCTGGCCCGCGACACCGCCCACCAACACGACGACACCCGCGGCGAGGCGACGGCATGGACCAACCTCGGCAACGCCCTGCGCCAGGCCCGCAGGTTCGAGGAGGCCATCAGCGCCCACACCCGCGCACGCGACCTTCACCAGCAGGTGGGCGGCGCCCGCAGCGAGGCGACGGCGTGGAACAACCTCGGTGGTGCTCTGCGCGAGGTGCGCAGATTCGAGGAGGCGATCGAGGCCCACACCCGCGCACGCGAGGCCTTCCAGCAGGTGGGCGCCGCCCACCGCGAGGCGACGGCGTGGAACAACCTCGGTAACGCCTTGGCCGAGGTGCGCCAGTTCGATGAGGCGATCGACGCCCACACCCGCGCACGCGACCTTTACCAGCAAGTGGGCGACGCCCACGGCGAGGCGACGGCGTGGAACAACCTCGGCCTCGCCCTGCGCCAGGTGCGCCAGTTCGATGAGGCGATCGACGCCCACACCCGCGCACGCGACCTTTACCAGCAAGTGGGCGACGCCCACGGCGAGGCGACGGCGTGGAACAACCTCGGCCTCGCCCTGCGCCAGGTGCGCCAGTTCGATGAGGCGATCGACGCCCACATCCACGACCTGGCCTACTGCCAGCAGATAGGTGACGTCCACGGCGAGGCGACGGCGTGGAACAACCTCGGCGGTGCCCTGCGCGAGGTGCGCAGATTCGAGGAGGCGATCCAGGCCCACACCCGCGCACGCGACCTTCACCAGCAGGTGGGCGGCGCCCGCGGCGAGGCGACGGCGTGGAACAACCTCGGCGGTGCCCTGGCCGAGGTACGGCGAGAGCAAGAAGCTCGCGAGGCATTCGAGCGGGCCGTACAGGGGTTTCGCGCTACCGGGGACGAACACAGCCTCGCTATCGCCCAAGGCAACCTGGCTCGGCTGCATCAGCGGCCACGACGGTGGTGGCAGTTCTGGGAGCGCTAACCGTCCCAGCTGCCCTCTGGGGTGGTCGTGTCCGTCGACATTGACCAGGGGTGAGGAACATCCAAGCAGGTTCTAGTGGCCCGCGTTTGGGCGTTCAAGCAGATCAGTGACCAGGTGCCCAGTGAGCATCTGGCCGCGGTCTAGTCGTTGGCCGAGTACCCCGATGCGTCTCTGCCTCACCGTGTGTGGCGGCGGCTGTTCGACGCAGCCAGGTACACCGTCGGCGGGATACGCGCTGACCGCCCCGTCGGGGATGTGGTGTTGTGGCGCGGGTCGGTCCCGGAGCAGCGTACGGATTCCTCAGCGAGTTCCCCGGACTCGACGTCGATTCCGGCGTGGCGCAGCACTGCCGTGCCACCTTCGCCTCGCGAGGTGGCACGACATTCGTGCATGCTGGGAACGTTGTCGTTCCCGCCGATTCGGCCGGCGGAGACGGTTTCGTCTCAGGGCTTCTTCAGTGAGACAAGGACAGCGTTCCACTCACCAGCGGGCACCTCCAGCGTCCCCAAGGATCGATGGGCTGTATCACGTACCGCACACCTCTCCCCCTCTCTGGCCTCCACGCAGTTGCCCCCGGAACTGCCGCTGTAACTGCTCTTGTGCCAGGTCGACAGGTCTTCGGACTCACGTTCGTTCACGCATCGCTCCTCATATAGCGCTCATCCATCACACGTTGGATGAGCTGGACCGACTCCGCGGGGCCGAGTGCCTGTTGACGCAGGTTCTCGTGTACCTCGCTGAATTCGGTGGCGGCTTCCTCTTCGAGGTAGACGGCGCCGAGTTTGTACTCGATGTAGCAGACGTCGCGCACTTCGACCCCTTGCAAGGGGCTGGGAAAGCGCATGAGGGTGAAGGCGGTCTCGCTGCTGGTGTGCACACCGGCATCGAAAGGTAGGACCCGTAGGTCGATGTTGTCGCGTGCCGACCATTCGATGAGGGTGGCGAGTTGGTCGCGCATGGTCTGGGCGTCACCGCCGGGACGGTGCAGGGCGGCCTCGCCCAGGACGACGTGGAGATGCAGGGGTTCTTCCGTAGCCAGGCGGGCTTGTCGTTGGATGCGCACGTCCACTTGGGCCGTGATCTCTTCGGGGGTACCTGCCCGCAGGTCGGCTCCCAGGAGCGCCCTGGCGTACTCCGGCGTTTGCAGCAGACCAGGAATGACCGCGTCCTCGAAGGTCACAATGACCCCGGCCTCGTCTTCGAAGGCGACGTAGCTGGCGAACCACGCGGGGATCTGCTCGTTGCTCTGCCACCACCCGAGCGCCTTGCGTCCAGCAAGCTCCACGAGCTGGTCACGTGCGTCCGAGTCCATCCCGTAGTAGTCGGCGAGCCGGTAGACGATCGCCTTCGGGAAGGGGTTCTCGGCCTTCTCGTACTTGGTGAGAGTGCCTTGGGCCAGACCTGCGATCGCGGCTGATTCGGTGACCGTCTTGCCAGCTCGTTTGCGCGCGTCGCGCATGGCGTAGGCGACGACACGACGGGGGACGGACGCGACCGTTCCGCTAGTGCGGCTCATGGATGGGGACCTTCCGGTGGTGGACGCCTCCAGTGTGTCCCATTCCCCCAGCTCGATCCAACTTGTCGCATACTTGCTCAGGGAATTATTCCCTGGGAGTCTTGCGCAAAGTGATGATTCCGATGCAGACTCTGATTCTAGCGGGAACTCCTCCGGAATACCGGGGGTTCAGCATCATTCCGTCACTCGTCGACCCAAGCAGGTGACTGTCATGCCTCCCTCACAACACCAGCTCCTCGCACTGCCCGGCTGTGCTGCGTTGCGGTGCGATGCCGGATCTGTGGCGGTGAGCCGCCTGTACACCGCTCGGCACCTCCCCCCGAACACCCCTCAGACGGTGAGCGACGACGCTGTGCTCGTGGTCAGCGAACTGGTGTCCAACGCGATCCGCGAAGGCATCACATCCAACTCCCCCGGGCTGGTCGGTTTGAGCGCTGACCTGGTCGAGGACGGCCTGATGACCCTCACCCTGGAAGTCACCAACCCCCACAGCCGGGCGGTCGACCCCCTCCAGGAACAGGACCCGGACCCGGACGCCGAACACGGGCGCGGTCTGCTGATCGTCGACGCGTTCGCCGACTCCTGGGGCACCCGGCTCGACGAGACGGGCCGCCTGGTCGTGTGGGCGACGTGGTCCTGGCTCTCCCCCACCCTGTGCGACCGAGGGTGGCTGGCCGGATGGGAGCCGACCCGCGACACGGCCGGACGAGTGCTGGCCCACCACGACGACGAAGCCTTGACCCTGCGCGGCGAGACGACGCTCGCGTCCCTGCACCAGCCCATCACCTCCGTCAACCAGGTCCTCGCCCTGCGGGCGGGCTACCCGGGGTGGGAGATCACCTACGACCGCACCGAGACCGGACCTATCTGGTTCACAGCGCGTCGCCGCACCCCCGCCACCAACCGCACCCACGGCGTGCTCGACACCCTCACCGCCCGCACCTCCGCCGAGCTGGGCGACCGGCTCGCCGCCCAGCGCTACGCCACCAGTCGCGCCGACCGCCACCGCGCCCACCGCGCCGTCGGCTGACTCACCACACCCCTGAACGGAGACCCCCGCGATGACCACCACCGCGCTGCCCCAAGAGCCCACGTCTCCCCAGCGGCTGATCCTGGACCGGGAACGCTGCGGCCCCACCCGGTCCTTCTCCCCCGCTCTCCTGCCCGGGGCGGTACAGACCCGGGAGTATGCCCGCGCCGTGATCACCGCCTGCGTCCACGATGCCGACCGGGCGATGGTGCGACGCACGGTGGAGATGCGGATGCGGCGCCACGACGAACTGCTCCACGGGGCGGGCCACCAGCGGACCTACGTCATCACCGAGCTGGCTCTGGTGTGCGGGGTGGAGGAGACGGTGATGGAGGCCCAGCTCGCGCACCTGCGCCGTGTGGCGGGGCTGGGGCATGTGGACCTGAGGCTGTTGCCCGCCGATGCCGTCGAACCGTGAACCCTGGGTTTCGTGCTCCGCGATGGGCAGGTCAGCCTGGAAGGCCCTTCCGGGCTGATCGCGCTGGCCCCCACGGCCGTCCCGTTGTACGAGGCCCCCTTCGAGCGGCTGGTGGCGGCCTCCCAGACGCTCACCCCCAGCTCCTTCTGAGGGGGCCTTCAGTGACTGGTCGTCCGTCGCCTGCCCGGTCGGACGACCCCCACGCCACAGCCCGCGGACAGGGGGAAGACGCGGGCCTTCCCAGGGGCGAAGTCGTCCTTCGCCCCCAGGTGTGGGGCCTGGCCCGCAGCCGGGCCCCACACCCTCCCCGTCTCTCGCTCTCCGCGGACAGGAACCCCGCCATGCGACTGCGCCCCGACCATCCCCGCGTCCACCACCTGCTCCATACCTCGCGCGCCGTGTTCCGGTTGCAGACCCGCCCCCACTGCCCCAAGCCCCGGGCCGGGCTCACCAGGGCCCCCGCCCCTCACCGGTCGGTAAGCCTCGCCGTCCCCGGGACAGTGGTGCGCTCGCGCACCCTTACCCGGGTCGTGGTGGTGGATGAGGCGTGGGGCGGCCCCCTACCGGTTCACCGGGTAGCCGGAATCCACGCCTGCGGTGTGGTGCCCGGGGAGGTCCTGCGTGTGCTGCACACCGGACCGCAACGCGCCTTGGTCGAGGGGATGGACGACTTCGTGCTGTGCGAGGACGCCCTCCTGGCCCTGGACTTCGACGGCTTCGCCCCCGAGGGCCTGGCGGTAGAGGTGCTGACCTCCCCGGCCCTGGTGGCAGCGGCCCGGCGTGATGCCGACCGGCTGCGCTCGGCGGCCACCCCTTACGCCACCTACCTGGCGCGGAGCCCGGCCCTGTGCTCTTGAGCCGGTGCGGTGCGGGCGAGGCCCACCCAGACGCGCGGCCAGAGCGCCATGGGGAGGAGACTCCCGCACCGCACCACCCACTCCCTACGACACCCCACGACCTGAGGACCCCTTTTGCCGACCACCACGCCCACCCTCGTCCAGACCCTGACCGAGCGCACCCTGGCGCTGGCCGCCGCCGGAGAGGACATCCCCCGCGCCACCGCCGTGAAGCTGACCGGTCTGAAGCCGCGGCGCCTAGGGTTGCTGATCGACGAGGGCACCCTGCACCCCAGCCCACACCGCGCCCGCACCCACGTCCTCACCCGCAGCCTGGTGGACCACCTGGTGCGCACCACCGACGGCCTCGTCACGCTCTTCGACCTCCTCCACCACACAACGGAGCAGGCAGGCGTGGCTTCGCGGTTGCAGGGCAAACAGGTCTCCTCGGCCCGCTCCCGCCTCACCACGGCCGCCGACCAGCACGGGCTCCCCCGGTGCCTGCTGCGCCTGACCTCCATGCCCCCCATCACCCCCGCATGGGAGAAGTGGTACCGGGGCGAGCAGGGGCAGGCGTTGGCCGACATGCACACCTGGCACCAGCGGCTCCGCGACCGCGAGCGCCGTGTCGCACGGCACGCCCCCCAGGGCGCGGACCGCACCCGGGTGGTGTGGGTGGCGCCCACCACCCCCACCCCCTACACCCGCTACCTGCGCGAACAGTTGGCCTACCGCGCGAACGCCGGCCAGCAGGTGCGTGTGATGAACTGCGCGCACGTCGCCTCCTTGGAGCGCACCGGCCCCCTCCCCGAGATCGAGGTGTACGTCTCCGGAGTCATCCTCGTGCACCACCACACGATGCTCGGGGCCCCTGACGGCACCACACACCTGACCGACCCCGAGCTGGCGCGCGGGCTGATCGCGGTGATCGACGAGCTTGCCTCCACCGGCCGAGCGCTGCGCGACCACTCCTTCCGCCTCGCGGGGAGGGACACATGAGCAGTGACGCCAACTCTTCGCGCCATGACGTCTGGACTCGTCCAGGCGATACCCCAGGGCCCATGCACCCACCCGACACCTGCCGGGGGTACGTGGAGCGCGTGTTCACTCCCTGCGAGGACACCTCGGCCACCGAGGTGCACAGGGGCCGCGCGCCCCACCCTGGCTTCCCCCGTTGGGTCCTGTCCTTCCTCACCCGCCCCTGACCGCCACCGAACCGAATCGAGTCCTCCCATGCCCGCTACCACCCCTTCCTCCCTCAGGGAGCTCGCCCAACGCCTTCAGGGCCAAGGCGAACTCGTTGAGGCCGAACACGTACTCCAGCAAGCCGAGCACCTGCTCGCCTCCACCGGGGACCGCGCCGCCCGCGCCCAAGTCCATGAGGAACTCGGCGTCTTGGCGCTGCACCGAGGGGATACCGCTCTGGCGCAGAAGCGGTTCCTGCGGGTCCTGGACACGGCCGGGGACGTGGGATGGGAGGAGCGGGTGTGGCGGGTGCGCAGAAGGATGGGGGAGGTCGCCCTCGCCGTCGGTAACCATGCCAAGGCGGTCACAGACCTCACCGCAGCCTGGGATCGGGCCACCGACTACCAGGACCTGGACCAGATCGTGGGGATCTCCGCCCCTTTGACCCGGGCCCTACTGGCGGTAGGAGAGACCGACCGGGCCCGCCAGGTAGTGGAGATCGCCCTGCCCCACGCGCAACGCCAGCACCTGGACGCGCACGTGGAAGAGCTGTGCGCTCTTCAGCCGCTCACGCTCGGGGGTGACCGGTGCGGGTGAACGTGGGTGCGGTGATCCGAACCAGGCGAGACCACCGCGGATGGTCGCTCACCGACCTGGCCGACATGGTAGGCGTTGGCCAGGCACTCATCGAACAGTTGGAGGCAGGGCGGCCTCTGCCGGATCGCCCTGACGTGGTGCACGCGGTCCTGGACGTCTTGGACATCACCGCGCAGGTGATGTGGCGGCAGGTACTGGAGGCGGCTGGCGCCCGCACCACCCAGGTCGATGTCGGCTGGGTACCGATGACGTTGGAGATGGCGGCCATAGCCGACGTCGCGACCCCAGAGCGCATGGAGGAGGCGTGCGAGAGCGTGTACGGGACGAGCCACCGCCCGCCGGGTCTCGTGGTCGCCTCCCACAGCAACGGAGAAGAGGGGGAGGGTGAGGAGGAGTCGTTGGGCCTCGCCGCCACCATGGGTGAGTGGTTCGGCCCCGCCTACCAGGTGAGGAATGGAGTGGGGTTCTCTCTGTTCTGGGATCCGAGCCTGCTCACCCTCCAACGATGGGACAGCGGGAACAGCGGTGCTCCGGCCGCGATGGTGCGGACAGCTGCGGGAACGGCCCTGACCATCACCCCTCAAGCCGGGGCTGTGACGCACGGCCAGGCCACTCTGGTGTGCCCCATGGACCCGCTTTCCGAACGGGTGGCGTTGCGACCGCTGAGCACACACCTGTGGGCCACACCCGACCTCCACACCGCCGTCATACCCGACAGCACACGCCAGAGCGGTCCCATCACCTCGACGGCCTTTCTCCTCCCCCTGATGCGGGGGAACTCCTTCTCCTCGGCGAACTAATCAGGTCCCAGGCCGTGGCTGCGGACTCCACCTGAACATCCCGGGGACCGCGCACGGACCCGTATCTAGACATTCCGTGCTGTTCTGCCTTCCAGCCCAAAGCGCAGGCAGGGGAGTTGTCCGGATGCGAAAAACACTGGTGTTCACTGTGGTTGAGAGATCGCCCAGGGCTACCGCTCTCCGCAAGGGGAAGAAGGGGGAGAGACGGGTAAGCCCGCGTCCAAGCCGCACGTCGGAGTACGGAAACGCTGCATGGATCGGTTCTCGCACTTCCTCGCGAAGGAGCGTGTCCGCTTGGTCGAGTGTGTGCCAAAGACGACAATCACGAAGGACACGCATGCCTGTTACGCCAACGACGAGTCCCGACCAGGCCCGCCACGACATGGTCGACACCTTGATCCGGCTCCAGGGAGAGTGGGGCATGACCCCGATCTCGCCGCGGGTCGAGCAGACGTTGCGGGAGGTTCCCCGGCACGTGTTCGTGCCCGAGGTGGCTCTGGAGGAGGCCTACGCGACCGACTACGCACCGCCCATCCAGCGCGCCGAGGACGGGCTCATCACCAGCTCGATGTCCGCGGTACGGGTGCAGGCCATGATGCTCGACCAGGCCGGTCTCGAACCCGGCATGCGGGTGCTGGAGATCGGCTCCGGTGGCTACAACGCCGCGCTGATCGCTGAACTCGTCGGCGTCGAGGGTGAGGTCACCACCATCGACATCGACCCGGCGGTCACCGACCGGGCACGCCGCTACCTGGACGAGGCCGGGTACAAGGCCGTGCGGGTGGTGACCGGTGACGCCGAGTTCGGGGTGGCCGCGTTCGCTCCCTATGACCGCATCATCGTCACCGTCCGGGCGTGGGACCTGCCCCCGGCCTGGATTCGGCAGCTCACCGACACCGGCCGTCTGGTCACCCCGATGCGGTTGCGGGGGGTGAACCGCACCGTGGCGCTCGACCGCACGGGCGACCACCTGGTCAGTCGCCCCGACCACCACCTGACCGTGTTCGTGCCCATGCAGGGCGCCGGAGCGCACGAGGAGCGCGGGATCGCCGTGCAGGGGGAGGACATCGCCCTGTACGGCGCGGAGGAGCCGGTGGACGTGGTTGTGCTGCGCGAGGCCCTGCACGGTCCCCGTACGGAGTTCTGGCCAGGGATCGAGTTCACGCACCCCGACCGGCTGCACCTGTGGATCGCGGGCCACGCCGACAGGTACGCGATGTTGCACGTGGCCGGTGACGTCCTCGAACACGGCCCTGCCGGGCCGCTGGCCCGCCAACCGGTCCCGGTGGTGCTCGCCGATGGGGGAAGCGTGGCGGTGCGCACCAAGCGACCCCTGGGCGAAGGCCGGTTCGAGGTCGGGGTGTTCGCCTACGGACCCCACGGTGAGCGCGCCGCCCAGGACTACATCGACATCCTCCGAGCCTGGGACCGCCATGACGGCTCCATGGCGCGGATCGAGGTCTGGCCCAGCGGGACGCCCGACGCCCATCTGCCCACCGACCGAGTCCGGGTCTTGGACAAGCCGCACACGCGCACGGTCCTGGTTTGGTGAGCAACCTCGCCCGCGGTATCGACCGATGGCAAGCGCGGTGAAGGATCTCGATGGTGGGCCGTTGAGAGCAGACACTGCGGTCGCCCGCGCCTGGGCTATGTCCACCCTTCGTCCATGGGTCATCGAAGTTGTGTCTTCGAGGTGGCTTCAGCGGTGTAGTAGGCGGCCAGGGCAGCCTCGCTGCCCGATCCCATGGCGGTCGTGATGCGTTGGAAGCGTGCCGAGCGCAAATCACCGGCGATGCGGATACGCGGATGTTGACCCTCGGGTGGGCAGTAACCGTCCGGAGCGCTGATGACTCCCCTAGCGGGCGGGTTGGGCCGTCCACCGATGTTGGTGAAGGCGGCATCAGCCGACCAGGAGGTCACCTGCCCACGGTGGTCGGTGATGTCGACCCGCAGACGGTCTGTCTCGTTCAAGGCCACATGGTGTGCTGGCAGCAGGTGGACCCGGGGGTCGTCACGGATCTCGTCGGTCTTGTAGATATCAGCGGGCGGGTAGACGACAAGGAAGCGGTCGCGGGTGTGGGGGTGGGCCCTCAGGTGGGTGCCCAGAGGGCGGTCAGCACCGAGCACGAGGACATCACGGGGGGCGTCTCCTGCGGCGGTGGGGTGGGCCTCCCACAGGGGTGGCGGGGTCAAGCCGGGCGGTGTGGTGATCCAGTCGGCCTCATGCACAGGGCGTGGAGCGACACCGGTACAGACCACAGTGTGCGGCGCGGTAATGCTTGTTCCGGTGGTGACCGTGGCGGTGACATGGCTGTCGGTTCCCTGCAGACAGTCCACCCGTTGCCCTAGGAGAGCAACGCAGTGACGGGTGCGGTCGATGTCGCGGGTGATCGCCTCAGCTAAGGCGTGGCCGGTGGTGTGGCCACCAGGAACGTTGACCAGGTCGCCGATGTGGCGGAGTTTGTGGCACAGCACGGTGTGCTCTTCGACCAGGACGGTGCGCAAACCCAAGCTGTCGGCCATGAGAGCGGCGGCGCAACCAGCGGGACCGCCACCAATGATGAGCAGATCAGCGTCAACAGCGGACGTGAGAGTCATGACACCACCTCCGCCCCCGGGGCCGTGGAGGAAACGAGTTCGGACACCACCTGGTCGGTGGTGACCAGGTGGTGGGCGCCGATGAAGCGTCGGGCGACGGTGAGCCCGGCCTGGTGCACGTCGGCTCCGGCGTCGCTGGCCGAGGCGTCAGTGACGATCCAGGGGTTCAGGTCCAGCTCGAAGGCATCCACCGCCGATTTGAGGACGCAGCTCTCCGTGGCCACGCCGCAGAAGTACAGGTCCTGCCAGCCTCGTTGTTCCACCAGGGTGCGAAAGTCGTCGGTGAAGCACGAGTACCCACTCTTGTCGATCACCGCGGCGGCGCCGGTGGCGTGGTGGGCGATCTCGGCGGCGATGTCGGTCTCCGGTGGCTCTTGGAGCCGTGTCCAGTTCAGGAGCCGGTCGAAGGAGCTGCCCGGGTAGTTGAAGTAACGGGTGAACACCACGGGGCGCCCTGCAGGGGCCCAGGCGGTCAGGAGCCGTGACAGCGTCGCCAGCATGGGGCGGCTGTGGTGGTTGAGGAAGCCGTTCTGGACGTCGACGACGATGAGCGCCTGGTGTGTGGTGTCCATGCCGTTACTGCCTTTCCACGGTGTCGGTGTGAGTGTCCCGCAGGGCCTCCTGCGCTGCTCGCAATCGTTCGGTGAGACCACTGGTTGCCATGACCGCCTCGCGCATCAGACGGTACTGGGCGGTCTCTTGGGCGCGTGCGGTGACCAGCCGGGAGTGCGCCGCGCGCAGGAAACGCCATCCGTAGGGTTCGGGCATGACCGGGTCCTGGCCCTGTTCGATCATCGCTTCGACCCTGCGGCAAAAGCACCACAGGGCCTGCACAGTGAGTTCGCAGGTGAGGAGTTCATCGATCATTAGGGCGCGTTCGGGCGCGTGGGCGTGGTAGGCCACGCCGGACCAGCTCGCGTGGCCGAGGGCGACGTTGGGCACTCCGAAGGAGACGATGTCCTGGTGGTCGAAGCCGCGGTCGAGCAGGTCCTTCTCCACGGACGGGTCGGCCGGGTGCGGGCCTCCAGGGGATTGCCGGTCGACCAGGACCGAGGGTGTAGACATCAGGCGCAGGGCGGTGTCCAGCCGCTCGCCTTCCCAGGGGCCGTGGTGCAAGCGGTAGAGGGAGAGAACGTATTCGGCAGCTGGCGGTGGGTCGGGGGAGGCGTGGTGAAGGGCCTGGTGAAGGGTCTGTTCGGCCCAGGGAAGGTCGTGGGCGTAGGTGCGGTAGCGCCACAGCGCTAGTTCGGTGAGGTCGCGCGGTGTGCGGTCCTGCACCAGGTGGAAGAGGGCAACGCCGCAGGAGAAGACGTACAGAGTGCAGCTGCGCGCTTGGGGGTGGTCCAGCAAGGTGTGTACGTGCTGCAGCCACAGAGTCGGTCGAGGCACTGAGGCCGGGTAGGCGGCCGTGAGCGCGGCTGCGGCGTCCGTGCCGATGAACACCGGAATGAACTTGTGGGATTCCACGGCGATCGCTCCTGAGCGCCGTGGCGAGGGGACTTGGGGGCGCAGGGGCGCGGTGAGCGTGTGCTCGAAGATGCGTCGGGCTTCTGGTGAGGCGCGGGCTAGGGCGGTGTCGAGCAGGGCCTGGCTGTGCGGTCGGGGCACCACGCCTGCACCGCCCGCCTCCCACTTGGAGATGGTGCGGTCGCTGATGCCTAGGTAGTGGGCGAACTCGCACAGCGTCATCCTCAAGGCTGTGCGCAGCAGCCCTGCTTCGCGACCGGTCCACCTGCTCACTGTGGTCATCCCAGGGCACCTCCTCTCCTCTTCCCTTCCGATGCGGGCTCAGCGTAACCAACCCGGTTCGGTGACGGTGCGGTGTTGGTTCGGTGGATCGTCATTCTCCTGCGGACGGGAACGCGCGACTCTGGTCACAGCGGATCGATCACATGCTGCGAACGAAACGTCACACAGCTGAAGGTCGGCGTCCCAGCGATCCAGCAGTGGGGCGTTGCGAGGACCTGGCGGTGAAGGGTGTGGAGTGCCTGCGGCTCGCGTGTGGTCTCTGCCATGGTCGTTGCACCTGTCCACGACGAACGCTTGGAGAGTGTCCGTGCCCCCAACATCCGCCCTGACCCCGGAGCAGGCGCGCCAGAGCATGGTTGATGCGCTGGTCAAGGAGCGAGCCGACCTGGATATGGAGAGGCTGCCTGACCGGGTCGAAGAGGCGCTGCGTACCGTGCCGCGCGAGGTGTTCGTGCCCGGTCTGCCGTTGGCCGAGGCCTACGACCAGCACCAGGCGATCGTCACCAAACACGACAAGGCCACGCAGGTCGCGCTCAGCTCAGTGTCAGCTCCCAGCATCATCGCGCTCATGCTCCAGCGCGCCGACATCCGCCCCGGACACCGGGTGCTGGAGATCGGCAGCGGCGGCTACAACGCCGCTCTGATCGCCCACCTGGTCGGCGAGACGGGGCAGGTGACCTCCATCGACATCGACCCTGAGGTCATCGCGCGCGCCGAAGAGTGCCTGATGGAAGCTGGCATCGGTCAGGTGCACCTGGCGGTCACCGACGGAGAACACGGCTTTGCCGCCCGCGCCCCCTATGACCGCATCGTCGTCACCGCCGGCGCCTGGGATCTGGCCCCGGCCTGGGAGGAGCAGTTGGCGGTGGGCGGGCGTGTGGTGGTGCCCATGCGCATCCGCGGCCTGACCCGCTGTTTGACGCTGGAGCGAGGCGAGGAACCGGGCCGGTGGCGTTGCCTGGCCGCGGACATGTGCGGGTTCGTGCGCATGCAGGGCGCGGGGGAGCACTGGGAGCACATGCCGCTGCTGCACCAGCAGGAGGGGGCCCAGGTCGGGCTGCGGTTGGAGGACGGCCCACAGGTGGACGTCGAGGCGCTGCGCCAGGCCCTGGCTCAGGAAGGGGTGACCGTTTGGTCGGGGGTGTGCGTGGGCGCCAACGAACCCACCGATGCCCTGGACCTGTACCTGGCGTCGGCCGCCGACGGGTGGGCGCTGCTGACTGCTCAGCGCGGTGCGATCACCTCCAATCTGCTCCGTCCGGTCGTGCTCATGGGCACCCCGGCCCTGGTCAGCGAAGACGGGGCCAGTTTCGCCTACCGGGCTCTGCGCCCCAGCACTGAGGACCCCGAGCTCTACGAGTTCGGAGCCGTCGGCCACGGCGCCCAGGCCCGCCAGGCCGCCCAGAACATGGTCGAACTGATCGGTGTGTGGGACCGCGACCACCGCGGTGGACCGGGCCCGCGCATCGACCTGGTGCCCGCCGACACCTCAGCCGAAGACCTTCCCGCAGGGCGTGTCGTGTCCAAACGGCACACCCACACGGTCCTGAACTGGACCACCAACCCCTTCGAATAAAGGAGTCACCGTGAGCGCACTCACCGCAACCCCCACCCCCGCCGGGCTGGTGCCCACCAGCCGCGACCGCGCCCCGGCCTCGACTTCCGATGACCTCTTCGACCTGGACCTGCGAGTCCAGGTCCCGGTCATCGACGAGTCGCTGTGGTCGATGACCAACGACGGCTGCGGGCAGACCTGCGAGTCCGCCTGCACCCCGAGCTGCACCCAGAACGGATAGCACCCCGTGCCTGGCTGGGTGTTCGCCGTTTCCGGCGAGCACCCGGCCCCCGGTTGGCGCCTTGAGCAGAACGGATCGTGGTGTACACCCCCCTGACATCCCTTACCGCCTCACTGCGCGCCGCGACCCGACCCACCAGGGCCGGGCAGCAGTGGCCGGATCCCTCCACCGCTTCACCCGAGGAGCTGAGATCCTGGATCGGCGAGCACTTCCTTGACGACCACGCCTTGCGGGCGGCGGTAGAAACCGCCAGCCCCTCTCTGGCCCGATACCTGGCTGGAGTGATCCGCGCCGACGTAGCGCTTGCGGACAAGAGGGTTCGGCGTGCCACGTGCGCGCTGATGCGCTACCTGCTGCGCGCTCACGGGCGAGCCACGCCCTTCGGACTGTTCGCCGGGGTGGCCCCCCTGGATCTGGCCACCTCCACCAGCGTGTCCTGGACCGACACACACCAGGAGATCGCCCACCCCGCCCCTCGCTGGTTGGCAGCCCACACCTGCGCGAACCACGCCCCCACGGGGCCTATCACCGTGGTGGCCTCACAGACGGCACGCGTTCACGGCGATCGGCTCGTCCTGGCGCACGCACCGCACCGCGATGACCCGCGCCAGGCCGCCACAGTGTCCATCCGCCACACCCGCGCCGTCGCTCTAGCCTTGGAGCACGCCCGCGCCCCCACACCCGTGGAAGAACTCCACGCTGTTCTCACCCGGGAGTTCCCCACCACCGATCCCAACACGGTCACCGCCCTGGTCGCCCATCTGGTCGACCACCGCCTCCTGATCAGCTCCGCACCAGCGCCCGTGTGGCACCCCCGCCCTCTGGCCCACCTGGCCGCACACCACGCCGACCTGGCCATGGCCGCCCAGGCCCTGGAGCGTCACAACCACCCCGCCACCAACGCTGCCGAACGCCCGCCACTGCGCGACCAGGTCCGCGAACACCTGGCCTCAGTCAACCTCGACACCGGCCCGGAGGTGGCGGTAGACACCCGGCTGGGGGCACAGGCCAGCGTGCACCACAACGTGGCACGGGAGGCGGCCCGCGCGGCCGGTGTGGCGGCCTGCCTGGCCCCTCACCCGTCGGGCCCCCCGGCGTGGGTGGACTACCACCGGCGCTGCCTGGACACCTACGGCCAAGGCTCGATCGTGGACCTGCTCACTCTGACCGGCCCCGCCGGGCTGGGTTGGCCCTCCTCCTTCACCGGCACCCGCCTGCCCCCGCCCGCCTCAGACATGGCACCCGATCAGGACCAAGAACTGGTCGCCGCAGCCCAGAGCGCTGCCCTGCGCGGCCAGGTGGAGGTGGACCTGGACGCTCCGGTCTGGGCACATCTGACCGCCCGAGCTCCCGAGCGGACACCCACGCACGCCGAGGTCCGCGCCCACCTGCTGGCCGATTCCGCTGCCGCGGTCGACGCGGGCGACTACCAACTGTGGATCACCGGGCTGTCCAAGGGGGTGGGAACCCTCACCGGCCGGTTCGCTCACCTGGACGGCATGGTGCCCACCGAGCCAGTGGACGCACACCTGCCCACCCTGACCGAAAGCGCGGTGCCTGTACAGGTCTTGGCCCCACCCCTGGCGCACAGCGCCGCCCACGTGGCGCGCACCCCGGTGATGGCCTCCCGGGTTCTGGTCATCGACACCCACCCGCCCGCGCGGCCTGATGTTGAGGTCATCGATCCCCGCGAGGTGGGTGTGCGCATCGACCCCGACCACCTACGCCTGGTGCATACCCCCACGGAAAGGATCCTGGAGCCCTTCCACCCCAGCGCACTGGACACCCGCCACTACACCCACCCCCTGGCCCGGTTCGTGACCGAACTGCCCCAGGCACGCACCAGCCTCTACCTCACCCCTCACCTATGGCCCCAGGCCACCGCACGCACCCCGTTCCTACCGCGGCTGCGCACCGGACGCGTGATCTTGTCCCCCGCCCAGTGGCGCCTGACCCGCGCCAACTGGCCCGTGGCGCGCACCCGCCCCCACCTGCCGCTCCCCCAACGCGTGTTACTGGCCGACGGTGAACGGCACCTACCACTGGACCTGGATCAGCAGGCCCACCAGTTCCTGCTGCGCGAGCACCTGGACCGGCACGGCACCGCTGTGCTCACCGAGGCACCTGACCCAGCCGGGTTCGCCTGGTGCGATGGCCACGCCCACGAGCTCGTCCTTCCCATGGGCACCACCACACCCCCCACGCCCCGACCCGGGCCCCCGCCTTCTCCGATAGCCCTGGGGAGCCGCGACCTGGAAAAGGCTGGCAGCGACACATGGCTGTCCGCTCACCTGTACACCGACGCGTCCCTGTTCCTCCACGTCCTGGCCGCCCTGCCCGACCTGCGCGAGCACTCGGACGCCCCGGTCAAGGCGTGGTTCGTGCGCTACCGCGACCACAACGGCCCCCACCTGCGGCTACGCCTGCAGGCTACGGCTCCGGCCGGCACCCTGGAATCGGCTCTGGGCCTGTGGGGGCAGGAGCTGCGCGCGTCGGGTCTGCTCCACACGCTGGTGGTGCACACCTACCGGCCCGAGTACGCCCGCTACGGGCCGGGCCCGGCCATGGACGCCGCCGAGACAGTCTTCGTCCACGACAGCCACACCGCGCTCGCACAACTGGACGCTGCGAACGAGCACCCCCACCAGCACCGAGCCTTGGCCGCTCTCTCCCTGCTGCGGATCAGTAAGACGATGGGCGCCTCCCCTGCCTGGCTCACCGAGCATCTGCCCCGCTCCACCCAGCCTGTGGACCGCGACGCCCTGGCGTTGGCCCGCCACCTGCGCGCCCACCCCGACGAACTCCCCCCAGACCTTGCCGCCGCGTGGGAGCAGCGAGACCGGGCCTTGGCCGCCTACCGCCGCCACCTGGACCACCCGCGAGCGGTCCTGCCGTCGCTGTGGCACATGCACCACAACCGTGTGCACGGCCCCGACCGCGAGGACGAACACCACCTGCTCGCGCTCACCCGCAGCCTGGTCCTATCCCAGCTCCACCACCGCCGGAGCACCCATGCCCTCACCTGACCCGCACTCCACACCGCAGAGCAGCGGCCACGCCCCCTTGTCCCTGGCCCAAGGCGACCTGGGGATCGCGCTGGCGCACCTGGCCCAAGGCAGCCCGCCTGAGATCGTGCACACCTGGCTGAGCAGGTCCCTGGCCGGTGGGGTCACCGACCCCACGGGCCGCGCCGGGCTCTTCCATGGCCTCCCCGCAGTGGCCTTCACCCTCGCCCACACCCCGCCTGGCCACTACCAGCAGGCTCGCGCCGCCGTCCGCGATTACCTGCACCAGATGACTGTTCAGCGGCTGGAGGCCGCACACCAGCGAATCGACCGGGGTGACCTCGCCTCTTTCACCGAGTACGACCTCGTCAGCGGCCTCACCGGGGTGGGGGTGGCGGTGTGGGCCATCGACCCAAGTTCCTCACTGCTGGAGCGCGTGCTGTCCTACCTGGTCCGCCTCACCAGACCGGTGCGTCACCGGGGCCGTTCCTACCCCGGTTGGTGGGTGCACCACGACCCGTGGGGCCGCCTCGACCCCGGCTTCCCCCATGGTCACGCCAACACCGGCATGGCACATGGCCTCGGCGGGATCTTGAGCTTGCTCGCACTCACCTACCGCAGCGGCCGCGCCGTGCCCGCACACCGGGAAGCGATGGAAACCCTGTGCGCAGCGCTGGACGACAACCAGCGCCGCGACGAGACAGGCACCTGGTGGCCCCGTTGGTTCGTCAGCAACAGCTCACGCACAGACATCCACTCTGGCCCTCCGTCCTGGTGCTACGGAACTCCAGGGTTGGCACGCGCCCAACATTTGGCCGCTCTCGCCTTGGCCGACGAGGTTCGACGTCGGGCGGTGGAAGATACCTTCGTGCGGACCCTGAGCAACCCGACCGCCCTGGGAAAGATCAGTGACGCCTCGCTCTGCCACGGCTGGGCCGGGCTGGTGAACCTCGCCCGCGCCGTCGCCGCTGATAGCCGCACCCCACAGCGGTTCGCCCCGCTGATCGAGGATCTACGCACACGCTTGACCGCCGAGATGGAGCAGCTGCTCGAACCCGGGCTTCTGGAAGGCCACGCTGGCACACACCTGGCCCTGAAAGACACCTACACCACCGGCTGGTCCCGGGTCCTGCTGCTCACCTGACACGACCCCGCCCCATGAACCGGAGCACCCCCAGAGCGTGTGCTTGAGGGACGGTTCACGCCAACGCGTGCACCACTCGCGCGATACGAGGCCCGACCAGACGCTCTGCCACCGGAAGCGGGTACCAGCCAGCACCGGTGACCTCGGACTCCTGGATGCGTCCGATCTCAGCGTGGACGGTCGTGAAGGCGTATCCGAAGTCGAGGTGGTAGTGCTCTGGCTCGTCCTTGTCGGGTCGTGCCGGGACCTGGCCGTACTCGACGTAGATGGGAGGCTGCGCCAGGGAGGAGACCGCGTCGGCTTCCACTCCGGTCTCCTCCACCAGTTCGCGCATGGCCGCCTCAACCAGCGTGGTGTCTTCGGGTTCGAGATGGCCCTCAGGCTGCAACAGCAACCCATAGGCGCGGTGCTCGATCAACAAGACCTCGGCCTCATCACGGACCAGGAGCGCGCCAACGGTCACGTGCATGGGGAAAGTACGCCGCGCGGCGAAATCCCGGCCCTGGCGCAACAACCGTGCTGGCTCGGCAAGCGCTGCGGCTTCTTCGGGATAGCGCTTGAGGTAGGTGGCCAGGGTGGCCCTGATGTGCGCGTCAGTGACCGCCACCGGCCACCTCCACACCAGTCCGGGGGCCACGTTCTCCATGGTCAAAGGCTCGCAGGCGAAAGCGAGGAAGGGGCACAGGTCAGCTCCAGAGGACGCGTGTGGCTGCTTGCCGCTGGTTCGCAGCTTACAAGCGGTATCTGTTCAACGAGCGCGTATTACACGGAACAGTCTCTCCCCATGGGAGTGGTCGGCCAACGAAGCAGCGCCATGTCCGGACCGGGATTCGCGCCCGGCGCAGAGCGTCGGGTCTGACCGCACCCGACCAGACACCCCCTTTTTTTGTCCTAGGACATAAATATGTAGGGTGGAGGCATGCCTGAAGAGCCGTCCATCACCGGAGACACCGCCGCCGCGATCGCCGACTCGGTACGCGCTCTGATCGCACAAGGGGAGCTGCGCCCGGGGGAGGTCCTGCCTTCGGTCCGTGGACTTGCAGCCCGGAGAGGGGTCAACCGCAACACCGTCGCAGCCGCCTACGCCGGACTGGCAGCCGCAGGTGTGGTCGAGACCCGCCGCCGCGGGGGCACGGTGGTGCGCGACGTCGTCTCCGTCCCCGGTGAAGGCGCTTCAGCGCCCGTGAACACGGTCAACCTCGCTGACGGCAATCCCGACCCGGCGCTCCTGCCGCCGCTGCCCGATCTTCAGGGGTACGAGACCGTCCTGTACGGTGCTCCCGGTATCGATAGGTCGCTGGACCACTGGGCTCGGCGGCGCATGCTCCCCGACACCGAAAACTCGGGGGCCCTCGTGCTGACCCACGGGGCCGTGGACGCGGTGGAGCGTCTGCTGAGCGCGCACCTGACACGCGGGGACGCCGTCGCGGTCGAGGACCCGTGCTTCTTGTCGAGCATCGGCACGTTCCGCCTCAACGGCTACCGTGCTCTGCCAGTGCCGATGGACGAACACGGCATGAGCGCCGAGGGGTTGCGGACCGCCCTGGAGACCGGGGCGCGGGCGATGGTGTGCACGCCTCGGGCACACAACCCGACCGGTGCGAGCCTGACCGAGCAGCGCGCCCGGGAGTTGCGCGCCGTGTTGGCCGATCACCCGCACGTGCTGGTGATCGAGGACGACCACTTCTCGGCGCTGGCCCGCACCCCTTACTGGCGCATCACCCCGCCCGAATCCACACGGTGGGCGCTGGTGCGTTCGGTGTCGAAGTTCCTGGGCCCGGACCTGCGTCTGGGCCTGACCGTGTGCGACGCCGACACCGCGGCCCGGTTGCAGGCCCGCCTGGAGGCGGCCACGTGGGTCAGCCACCTCCTGCAACACCTGGTCGCCAGGGTTCTCACCGACCCCGCCACACCGGCACGTCTGGACCACGCCGCCCAGGTGTACACACGTCGCCGTCGGCTGCTGACCGACGCGCTTCACGCTCACAGCGTGCCCTGGCTGGCCGGTCCGGACGGTCTCAACGTGTGGGTCCCGCTGGCCGAGGACGCGGAGGCGGCCGTGGTGCAGGAGCTGGCCGCACACGGGTGGGCCGTGCGCCCCGGATCACTGTTCACCCTGACCCACCGACCGGCCATCCGCATCACCACCGCGACCCTGGCCCCCGAGCACGCCGAGGCCTTCGCCGCACGCCTGTCCACCACCCTTGCCTCGATCAACTAGGAGAATCTCAATGACCGTGTCAAGCCGCCACGGGCCTGACCGGTGCCGTGCGCTCGAAGAGCCTCCCATCGCGCAGCAACGCCCACAGCACGTCCACAAGCTTGCGCGCCAGGGCGAGCAGGGCCTGCTTGTGCAGCATCCGCTCCCCGCGCTTCTTGCCGTAGAAGGCCCGCGAGGGTCCATCGGCCTTGATCGAGGACAACGCAGCCAGGTAGAACACCCTGCGCAGGCGCCGGTTATAGCGCTTGGGGCGTCTGAGGTTGCCGCTCACCCGCCCCGAGTCCTTGCTCACCGGCGCCAGCCCGGCGTAGGAGGCCAGGCGGCCCGCGTGGGCGAACGCGGCCAGGTCCCCGCCGGTGACCGTGATGAACTCCGCTCCCAGGATCGGCCCCATCCCGGGCAGGGACTCGATGATCTCGGCCTGGGGGTTGGAGCGGAACACCCCGGTGATGGTCTTGTCCAGGTCCTTGCGCTCGCGGTCCAGCTCCAGCAGCTTGGCGGCCAGGCGCTTGACCAGGGCCGCGGTGCTGGCCTCGCCCGGAAGCACGATGGTCTGGGCCTGGGCGGCCTCGGTCGCGGTGGCGGCGATCTTGGCCAGGCTGGGCCGGTGCGCACCGTGCCCGCGCAGGTGGGCGAGGAGCCCGTCCTCGCCCGCGTCGCGGATCTCGGCCGGGGTGGCGAAGCCGGTGAGCAGGATCAGCGGGGACCGCTGGGTGTAGTCCAAGGCCCGTTCCAGGCCGGGGAAGATCGCTCCGAGCAGGTCGCGGAGCCGGTTCACGCCGCGCACCCAGTCCGCGGCCAGGTCCGCTCGGTGGGCGGTGAGCCGGGCCAGCTCGGCCACCTGCTCCGGCGGGGTGGTGACCGTGGACAGATCCGGGCGCATGCGGGCGGTCTGGGCGATGACCAGGGCGTCCTTGGCGTCGGTCTTGGACTCGCCGAACGTGCTGGTCATGGTGTTGACCATCCGGCCCGGAACGTAGACCACCGTCTGGCCGGCGGCTCCGAGCACGGCCAGGAGCAGAGCGGCGTAGCTGTTGGTCAGGTCCACCGCCCAGTGGACCTGGGCGCCGGTGGCGGTGGCGGTGGCCTTGTCGATGAGGGTCTCGATGGCGGCCTGATCGTTGCGGACCTGCTTGGACCAGACCACCTCACCGATGCTGTTGATAGCGGTGGCGTGGTGGTTGGTCTTGCCCGCGTCGATCCCGATCCACATCGGCCCTGTGCTCATGCGATGCCGCTCCTCGCTGTCGGTGGTCCCCGTGGACAGCCCCGCCACCAGGTCCCTAAACAGCGACTTCTTCGCAGATCTCAATCAGAGGTCGGGGAGTCCCGGACGGTGGGGCGGCCATTCTCCTCGAGCCATCTGGGCAAACACCCCATCAGCCACACCCCACCGTCCTGGGCATCCAGAACATCCCGTCCTGAACAACTACAACCTTAGGGAACCCCCATGTTCACCGGACTGAGCGCCTTCCCTCTGACCCCGCTCAACGCCGACCGCTTCGACGAAGCCGCACACGCCCGGCTCATCACCCGCCTGGTCGACGCCGGTGTCGACTCGATCGGTGCGCTGGGATCGACCGGCTCCTACGCCTACCTCGACCGCGACGAGCGCCGCCAGGTCGCCCGGGCCAGTGTGCGCGAGGCAGGTGGGGTGCCGGTGGTGGTCGGTATCGGCGCGCTGCGCACCTCCCACGTGCAGGCTCTGGCCGAGGACGCCCAACAAGCCGGGGCATCGGCCGTGTTGTTGGCCCCGATGAGCTACCAGCCGCTCACCGACGAGGACGTGTTCGGACTCTATGAGGACGTCACCGCAGGGCTGTCGGTGCCGTTGGTGGTCTACGACAACCCGGGCACGACGCACTTCACCTTCTCGACCGAGCTGTACGCGCGCATCGCCGCCCTGCCTAACGTGGCCGCGATCAAGATCCCCCCGGTCCCGCTGGACGAGACCGCCGCTCGTAGCCACGTCGAGGCGATCCGCGCGGTCGTGCCCGACCATGTGAGCATCGGCGTGTCCGGGGACAGCGCCGCCGCCACCGGTCTGAACGCCGGCTGCCAGGCGTGGTTCTCCGTCGTGGGCGGCACCGTGCCCGAGGCGGTGTTGCCGATCGTGCGCGCCGCACGCCAGGGCGACCCCGAGGGCGCCCTGGCCCACTCCGAGCGCCTGCGGCCGTTGTGGGAGTTGTTCGCCGCCCACGGCAGCCTGCGGGTGACGGCGGTCATCGCTGAACACCTGGGGTTGGTCGCCCCGTCCTGCCTGCCCCGTCCACTTCTGGGGCTGACCGCTTCCCAGCGGGAGCAGGTTGTGCGCGTGGTGGAGGAGCTGCACCTGTCATGAGCCAGGCCACCGCGCCTCCCAGAGGGGGCCTCGCACGCTACGTCGTGGCCGCGGCGCTGGCCCGCTCGGCCGATGCCGGGGGCGTGGTCGCCGTGGTGCTCATCGTGAGTTCCGGCGGCGGACCGGCCTGGGTGGGCGGGCTGCTGGGGGCGTGCATCACCGCCCCGCATCTGCTCGGTCCCTTCGTGGCTCGCCCCCTGGACACCGCCGCCGACGGGCGAAAGGTCATCGCCCTGGCGGCCCTGGTGCACGGGGCGGCCCTGGCCGCTGCGGTGCTGGCCTACCCCCACACCCCCATAGCGGTACCGGCTCTGCTGCTGATCGCCTCCGGTCTGGTGGGCCCCTTCCTGACCGGCGGGATCAGCAGCAGGCTCCCAGCGATCGCCGGGACCACCCGGCGCGGCCAAAGGCGCGCCCAGGGCTGGGACGTGGCCACCTACGGGCTCAGCGGGACCCTGGGGCCGACCATCGTCGCGCTCATCTCGGCCTGGTCCTCCCCGACGGTCGCGGCGCTGGTGCTGGCCGCAGCGACGTTCGCAGCCGCCGGCCTGGTGTTCCTGCTGCCGTTCGCACCCCCCGCCGTCCAGGACACCCAGGTGCCGCGCCCGCTGCGGACCCTGCGCATCATGCTGGTCTCGGGGCGGTTGCGCCGCACCCTGTACCTGACCATCGTGGTCGCCTGGGCGGTCGCGGTCCTGCCCATCACCGCGGTCCACTCCACCACAGGGCTGGGTGCTGCCGCTGCCGCCGCCGGAGCCCTGACCGCCGCCTACGGCGCCGGAAACCTCGTCGGCTCCGCGGGGGTGATGCTTCGTCCCCCGCGTGGGGAGGCCGATCGCCTCATGAGCCTTCTGGCCTTGGCCGTGGCCGTTGCCCTGGCCTTCGCGCTGGCGGCGCCGAACCTGTGGGCGGCGGTACTCTGTTACGCGGCCGTGGGGGTCGCCAACGCCTACTTTTTTGCCGCGACGCTGGCTGCCCGCACCGAGTACTCCCCGCCCCAGGCGCGCGGGCAGATCTTCGTGTGGATCGGCGCGCTCAAGATCACCGCTGGATCGGCTGGGACAGCGTTGGCTGGGGCGATCATCGGCGTGTGGGTACACCTGCCCTTGGTGTTGGCCACCGCATTCACACTCCTGGCCGCCCTGGTCTCCCAACTCGACCGTCTCGCCCACCGTCCCGCCGCCTCAGCGGAGAAGCGCGGCACACCTGCGGACCCCGACCATGGACGACACCGTCCCTGACGGCGGGTGCTCGAACACGAAACACAGATCTCATGCCTGGGTTTGGCACCCGTGGTCGTGTCGTTCACTCATGCCCTCCCCGATGGAGCCGTTGCTGAATCTCATCGACATCTCCGGGCCGATGGCATGGACGCTGTTGCGCGAACCCGTGAACAAGCGTTCCTGCTTCTGATCGACGTAATCAACCAAGCGTAGACGCGCTGCCCCGGGTTTGGTGAAGTTCGTCGATCCAGCCACGGTCCTGGTAGGTGAGCAGGAGGGTCATCGTTATGCCCCTCAGCGGCGCTGCCGTGGAAATGGCCTTGTTTCGGCTGGCTGCACCCACCCGGCTGAGTCGGTGTGCCCCCGGGCGCTGGGCGGGCCCAGCCGTGGGTGAAGGCGGGGTCAGTCGGCGAGCAGGTCGAGCGCGAACGCGCGCGCATGCGGGGCCAGGCGTGCGTGCAGTGCGTCCCGTGGGGCAGCTTGGATGATCTCGGCGCAGATGACCAGGTGCGCGAGCCTGCCGTCGGCGGTGTCGAGCACGTCCGCGAAGACCTCGCGGACCTCGGCCGCGGTCTCGGGGTGGGTGAGGGCGTAGGCGTGCAGGACCGCGGCATCGTACCCCAGCGGTGCCGCAGCCCACCCCTCCCAGTCCAGCAGGGTCAGCGGGGTGCGGGTGAGGTTGGCCCAGTGCAGGTCCGCGTGCGAGGTCACCCAGGTGCGAACGGCCAGGTCCACTCCTGCTCGGCCGACTTCGGGAAGGTGGGTGGGCAGGCGTTCGATGAACCCGGGGGTATGGCTGTGTCGGCCCGCAGGGGCGGGGACCTGTCGGAGCTGGTGCAGGGTTGTGCGCAGGACACTCCACCAGGCGGAGTCGACGGCGGGCGGACCTTGCAGGTCCGGTGTCGGGGACACCGCGAACGCGTTCAGACGGGAGAACACCAGCGCTTGGAACACCGGCCCCGAGCCCCACTCGTGTGCGGCCAGCAACCGGGGTCGGGGAATGTGGGCGGGCAGGGTCTTCTCAGCCACGAGGTTGCCCTTCCACATCCGGCCGCCCGGCCGGGGCGCTGACGCCACACGCAGCCACGCCGGAGACCCGTCAGTACGGGTGACGGGGCCGCTCAGGGTCCGGCCGCCCACACCCTGACTCGGTGTGTGCGCAGGCGGTGTGGTCAGCTCCAGGGCGCTGAGCGCGTCCTGCCAGGCCTGGTGCAGGTCGGGTGAGGTCACTGGTGCACTTCGCCTTCTGTGTTTCGACTGGCTGAAACTCCGGCTGAGGTAACAGCCGCGCCCGGCCGAAGCAGGTCAGCAAGTACCCGTCGGCGAAGCGGCCCACCGTCATCGAGATGGAGAAGACAGCGTCGGGATAGTTCAGGGCAGAGGACGAGCACGTGCACCCGTGCCGCGTCTCACTGGGCTTGGAGGTAGGGGCGCAGCGCCGGGATGGTCGTTTTCTGCTTGGTGTTCAACGCGTCAACGAAGATGCCCTGGGGGCGGCGTCGGGGTGGGCAGGTGATGGTGCGGGTCGGTGTCACGATGAGGTCGACGCTGGCGTCATGGGGCCCTTCGGGCAGGTCTTCGTCGAGGACTTGAAGATCGTGCACGGTAGTAACGATCAACGTCTCAGGGCCCAGGAGCCCGACGTCGGCGAGCAGGCCCATCTCGATGTCGCTGTAGCCAGCGCCCTTACCGAGGCGGACCCCTGCGGAATTGACGGCCACGCTTCCGCACACGACCACATCCACGGGACGCATCTGGGGCACCGTGACCCGCGGGGCGTGTTCAGCGGCCCACGCCTTCGTCGCGGAAACACGCCCTGGCACTCCCAGGGCAAGGTCCAGGGAGTAGAAGGGCTGGAGGCTGGCCAGGCGGGGCACGGCCATGTACACCTGCTTGCCCGCGTCGATCGCGGCCTCTCGTACTTCGGCCTGGGCTTTGTCGGGGTTGGACTTGACCACGTGCGCGGCGCGCCACCGTTCATGCTCGCTCAGGCGTTGAGCGGCTTGCGGTGCGCCGTGGAAGTCGGGGATCTTGCCTTGGACGCTACCGGTCCGGCCGGCACCTGCGGTGTCCATGCGTTCCCAGACGCGCTGGCGCACCTGCTCCTTGGTGTTCATGTGCTGCTTTCGGTGTCAGGAAGCGAGGAAGGTGAACAGCCGGTCGTGGACGTCAGCGACCCAGGGCTCGCGGCGCCACGGTCGCAGTTCGCGTGAGGCTGTGGCGACCAGGGGGAGGGCACCGCCAGCCCGGGTGCTTTCGACCATGCCCAAGGCCTGTTGGAGGGACTGTACTGCGTGATCGGGGCGACGTTGGCGTATGTGGGCCAAGGCGAGGTTGGCGACCACGATGGCTTGGGATTTGACACGCCCATGCAGTAGAGGAACGGCCTGCTCCAGAAGGGCTTGAGCCCGGTCAGGACAGTTCAGGGCGAGGTAAATGGAGCCGGCCATGCGCAGACGGCGCCCCGACCATTCGTCGGTGTCGAGGTCGGCTCGTTGCGCGTAGGTGTCGGCGGCGTCCAAGTGGTGTTCGGCCTCGGCTCGGTTGCCCATGCGGGCGTGGGCCTCGCTGATGTGCAGGGCCACCGAGGCTTGGGTCGCGGGGTGGCCCTCGGCAGCGTGGGAGGCGCGTTGCGCGCTGGCCAGGGCTTCGTGAAGGTCTCCGCCGCTGCTGTAGAGAGGAATGAATGCGCGTCGCAGAAGCGCTTTCGCGGCAACCGTGCGGTCCCTGCTCTCTTGGGCTGCCAGGACCGCTTCGTTTAGATACATGGCTGCGGTGGAGCCGTCCTTGCGGTGGGAAGCATCCCAGACGAGTTGTCCCATGAGCAGGGCTGACCTGCCTCTGAGACCCAGCAGCGTGTGAAGTTGGGACGCAGAACTGGTGCTGGTCCTGATGAGGGCACCGTGGAGCTGTCCGGCCTCGGCGAGCACGGAGGCGGAAGGCAGCACGTCGTAGTCGCGTTCCAGGCGTTGGAGTTCGCTACTGAGCCAGCCCACAGTGCCGGTATCGGAAGCCAGAGGCTCCCGGACAGGGCCGCGCTGCTGGGACCGAGACAGTTGCGGGGAAAACGCAACGTGGTCCCAGGCGCCGAGTCCTTCAAGGGCACGATGGATACGGTCGATGCTCTTCAGCCCTGGCTTGTGGCTGATGATGTTGGAGATCATCGCCTGGGACACCCAGGTCATCCGCGCCAGGGCGTGCTGGGACAAGTCGGTGTGGCGCCGGACCAACCGGATGAGGGCGTCGACGTCCTTGGCCTGCACAGCCTGCCGCGTCTCGGGCAGTTCCCACAGCCACGTCGGGATGCACCCGCACCCGGTGCTGGACAGAACTTCTCGGGGTCTTCCGCAGTTGCGGCACAACGGGCTCATCTGGGTTACCGGGTGATCCAGCTGGTGGTGGTCTCGTCCAGAGTGGCGATGCGGTGCAGCAGCTGGTCGCGGGCAGCAGTGTCCCCGCGGTCGGCGGCGCGCACGTAGGAGCCCAAGGTGTGCAGGTCGCGGATCCGGATCAGGACGTCCATGCCCTCCCAGGCCGACAGGTCGTAGCCGTAGGCGCGGGAGAAGGCATCGAGTTCGGCCGGGGTGCGGCCGAAGCGGCGCCCCTGCCAGAGGTTGGCCAGGTCGAGTTCGCGGGGCCCGTGGGCGCATTCGTCCCAGTCGCCCAGGATGGGGGTGCCCTGGTTGTTGTAAAGCACGTTGCCCAGCCAGGCATCGCCGTGGATGAGCCCGGCCCCCAGTGGGAAGGTGAGTTCGGCGTAGGCCGCCAGCAGGTCCTTGATGCGTGCCTTGAGGTCGGCGGTCAGCTCCGGTGGGAGCGTCGTGGTGTGGTCCAAGGTGGCGTTCAGGGGGGCCAGAGGGGCGAACTCGGGCAGCGTGGTGCTCAGGGAGGGCGGCGGGGTGCCGAGCCGGTGCAGCTGGGCCAGCAGGTGGCCCAGGTCGGCCGGGGTGGGGGCGGCCTCGGCGGGCTGAGCGTAGTAGTGCCAGACGGTGGCGACCTGGTCCTGGTGAGCAAAGAGGGTGTCGACCAAGGGTTCGGTGACGGGCAGGCCCTGGTCGTGGAGCCAACGTGTGAGGGTCAGCGCCCTTTGTGCGGCGTCGGTGTGGGCGGTGGCCATGATGCGGACGATGGCGTGGGGGCGGGGCAGGAGCCAGACCTGGGTGCCGTGGTGGCGCACGAGCGTGCCGTCAGCGACGGGGGTATCCAGGTGGGCAGCAACCGCGGTCAGGAGGGCCGGCGGGGTCGTGGGGGCGCTCATGGCCTTCACGGTATCCGCAGCTGCGCCAGCGCGTCCTGAATCTGGCGGGACTCGGCCGCGGTGACTGGTGCCCTCGCCAGGAGGCGGACGCAGGAGGCCACGGCGGAGCGCAGTTGTTGGATGCGCGCGGGCGAGGGTGTGCGGGCCAGGTCGTCCAGGACGGCCAAGGCCGAGCTGGCGTCTCCCAGGAGCAGGTGGGCGCTGATCAGGTCGGCGCGGGCCAAGGTCAGGTCGCCGTAGCTGCGGGCCGCGGTCGGGCCGCTTTCGTAGGCGGCGATCGCCGCGTGGGCGTGGTGCAGGGCTGGTTCGGCGTCGCCGAGCAGGACGAGGGTGGAGGCGGTGTAGTAGTCGCGTTTGGGGGTGGGGAAGGTGAAGATGCCTCCGACCTTGACGCTGAGGTCCTCGGGATCCTCGGGGGCGTGCAGGGGGTGGCTCTGGAGCTGGTCCAGGGCGGTGCGGGCGGTGGCCTGGTCGCCGCGTCGGGCGGCGGCGCGGGCCTTGATGGCGGTGATGCGCGCCAAGGCCTGCGGCCCGTGTGCCAGGCGTTCGACGTGGTCGGCCAACTCCAGGGCTTGGGGGGTGGGCTGCCAGTCGGCGATGAGGGTGCGGGTGCCCGCGGCCCAGCTGTGCAGGTGGAGGTGTTCGGTGTAGTCGGCGCACTGGTGGGCGCGTTCCAGGTGGGTTCGTGCGGCGGCGCTGTTGCCGCTGTCGTGGGCGGCGTAGGCGAGCAGGAGTTCGCAGGTGCCGACCATGACCAGCAGGTCGCGGGCGTGGCGGGGGCGGGCGCCGGCCTGGTAATGGCCCAGGGCGGTGTCGCGCAGGGCGTGCACGCGGGGCAGGAGGGGAGCTGAGGGACTGCTGACGTAGGCGCTGGCCAGGCGGGCGAGTTGGTGTTCCAGGGTGGCCAGTGCGTAGTCGTCGGCGCTGTCGGTGAGCAGTGCGGCCAAGTCCGTGGCCGGTGCCCGAGGCGCTGACGGAGCAGCTGGGGCGGGTGTGTGCGTCGTGGGTGAGGAGTGGTCGTGCTCAGGTGCTCCCAGGCCCGCCAGGGCCTCGTGATTGCGTTTGACCGAAGCGAGCGTGCCGCCTTTTTCAATGTCGCTCACTTTGGGTTGGGAGATCCCGGCCATACGGGCGATGGGGACCTGGCCCAAGTTGGTGTGCTTGCGCAGGGCGCGGATCACCGCGGCGGCGTCGTGGTCAGCCACGGCCTGCCTTACGTCGGCAAGCCCCCAGAAGTAACCGGGAATACACCCACATGCACCTTTTGGCCTATTGTGTCCGCAGTTGCGGCAGAGCGTCATCGGCGACCATCCTTTCCGTGCCCAGTCATGGTCTACCGGCGCAGGTGAGGCCGCATATCAGAAAACTAATATTCTTTATCACGTATCTGATTGGTTGGTGTTGTACCAGGTCGTCACGCTGAAGATATGAACAACAGCCCTTCGCTGGGAGCGTTTCTTCCTTCGAGAAGGACGAAACGCCGATGACAACTCTTCTTGCGACCGCACCCCTGGCCACCACGCCCGTGACCAGTCCGCTGCTGGATGAGGTGCTCACCCGCCTGCCCGGCGCTCGGCAGGTGGTGGTGTGCACCGACGCTGGTCTGGTGCACACCCTGGCCCCTGGCGCCGACCGCCGCCAGGCCGACCAGCTCTCCGCGCTCGGCGCCCAGCTGATCAGCCTGTCCGGCCAGTTGGGCAAGCTCGGCTATGGTTCCACCCGGCGTTTCCTGACCCGCGTGCCCGACGGGTGGCTGCTGGTCTTTCCCATCGACTCCCGCCTGTGTGCGGTGCTCGTGGCCGACGCCGCTACCAAGCTCAAGGACGCCCGCGCCCAACTGGACCAGCTCGTGGCCCGCTTCCTGACCCTCTACCTGGGTGGAGGCCAGCTGTGAACGCCCCGACCGATCCCCGGCGCGGCCGGCGGGCGGTGCCGCCGTTTCGTTCCCCGGACGACCCGTGCCCGCGCCTGCTCGTGGCCGACCACGCCCTGGTCCTGTGTACCCCCTCCCCCTCCCCTGAGGCGCTGGAGGGGTTGGACGACGTCGCGCACGCCATCTACCGGCTGTGCGCCGAACAGGCCCGAGGGGCGGCGCCGCTGGTGGCCATGGAGATCGCCGCCCGGCTGAGCTACCCACGAGCGGCGACCGCCACCCACCTGGAGCGTCTGGCGCGCCTGGGCCTGGTGCGGCTGACCAACCCGCACGCGGCCACCACCCCCCACCACCTGCAGGAGGTGCTCGATGCCCTGCGCGCCTGAGCCCGAAGCCAGCCCGAAGACCCGCGCCCCCCACCTCCAGGGCCTGGGCCAGCCCGCGTCCGTGGACTACGCCCCCGGGCCCTGGACCAGCAGCAAGGTCCTGGTCACCGGAGCCGCCCGCGTGGGCAAGACCGCGTTCATCGGCGCGGCCAGCGACATCGCGCCGGTGCGCACCATCGAGACCATCCCCAGCCCGCGCGGCGAACAGGCCCTCGTGCTGGACCTGGGCCGTATCGCCATCAGCGACCACCACATCCTGACCCTGGTCGGGGCGCCGCTGCCCACGGTGTGGGACGGGCTGTGGCCGGACGTAGCCCGCGGCGCCCTAGGCGCGGTGGTGCTGGTCCGCCCCGACGCTCCTGAGGACGGCTTCCCCGCGGTGGAGGCCTTGGAGGAGGCGCACGTGCCCTTCCAGATCGTCATCGCCCACCTGCACGGCACCACCCCGGACGCGAACAAGGTCGGCCAGGTGCTGGAGGTGGAGCCGCAGCGCATCACGGTGTGCGACCCGCGCAGCCGCGTCGCGGCCCGCTTCGCCATCGGTGACGTGGTGCGCTGCGCGCTGACCCAGATGTCGGGGCAGGTGGCGCTGTGAGCCTCAAATGCCTGATCGTGGGCGCGGGCCAGTCCGGGCTGGTGCTGGCGCACGCCCTGCTCTCGGCCGGCGCGGACGTGACCGTGGTTTCCGGCCGCAGCTCCATGGACCTGCGCAAGGGCCGGGCCCAGATCACCCAGCTGACCCTGCCGCACGGGCTGGCCGTGGAGTCCTCCCACAACCTGTCGCTGTGGACCGGCATCGCGCCCAGATTCGACCAGGTGTCGCTGTCGGTGGTGACCGACGGCGGCGGTCAGGTCGGCTTCACCGGGGCCCTGCCCGGCATCGGTCTGGCGGTGGACCCGCGGGTCAAGCTCGCGGACTGGCTGGAGTTCTTCGAGGACCGGGGCGGCAAGGTCGTCATCCACGGGCTGACCGTCACCGATCTGGAGTACTTCACCCGACCCGGCATGTACGACGTGGTGCTGCTGGCCGTGGGCGATGGCGAACTCGGCCAGATCCTGGACGATGACCACACCCGCGCCGCCGGTACCCGCCGCGGGCGCAACGTCACCCAGGCCTACGTCACCGGCCTCCAAGCCCCCGAGGATCAGGTGGGGGTCTACTCCGGCGAGAAGGGCGAGGTCTACGCGGTGCCCACCCTGACCGCTCAGGGCCAGGTCCACTCGGTCATGCTCATCGGCCGCGCCGCTGCCCCCTCCTTCGACGGTAGGACGCCCACCCTGGACGCCGTCGCTCTGGGGAAAGACCACGCCTCAATCCACCATCCCAAGATGCTCCTGCATCGAATGTGCGACATGCTGCGCCTGAACCACATCCCCCTCTGGGAGCAGCTACGCGAGGCCGAGCTGCTGGACCCCTTCTCCGTCCTGATCAAGGGCGTCACACCCAAGGTGCGCCGCCCGGTCTACACCTTCGACCACGGCGGATCCCTGCTGGGTGTGGCAGACACGGTCATCACCGTGCCCCCGCAGTGCGGGCAAGGCTGGGAAGCCTCGGTGCGCTCAGCGCAGGTCTACGCCGACCGCATCCTGGCCCACGCCCAGACCGGCAGAGCGTTCGACGCCAGCGTGCTCAACTCCATCTTCACCGCCTACATGGAGCACAGCGGCGCTTACATCGACGTGTTCGAGCAGTATGTCGACAACTTCTGGACCGGCCAGCTCAGCGAAGCCGAGCAGGACTTGTTCCAGCGCGCATGCGCCGACCAGGCCGTGGCCGACGACTACGTGGCCGGATTCGCCAACCCCGAACGGCTCGTGCGCATGCTCCGCCCCACCCACACCTGACCCCACCTGCGCTTTCTCCCCCTGACGCGAAGGGCTTGGTTCGTCATGCCTGAGAACACCCCCCCAACCGCCTCCTGGGTGTCCGCACCCAACCCGAAGTTGTACAGCCCCGACAACATCGACCGCTACTCCCGGCTGGTCGTGGACAAGTCCCACCGCTACGCCTGGAAGCTCGACAACGACGCCCTGCAGGACCCGTACCTGAAGCACGTTTCGGACCGCCACCTGGAGATTGGTCCTGCCGATCTGTACTTCCTGCACCACACTCCCGCGCCAACCCTGGCGCACCTGTGGCACGTGGACGTGCTCGACATCAACTCGGCCCCCTTGGCGGCGGCCAAGGTCAGGCTCGCCGGGCGGGCCCAGGTGCACACGCACGAGCACGACATCCTCGTCGCCCCGTGGCCTCTGGCCGACCAGTCGGTCGGCTCGCTGGCGTGTGGCAACGTGCTGCATTGCCTGCCCGGAGCCGGGTTTCGCGCCAAGGCCGCAGTGTTCGACGAGATGGCGCGCGTCCTGACCGATGACGGTGTGGCCTGGGGCTACACCCTGCTGGGAGCCAAGGACCCGGCGATCTCCCCCAACCCGCTGGCCCGCCTGCTGATGCGCTCCTACAACAGGGCCGACAACGTCTTCCACAACACCGGCGACCGCTACGCCGACCTGAAGCGTGAGCTGGGCCTGCGCTTCGCCGAGGTGGAGCTGTCGGTGATGGGCTGCGCGGCGGTGTTCGTGCTGCGGGGGCCCATCCGATGAGCGCCCACAGAGTCGCCCTGCTGGGCATGGGGCTGCGCCTGCCCGGCGGCATCACCACCCCCGCCGACCTCGCCCACGCCCTGGAGCAGTGCCGCAGCGTCGTGGGGCCCGTGCCCGAGCCGCGGTGGCAGCGCATGCGCCAGGACCTGCACCCCGGCGATGTCCCCGACCAGCCCTGGACGCTCGGGCTCGTGGACGACATCGACGCCTTCGACTCCGCCTTCTTCTCCATCTCGGCCGACGAGGTCTCCGAGATGGACCCCCAGCAGAAGAAGCTGCTGGAGGTCGTCGTCGAGGCCCTGCAGGACGCCGGGATCCGCCCCTCGTCCCTGGCTGGAACCCGCACGGGCGTCTACACCGGAGCCGCCTCCTTCGACCAGGCCGCCCGCGCGTTCGCCGCCGGGTCGCGCTCCTCGGTGCACGCCGGGTCGGGTGCGTCCATGTCGGTGATGGCCAACCGGATCAGCTTCTACCTGGACGTGCACGGGCCGTCGCTGAACTTCGACTCGGCCTGCTCGGCCTCAGGCAGCGCGGTGCACTACGCGCTGCGCGACCTGCGCTCGGGCGCGGTGGACACCGCCATCGTGGCCGGGGCCAACAGCCTGGACGCCGCCCCCATCACCGCGGGCTTCCACAAGCTCGGCGTCTTGGCCCCCGACGGGATCTGTGCTCCCTTCGACACCGATGCCCACGGGTACGTGCGCTCCGAAGGCATGGTCGCGGTGGTGCTGCGCCGCGCCGCCGAGGTCGACCCGCGCGCGCATCGCGTCTACGCCCACCTGGTGGGCAGCGGCCTCGCCCACGGAGGACGCGCCCGGCACCTGGTGGCACCCCGCGCCGCCTACCAGGCGCGTGCTATCGCCGACGCCCTGGCCGACGCCGGACTCACACCCTCTGAGGTGGGGGCGGTCCACGCTCACGGCACCGGCACCAAGGCCGGGGACCTGGAGGAGGCCCGCGGCCTGGCCCAGGGCTACACCGATCACCGCCCCGACACTCCCGCCCTGCTGATCGGCTCTTCCAAGGCGGCGCTGGGTCACACCGAGGGCGCCGCTGCTCTGGTGGGGGTGTGCGTGATGGCGCTGGGCCTGCACCAGCGAAAGGTCTGGTCCACCGTGCACCACACCCACCCGTTGCCGCTGCTGGACAAGCGCGGCATGCGGGTGCCCACCCGCATCGAGCCCTGGCCGCAGACGGAAGGCAACGCGCTGGCGGGTGGGGTGTCCGCGTTCGGGTTCGGCGGCTCCAGCGCCCACATCCTCCTCGCCCCCGCACCCCAGTCGCCCACCCGCACCAGGCCGTCCTCACACGGCCTGGTTCCGGCGCTGCTGCCCCTCTCGGCGCACACCCGCCCCGCGCTGGCCGACACCGCCCGCCGCTGGGCCCAGAACATCAACGGCCTCGACGCGCACTCCCTGGCCGCCGCCGCGTTGGAAGGACGCGACCACCACCGCCACCGCGCTGTCGTCGTCGCCACCGACCCGGCCACCGCCGCCCACGCGTTGGCCAGCCTGGCCGCCGGTGCCCCGCACCCGGCATTGGTGGGCCCCTACACCACGACCGCGATGGTGCCCGAACGCCTGGCGTTCGTGTTCAACGGGCACGGCTCCCACCACGCGCGCATGGCCGTTGAACTCGCCGCCGCCCTGCCCGAGTTCGCCGAGGCCATCGAAGGGGCCCGGCGCGCGCTCAGCGTCTGGGTGGGGCGACCGGTGTGGGCACCCGGCGACGCGCTGGAGGGCTTCGAGACCATCCAGCACGCCGGATGGATCGTGCAGGTGGCGCTGACCGACACCCTGGCCGCATTCGGTATCCGCCCGGCCGCGGTGGTCGGCCACTCGGCCGGGGAGGTCGCCGCCGCCTACGCCGCCGGCGCCTTGGACCTGGAGCAGTCCGCTCGCGTCATGGCCGCCCGCAGCGCCCAGTTGGCCACGCTGTCCGGTGCCGGGGGCATGCTCGCCGTGGCCCTGGGCGCCCAGCAGGCCCACCAGGTCGCCTCGCAGGCGGGGTTGGAGGTGGCCGTGGCCAACAGCCCGCACCTGTCGGTGCTCTCTGGCCCGCCGCCGGGGCTGGAGCGCGCCGCCACCCAGTTGGCCGCACAGCAGGTGTGGTGCAAACCCATCGCCGACGTCATCCCCGCGCACAGCCGCGCCGTCGAACCCCTCCAACCCGTCTTGGCCACCGCGCTGGCCGACCTGGCCCCCTCCCCCGGCCACGCCCTGTTCGTCTCCACCGCCACCGGCGCCCTGATGCAGGGTCAGAACCTGACCAGTGCTTACTGGGCCGAGCAGATACGCCTCCCCGTGCGCTTCAGCGACGCCATCACCGCCCTGACCCGCGACCAGGTGACCGGGTGCGTAGAGATCGGTGCCCGCTCCGTCGTCGCCGGACACATCACCGACGCCGCTCCCGGCACCGCCATGGCCACCGCCACCACCGACCCTGGCCTGTTCGTGCGGGCCCTGGCAGGACTGTACGTACACGGCCACACCCCCATCCGGCCCGTGTTCCCCAGCATCATGCCGACCATTCCCCCGCCACACTCCTGGCACCACCGCTCCGACACCGCAGCCCTCGCTCCGGTGCCCGCCATGCCTGAGCAGACCACGGCCGAAGACGCCCTGGCCCTGCTCACCACGCTGATCACCCGCACCAGCGGGGTCCACATCGACCCCGACCGCGACGCCACCGCCGACCTGGGAGCGCTCGGTGTGACCTCGCTAGACCTGGTGGCCATCACCGGACAGCTGCGAGGAGCCCACCCTGGCTGGGCGCACCTGACCCACACCGACCTGGTCCAGGCCCGCACCCTGACCGGGATCTGCGACCTGCTCACCCACCCCACGACACCCGCCCCGAGCACCCTCGTGAACTGGAAGAACGCCTGAGATGACGTCCCGGGTTCAGCAGCAGACCGCCACCAACGCGGCGCTCATCGGCATGAGTGCGCGTCTGCCCGGCGCGGGCACCCCGGCCGGGCTGTGGCGGCTGCTGCTGGACCCCACCCAGGCGCACCAGCCGGGGGTGGCGCACGGGCCCATCACCGCCGAGCTGTTGCGCCAGGTGATCGCCGAAGCGCTCGCTGATGCCTCCCTGCCCACGCGCACACTGAAGGGCTCCCCCACCGGGGTGTACGTGTGCACCCACCCCGACTCCTACGCCGACCCCGACCTGGCCGCATCCCTGCGCGACTACCTGGGCCTGGCCGGGCAGGCGCGCACCGTCTCCGCCACCACCGCGGTGCCGTTGCTCCACCAGGCCCACTACGACCTGCGCGTCCACGCCGTGGACCGGGCCATCGTCGTCGCCCTCGACGAACGCGACGACCTCACCCGCGCGATCGCGCTGGTGTTCACCGCCACACCCCTGGTCGCTCGGCACCGGGCCTACGCACACATCACCGGCACGTGGAACACCGCCACCCCGCTCCAGGACGGTGGGCACGTGCAGGTGATCAGCCACGCCCTGTACCAGGCCCGGCACGGCTTCGACCGGGTGTGGTTCTGGCACTCCCCCACCACCGACCCCCTGCTTCCCGGTTCGGTCGTCTTGGCATCCGACCAGCGCGGGCGCCGCCCCCAGCTGTGCGCCCTGCCCGAAGCACTGTCCACCCCGGGCAGCATGTCCGGCTTGGTCTCGGTGGCGGCCACAGCGCTGGCTCTGCACCACCGCGGTCTGCCCGTTCCCGACGGCGCGGTCGACGGTGCCGTGCCCCCTTTCGATCCCTGTGAGGTGCATGTGGCCGGGTCCTACGACAACGCCGACCCGCGGCTGTCCGCGACCGTGCTCACCAGCGCACCCCGCCTGCCTCTGCCCGCCCACCACGATCCGGTGTCTCTGCCTCGAATGTGTCCCGTCTCCGCTTCCTCCCTGACCGCCCTGACCCAGGCCGCCCGTGCGCGCGCCGAAACCACCCCAGCCGCAGGCAACATGGCCGCGCTGGCCGACACCGCCCTGGAGCACACCGACCACCACCCCCTGCGTGCGGCCGTGATCAGCGACAACCTCGGCACCGCGATGCAGGGCTTCCGCTCGATCGAGGACGGCGCCCCGAACACGGACGTGATCGGCCCGCGGGCGGTGCCTGCGGTGCCGCCGCGGCTGGTCTACGTCCTGACCGGACTGGCAAACGTGTATCCCAACGCCGGCACCGAACTCATGCGGCTGAGCGAGTACGCCGAGGCGGTGGAGGAGGCCCGTGCGGCGCTGGCCGAGCACACCAACGCGCCGGTGTGGGGCCCAGGTGAGCGCATGACCACGGTGCAGCACCGCCACCAGGCCACCTTCCTCAGCCAACTGGCGCTCACCGCGGCCTGGCAGGCGCGCGGCCTGGCTCCGGACGCGGTGGTGGGGTGCGGCGCCGGGGAACCGGCCGCCGCCGTGGTGGCCGGGGCGCTGTCGGTGCGCGACGCCGCCCGGGTCGTGGTGGCGCGCAGCACTGCCCTGGCCAGCCTGTCCGCAGCCTCGGTGCTGCTGGTGTACGCCTCGCGGGAAACGGTCGCGTCCCTGCTCGCGCCGGTGCGCGAGCGGGTCCATGTGGCGCTGCATCTGCACGCCCGGGCCTGGTGCCTGGCCGGTCCCGCCACCGACCTGACCGCGCTGGCGCACACGCTCCAGGGCCGGGGCGATCACGCCCGGCTGCTGCGCGGGGATGCGGCCCACACCCCGGCCGCTCTGGGGCTCGGCCCTCGGGTGCGGCAAGCCCTACGCGGGCTGCGCCCCCGCCTGGCCGACCGAGCCCACCTGGTCACCGCGACCCCGCGCCCGGCCGGACGCCTCGTGCTGGACGCCGCCTACTGGGCCAGTCAGGTCGCCGCTCCCGCGCACCTGGGCGCGGCGCTGGGCCTGGCCACCGAGGCCGAGCACCCCAGCTTGCTGGTGGAGGTCGCCGCCCGGCCCACCCTGTCCCGCGCCGTGCTGGACACCGTCGAGGCCCGCCACGACGTCACCGCGTTGACATGCGACCCGGGCCAATTCGCGCACGCCCTCGGCGAGCTCTACACCCGCGGGCACATGCCCCAGCCCGCGCACAGCCGCGCCAACGCCCACCTCGTCTTGCCCCCCGAACCCGGCGCAGCCGACGAAGACGCTCCGCTCCTGGGCGCGCCCGCCCCCGAGCACACGCAGGACCATCTGCTGGACCTGATCAGCCGCATCGCCGACGCCGACGGAACGGTCACCCCGGCTCGGACCTGGGCCGGGCTGGCGCTGGGCGAGTACGACCTGGTGCGACTCGTCTGCGACCTGCGCCAAGTCTGGGCCTGGCGTGATCTGACCACCGCCGACCTGGACCCCCACCAGCCGCTGGCGGTGTGGGCCAAGGACCTGGCCACTCGCCTGGAGGCAGCGTGAGAACACCCCTGACCACCTCTGAGAGGGCGCTGACCGTTCTCCCGTGACCCCGGACGGCGCCCCGGGTGTCCTCGCCCCGACGTGGGATCCCGGGGCGAGGACACCCACCACCCACTCCCGCTGGAGGTAGACCATGACCCGGCCCCTGGCCGTGAACACGCTCGTGTTCGGCTACGACCGCACCCTGAGCGCAAAGACCGACCACGACTACCGACCACACGGCGGCCACCTGCGCGCGGTGCTGGCCGCGCACGACGTGGACCTGCCCGCCCAGGTGCTCTCCGACTACGACCAGCACCTGGTCATCTGGCAGCGCCTGGCCAACGCCACCGCTCTCACCGACCTGATCGGCCTGGTGTTCACCCGCCACGGCATCGCCTGCCCCCTGCCGGTCGCGGAGCTGGCGGTGCAGGTGTGGGAGCGGTCCGGAGACGCCCCGGTCACCCCGCAGGCCGCCTACCTGCTCGCCCGGCTGGCCGAGCAGGGCTACCAGGTGCTGGTGGCGACCAACACCTGCCGCCCCCACACCCAGCGCTCCAAGTCCCTGGCTGACGCCGGGCTGGGTGACCTGGCCCTGATCACCTCCAGCCAGCTCGGCGTGGCCTCCCCCGACCAGGCGTTCTACGAGCACGTCCTGCGCCGCTGCTCCTCGGCGCCGTCGCGGGCGGTGTGGGTGGGCGCCGACCCCATGCACGACGTGGCCGGGCCCCGCGCCCACGGCATGCACGCCATAGCCCTCCTGCCAGCGGACGCCACCGCCGAGCGCCAGCAGGCGATGCGCTGCGGCGCCCACACGGTCCTGACCGACCTGGCCCACCTGCCGGACCTGCTCCTGCCGCACCCGGCACGCCCCTAACCCCCGAGCCCCTTCTCCCCCAGGATCTGGACAGCCATGGACGCACCCTTCACCGCAGAGGCCAAGTGCAAGGACCTGGACCCCGACGCCCTGTTCGTGCGGGGAGCACGCCAACACGATCTCAAGCCCTTGTGCCGCAGATGCCCCGTGCAGACCGACTGCCTGGCCGAGGCGCTGGACGGGCGGGTCGAGTTCGGTGTGTGGGGCGGCATGACCGAGCGCGAGCGCCGCGCCCTGCTGCGCCGCCGCCCCGAGGTGGCCAGCTGGCAAAACCTGCTGGAGCGGGCACGGTCGGCCTACGAGCAGACCCACCCGGCCCAGACCCGCAGTCCGCTCTCCGCCACCGCTGTCTGAGAGGAGCCGAAGCCGTGACGCCGCGCCCTACCACCAGGACCCACGTCCGCCGCGTTCCCTCCCGGGGGAGCGCACGCTCGATGCCGACCAGTACCACCACGCCGAAGACCTGGGTGCCGAGTACCCGCACTGGTGGATCCTGTGGGCTCCCTACCAGCGCGCCTACCTCGCCTTCTTCCTCGGCCCCCACCCCGTGCACCCGGTGGACGCTGCCGCGGTCGAGGCGCTACGCGAGCAGTTGGCGCGCGCTGAGCACCAAGCAGCCCTACCACCGGCGGCTGTGTGGCGCTTCGGCCCACAACAACCGTTCGTCGAGGGTGGGTGAGTGGTGATGGCCGGCTTCAACCAACCCCAACGGCACCCCACGACTCCACTGGCCTCCGCCGCCTACCGAGCCGGACTGACCCTGCACCAGGACGGCGGCCAGTTGTTCTTGTCGCGGTTCGGACACCACGTGCGCATCCGCCAGAACGCGGGCCAGTGGTGGATCGACGCTCCCGACGCCCCGAACGGTAAGGCTGTTGGCCCGATCCAGGACGAGGACGCGCTCATGGTCGCCGCCTCTGAAGAGCTCGCCGCCGCCAGCGCGCGCTCGCGCCAGTCGCTGGTACAGGGCCGGTGACCCCATGACCACGTCTCCTGCGCCCGCATCCGGGAGCGCCCACGATCGCCGCGCGGCGGCCCACCAACCCCTTGTCGGGTTGCCGCGCGGCCTCCAACCTGCCCCGGCGGTCGCCTGCCGAGCCGTCCTGGAGGATGCGCGCACGGTGTGGGGCCGCCCTGGCTACACCGAGGCGGCGCCCCGGTGAACGCGCACACAACCGCACCCGAGCCCTGCAGCGTCGCCGAGGTACAGGCAGCGCTGCTTGGCGCCTCCACCACACCACGCGCCGAGGCCTACGCCCGCATGATGCACCAGGCTGTGCCGCGGGCATGGGGCCTGGCCCATGCCGGACGCGACTGGGTCGGCGCCCTCCTGACCCAGCTCCGCCCCTGGGGCCTGACCCAGGTCGCTGATCTGGGATGCGGGATGCCCCGCCGCACTCCGGCGACCGCGCCGCACCCGGTCGACACCCACGAGTACGCGCTCGCAGTCCGGATGCGCCGGTGCGCCTACCTGGACATCGACCCAGCCGTGGTTGAACACCGTCGATCAGGCGTTGCCCACTACCAGGGCGGCGCCGCGCTGGCCGACCTCACCGATCCCGCCCAGGTGCGGGCCGGGCTGGCCGCCTGCGGCATCGACACGCATCAGCCGACCGTGCTCATCCTGGGGTGGGTGCTGGCCCTGCTCGACGACGACCAGGCACTCAGCGTGTTGGCGTCCCTGCCCACCCTGGTGGCCCCCGACAGCTACGTGGCCGTGTCCCATCCCACGGGACGGGGGCCGTGGTCGGCGCTGATGACCCGCACCACCGGCGCGCGCGTGCAGTTCCGCTCCGCCCCGCACCTGCTCGATTTGATGGTGCGAGCTGGGCTGGCCCCACACCAAGGGCCCACCCCGGTGGCGGCCTGGCCAACGCCCGCCTGCCCGACACCAGGCACCGACGTGCTGTGCGCCCTGGCCCGGATCGGAGACCGGCGGTGATCGACGAACGAAGGCTCAGCCAGGCCTTGGCCGGGTTGCACCGCAACAGCACCGCCACGGAGTTGCGACTCGTCTACGAACAGGGCGCCACCACAATCCAGGTAGCCGCTGCCACGGGCCGCTCCCTGGGATGGGTGCACAAGCGGCTGCACGCGGCGAAAACACGGATGCGTCCGAGCGGGCCGCAGGGACGAAACCGCCCGCTCCCCCACTCCGCCCACACGCCTGCGGAGCAGGGCCACACCGATTCCCTCGCCGGGCCCTCGGCCACGGTGCAGCACCATGTGCTCACCCACCGACTTCGTGAGCTACGCACCCAGGCCGATCTGACCCAGGTCCACGCCGCCCGCGCTGTGGGCGTCTCGCACGCCACCCTCATGCGGGCCGAGAACCCGCAGGCGTCCGTGACCTTGGACGTGCTGCGCTCGCTGTGCGCCTGCTACGAGGTGCCCCAGCAGGTGCGCGAGGAGCTCATCCGGCTCTGGTGGGGCAGTCGTGCCCCCCAATGGTGGGAGGTGCAGCGCCTGCACGTGCCCGAGGGTGAGCGCGCCGCGGTGGGGTTGCGGGGCGATGCCCGCCAGGTCTACGGCTGGGCCGACCTGCTCATTCCCGAGCTGATGCAGACCGAGGGGTATGCGCGCGCCATCGAGCGCTTTTTCCACGACGACCCGGCACACGTGGAGATGGCGGTGTCGGTGCGCCTGGCCCTGCAGCGGCACGTGCGCCGACGCGGTATCGACCAGCGCTACGTCGTCGACGAAGGCGTGTTGCGCCGCTGGGTGGGCGGAGCCCAGGTGATGGCCGAACAGCTCATCGCCCTGCGGGGCCTGGCCGAGCGCGGTCGGCTGCGGGTGCTCTCCGACGCTGGCGGCCATGTGCCCTTCAACGGGGCCTTCGAGGTGTGCGAAATCCCCTCTCTCCCTGACACGGCTCTGTACTTCCCCCGCGGTAGGGACATCTACGTCGGCGATCCGCCACCGCCCACCTACTCCACGGGCTTCCTCAAAGAGGTCATGGCACGGCTGTGGGGGTGGGCCGAGGACACCACCACCAGCGTCGCCCTGATCAACGACGCCCTGGCCCGGCTACTCGCCACCCCAGCGCCTACGACCCAGGACGCGCCGACCTGACCAGACCTTGTCCTGGCCCTGATTATCTTCGCGACAACGAACGGCACCAACGATGAGCACCGAGTTTCCCCGCGGCCCTTGGTGGCTGCCCCAGCCCTCACCGGTCAAGGCCATCACCCCGCCCTGGTACCTACCGGCGTGGGTGGCCTACAGCCTCATCGCCCTGCTGTGGACCATCAGTGGCGGTTACCTGGTGGCCTTGGCCTGGCTCGACCTGAGCGATGTGCCTGGCCTAGCTCTCCTGCCGTTCGCGGGAATCACCTTGGCCACGATGATCATGGCGCTGCTCATCACCAGCCACGGCCACTCGGGGTTCACCGCCCTGGGCATCCTGCCCTCCTGGCCCGCCACCCACCGCCACCAGGGACGCTGGCGCCTGCAGTGGTGGCTGGTACTGGCCTACGGCACACTCGCCGTCCTGGCGGGCAACGCGCTCTACGCCCTGGCGGCACCGGTGCTTCCCGCAGCTGTGCCCATGAGCCACTTCTTCACGCGCGAGCCGTTCATACACGCCATCACCGTGGGCGCCGTGGTCGTACTCGCCGGTGCCGCACGACGCCCCGGCTGGGAGAAGTACGTGGTCGCGGCGACGCTGACCGCGGCGTCGTTCCTCGTCCCCTTCGGAGCAGGAGCCGTGATCGCCGCCCTCCCGGCTCTGGCGCTGGTGTGGCTGTACGAGCGCACCCGCCGACTCACCCCACTCCTGCTCGGTCAGCTCATCGCAGCCCTGGCCAGCACAGCCCTGGCCGACAGGGTCTTCCTGCACTGACCCGGCGACATAGCACCACACCTACACATCCGCTTGGCCCTGACCGACCGCCCGTTCGCGACCCGATGAGAACGATGCACTCCTCCCAGCACCGCACCTTTGCCCCCGCGACCGAGTCCCCCGCCGACATCGCCGCGTACACGCACACCACCCTGACCCGATGGTGCCTGCCCGCACCGCAGGCCGAACTCCTCACCGCGCGGGTGCGCACCCTGGCCACCCTCCTGATCGCGTGCTCGGCCACCGAGGTGCGCCTGCACCTGCTCTGGGCCGACGACCGCGTCCGCGCCGAGATCACCACCCCCGCCATGGTGCTCTGCCACCGACTGCCCGCATGGCAGGGACGCCCTGGTCAGGCGCACACGCGCTACGCCACCCAGGTGGACTCCCAGACGCGAACCCGCAAGGGCACCGAGCCCGCTCCCCCACTCGCCCAAGACCTCAGGAGCGCGTGAACCACCGCGACGACGCCCGAGACGCAGATCCCGCCAGGCGCCCGAGCGCCCCGTACCAAGGACTCCTCCACCATGACCCAACCGCCACCCGCGCCGGACGCCGACAGCGCGGCCCGCCTCATCCGCCACCTGGTCACCACCGACCGTGACGCGGCCGTGCTGCTCACCGCACACCCGGGCCCGCACTGGACCCTCGACCTGGCCGCCGCCGTGTGGGCCCTGCCCGTTCCCGAGACCCGGGCTCGGCTCGACCGGCTGGTCCATTCCGGTGTGCTCACCCACCATGACGACGGCCGCCACACCATGCCCGTTCAGGTGCGCGCCGGTCTGGAGCGCACCGCGTCAACGGTGCTGTTGCCCGGGTGCCGTCGTGCTCGCGCCCGTGTGGTGAGCCACTACGCCGAGCACGCCATCGCCGCCGACCTGGTCCTGGACCCGGGCCGGTGGCGGTGGCACCCGCCCGCGGCCGAGCAGGTGCGCCTCGCCACGCAGAGCCGGTTCCCTTCCCTGGCCCAGGCCCAAGCCTGGTTCGAAGGCGAACTGGCCAACTTGCGCGCGGTGACTGACCTGGCTCATCGCACCTCCCACCACCAGCAGGCTGTGCTGATCGCCGAGACCCTCAGCGCCTGGGACGAACTGCACCATCCCCGCGGTACACGCACCATCATCGACCTGGGTCTGGCCTCGGCCGAATCCCTGGGTGATAGCGGCGCCCAAGCCGCGATGCACCAGGCGCAAGCCTCCTGGTTCCTGCGCCGTGGCGAGCACAGCGAAGCGAGGTCCCTGGCCCACTACGCGTTCGCGCTGTGGGCCAGCGACGAGCCCCGGCGCGCCCACCCCTACCACGGGCGGGGGCTGGCCCACCTCTACCTCCTGCTCGGTGAGATCTACAGCCAGGGCTTCGCTCCCCTGTTCCTGGCTGTCCGGTACGCCGACCTGGCCCTGGCGGTGAGCGAAAGGCTCGACGACCGCCGCGACATCGCCCTGGCCCGGTACCGGCACGCTCTGGCTCTGAGCGTGAACGAACACTGGAGTGAGGCCGCCGCCCTGCTGCGTTCGGCCCTGCCTGCGCTGATCGAGGGTGGTGAGCAGCTGTGGACGGCGCGCGTACACCGCCAACTGTGCGAAGTACTGCTGAATCTGGGCCACTACGAGGCCGCACACGAGCACGGCCACGCCGCCCTCGCCCTAGCCCCGCAGGAACAGGCGCCGCTGGTGTGCGGGCAGGCCCACGAGTCGTTGGCCTGGGTGGCCCACCAGCAAGGTCGCCTCGGCCAGGCCCGTGAGCACTTCGAGCGGGCACGGTCCTGCTACACCCCTTTGGACCCGGCGCGTGCCGAGCACATGCGCGCGGCCAGCCGCGAGCGTCTGCACCCCTCCCCATGAGCTCCCACTCATCCCACCGGCCCTGACAGGACCCTGCTGTGACCCCATCACGCGCCTACGCCGCGCTGTCTCCTGCCGCCCGCACCCTGCACCAACTCCTCACCCTGCTGCCCGGTGAGTCCTTCACCGCGGAGGCTGCCGCTGCCCTGGCAGGCACGCCCAACGCACGCACCCATCTGCTGCTGGACGACCTCGCCGCCCAGGGCCTGCTCACCCGCGCCGCGGGCCGCTACCGCCAGCACGCCCAAGCGCGTGCGCACGCGCTTGGCGCGCGCCATGACCCGCACGCCTCCGACGCCGGCGCGGCCCTGCTGCGGTTCCTGGACTGGTACCTGCGCACCGCCAGGGCCGCCGCCCAGGCCCTGGATCCACACCACTGGCACACCGAGCTGTCCCCACCTGCGGCACCACCCCGGGTGTTCACCGCCCACCGCGCCCGCACGTGGTTTGCCGAGGAACTGGACGCGCTGCACCTGGCGGTGCGGTTGGCCGCCGGCACTGGCCACCTTCGGCTGTGCTGGCACCTGCACGAGGCGCTGGAGCCCTACCTACAGCTGCGCCGAGCCCACACCCTGTGGGGGGAGACGCTCTCCTGGGCCCGCAGCGCCGCCCGCACGGCCGCCGACCCGGTAGGCCTGGCGGTGACCGCCACCAGCCAGGCCACCCTGTCGCGGTACCTGCGCCACCTGGAGGGCGCGGCGCAGCACTACGCCCACGCCCTGGAGCTGTGGGAGGCCACCGCGCACCTGCCGGGCTACACCAACGCGCTGATCGAGTACGGGCACCTGGAGTTGCACGCCGACCGCAACAGCCGAGCCCAGACGAAGTTCACCGCCGCGCACGAGTACAGCCGTTCTCTTCCTCAGGACATGCGCACGAACCTGGCGTTGCGGGCGCGGGCGGGGCTGGGGCAGGCCGCCTTGGGCCAGGGCCGACCCGGCGTTGCGCTGGACCATTTCCACAGCGTCATCGAAAACCCCGCCGCCTGCCCGGATCTGCGGCTGCAGGCGCTGACCGGCATGGCCAGCGCCCACCTGCTGCGCGCCGATCCGATCGCCACCGCGCAGGCCCTGCAACGCGCCGACCTGCTGATCCCGCTGGTCGCGGACCCGGTCGCCTCCGCCGAGCTGAACTTGGTGCGTGCCCATCTGCACGCCCACGACCCCGCGCGTCGGCGCACCCACCTGGTACGCGCCCACAGTGTGCTGCGCAGCGTCGGTGACTGGCGCGCGCACGCCATCCAAGCCCAGCTCGACACGTTGGATGTGTGATGCCGATGCCGCCCTTGGCTCCCACCGGCCAAAACTTCGAGCTGCACCACACCACCGCGAAGGCCCCACCAGTCTCGGCGCTCCCACCGTGGGCTGGGTACTGCACTCTGGCCCAGGCCTGCGCCCGGCTCGGTATCTCCCGAGACCAGGTCATCACCTGGGAGCGCCAAGGTCTGGTGCGGTGCGCCCGCGATGCCCGCGGTCACCGCCGCGTGCGGGTGGCCGACCTCGACACCCTGGCCGACCACCACCCCGGACCGCTGCTGGCTCCGGCCCAGGCCGCGCTCATCGTGGGAGTACAGGTCGAGTCTCTGACCCGCATGGCCCGCCGCGGCCTCGTCGGCTGTGTGGTGCTGCCCAGCGGCCAGCGCCGGTACTGCCCCGACGAACTTCAACAGCTGGTCACACACCGCTCAACCTCTCCCACGCAGGCACGTCACACCCCGCAGGAACCCCTCTCACCTGCGTCACTAGGTGAACTCACCCGTCCCACGCCGAGGCTGGTCCCTGCACCAAAGGCCCGGGCCACGTCGAGAAAGGCCAGTTGATGCGTGCCCGCCGCCCCGCCTTGAGTACCTACGGGCTGCTGCTGGCCACGCTCGCGGTGGTGTTCTTCCCGGCCTGGGCTCTGGGGGTGTGGGGAGTGCTGGTCACCGGCGGCTCCACCACCCTCTACCCCCCGATCCGTGAAGAGGCCTGGCGCGTGCTCGTGCCGTTGTGGACGAGCGAACTCCTCATGGGTCTGTTCGCCGCAAGCGCGATCTGGTGGTGGTGCCAACGCCTGGGCATCGGTGTGCGTGATGGGCTCGGCCTGCTACGTCGACGCTCCCCCCATCTGCCCGACTACAGCCGTTTGCGCGCCGAGATTGAGATCGGCGCGTCCTTTCTCGCGATGCTCGTGGCCTTCGCGTTGAGCTGGGCCGCCTTGGTCGTGGCCGCGTCCTGGTGGCCTGAACTGGTGCGCATCGGGTTCACCATCGACACCACCCACGAGGCGTTGTGGACGCTGGCTATCACCGGGCCTGTGCAGGTGATCACCGCAGCGGTGGAAGAGACCGTGCTCGTGGGCCTGGTGGTGGTCGTTCTCGGCGCCACACGCCGCCCCGCCTGGGAGGTCTACACCGTCGCCGTGCTGGCCCGGATGCTGCTGTATGCCCCCTACGGGTGGGGGCTGGTGTTGTTCGCCCCGGTGGCGGTGGTGGGCGTATGGGTCTACCGGCGCACCCGACGTCTGGTTCCGCTCATCCTCGCTCACCTGTGTGCTGGCCTGTTCTACGCCGTGATGGTCGCTTGGTGGCACTGGATGACGGCCGCACTCGCCCCCTGGCCCCTCGCCCTGGCCCGCCTGCTGCACGTGCTGTGAGGTCCAGCGCCTGCGAGTCCTTCTCACCCGACCCACCCCTCAGGAGGGAATCCATGTCCACCACCCGTGCGCCGTTGCGGATCGCCACCATCAACGTCCAAAACGGCGGCACCAGAAACCCCCAGGGGATCGAGCACGTCATCACCGAGCTGTTCGCGCCCGTGGAGAACGCGCCGGGCCTGATCGTGGTCAACGAGGCCAAGCACTGGAAGCGCGACGCGTACCAGGCCGGGCTGGGCGTTGCCGCGCTGTTGTCCGACATGTACGGGCCCTCCTACCAGATCAAGGTCGGCCACATGGGCCGGGCTCCGGCTCCGCCTGCGATCATCTGGGATCCGGATCTGCTGACCCTCACCCGATGGGACAGCCCCGAGACCGCACCCGACAACGCCGACACGTGGAACAGGGCCCTGTTCCGAACCCCGTGGTGGAGCGATCCGGTGACGGTCATGCCGTTCCACTGGCACCCCTGGGACCGCGCCGACCGGATGCGGGCAGCTCGTATCTTGTCCGGGCTCCTGGGCGGGCAAGAGTTGGTCATCGCCGCGGGGGACGCGAACTGCCAACCTTCCGGCCCCCACTACCCCACCGTCGACTTCACCCGCCTGCCCGTCCACCGCCGCCACCACAAGGCCTGGCAACCCGATGGGGCGGCCGGCCCCTGGGTGGCAGACACCGCCCCGCTGGACCACCTGCTCGGCGTCGCCGACTCGATCACCGGGGCGCGCACCGGCGGCATCGGGTGGGAGAGCGCGATCGAGGCCGCATGGCGGGCTCAGGGGTGCCCCGACACGGTGTTCCCTGCGACCGTCAACGCAGGCATCGACAACGGTGCGGAGCTAGTCATAGACCAGATCCTCCTGTCCGAGCGGCTGGCCGACATGGTGGTACCCGCAGAAACCGAGATCCTCGTGCCCCCGAGGCCGCCAGTCTCCGATCACAGGGTGGTCATCACCGCTCTGGACACCGGAGCCGACGCGTCATGACCGACCCCACGCACCCGATCGCGGTCGGGGTCGCCGTCGCTGCGCATGTGTCCGGCACCTGGACGTGGAGCGTGCACACCGACGCCACCCGCTGGTGCGGCAACCACCCGGACGCACGACAGGTCAGCGACCTCGCGCCCCACATCCTGGACCAGATCCACGACCGCCTCGACGAGCAGGTCTGCATCGTCGACCCGCCCGAGCTGGGTCTAGCGCTGCCCACCGGGCGGGAGGAGACCTTGCGCCGAGCCGCCGAGCACGCCCGCCGCCCAGGATCTGACCACCGGACACCTGTGCACCCTGGCAATACGCCGCCTGCCCGCAGAGCACCACCTACTACCCGGCCAGGAGTGGACGGTGAGCGTGCACGCCGTGGTGGACGATGAGGGCTCGGACTGGGCCTGGGTCACCGGCGCGGGCTGGTACGCCACCGGCCGCTCCTCCTCCCCTGGCCTGACGCAGGTGGCGTTCGAGGCCATCGACGCCGCGGCCACCGTTTCCCCGTTGGGTGAGCGTGGAATGCGACGAGCCCGTCGCCGTCAAACGGGCCCAAGCCCTGCTGGAGGCCATGCGTCAGGCCCAGCGCAGCGCCACCACCGGCATCGTGCCCGACCAGGTCGAGATCACCCATGTCCAGGTCGGCTCCACCCCGCGCCATCGGGCCGTGGTGGATCTGTGCGCCCAAGCCCTCGACCTTGCGCTGGTCAGCGACCGTCCCGGAGAGCTACGCCCCTACCAGCAACGCAGCGTGGACGCACTCATCCGTGTCTGGGAGAGCGGCGACCGCGGCCAGCACGTCGCTTCGGGTATTGGTCGCCCCGTCGGTAAGCACTGTGGCGTACCGGCGCCCCTCGCGTAGGGCGAAGTCGTCCACCCCAGCACCGACGAGCTGGGTGGGGGGGCAGGCGCCTCAGCGCCCGCGGCGCGGTCTTCTTCGAGGCCCGCACGGCCACCTGGTGCCCGCCCGGACAGCCAGCTCCCGCACCAGAGCGCCGATATGGGCGGCCGTTGCGGGGCAAGGGTTACCGTGGCCGTGCCAGCGGGATTCCAGGCCCGGTATGCGCACATACGGTTGGGCGCCAGGCTAACGGTGTCATAGGCCGATTCCGCAGTAGGCCACCGCATAGTGGTCGGACGCGATGTCTTCGTCGACGATCCCGGCGACGGGATCCGATAGCGGGTCGCGCACCATGTAGTCGAGTTGCCGGTCAGGACTGGCCGTTAGCGGGTTTTTGGCTTTGGATTGCTTGCTGGGGTGTGTGTGGGAGTTGGGTGGGCACGAGACGGCGTCTAGTCGCTCGTCTGGGGGCAGGCTCTCATCTCCCAGGAGTCCATCGGTCCAGCGCCGTGGCGGATTGCCCCGGGTGGAGTCCGGGGTCCGGTTGAAGTCCCCCAGGGCGGCCCAGTGCACATCGTCGGCGTATTCATCGATCGCCCGGATGAGGAAAGGACTGTTGAAGCCACCCCCAGAGGCGGCGTGGATGGAGTAGAAGCGCATGTCGTCTTCGTAGAGGCCAGCAGTGTTGCGCTTTTGGACGCGTATGCCCAGTGCCGGCCGAAGATCGGTGCTGTTGTGGGTGTAACGCAGGGGTGTAGCGATGAGGTCGATGTCGGTGACGCGTATGTCCTTGGTGGCGATGATCGCGATGTCGACGCGGTGCCGGTCGGATTTCAGCCACACGATCCTGTGGTGATGGGTGGCCCGGCCCTTCGACTGGTCGGGGTGCCAGATGTATTCGCTGACGTCCCAGCTCAGCGTGGGTTCGTTTCGGGCGTTGACCGCCGTCTGGGCCAGTAGGGGGCGCCGGTCTTCGTTGGGGTCGCCGGGGTCGGGTGGGTAGGCGCCTCCCGGAGGAGTGGTCCCTGTCTCCTGGAGAGCGATGATGTCGTATCGGCCCAGGAGTTCTCTGCGGACCTCCTCGTGCCACTTCATCCCTTTTCCCGCGTCATCGGGTAGGTTACGCGTCTCGCCTTGCATGTTCCAAGTGATGGCCGAATAGGGCATGGCGGTCCTTTCGTAGCCTGTGCGGCCCGCAGGAGGTTCTGCGAAGCCGACCTGGTGTGGGCGTTAGCGGTCTTTGAGGTCCGGTTTCACGTTGGGCGGTGCGGCGTTGGGTGCGAGGCGAAGGATGAGCGTCGCAATGGCGCGCTGACCGGGTGCGAGTGCGTCGATGTCCCAGGAGACGGTGGATGCGTTGGGTGTTCCGCCGCTGCTGTAGGCCAGCACCGTGGTGCCCGTACCGGTGACGGTGACGGTGAGTTTCTTCTTGTTCGACGTGGACGGGCCCGGATTGGCGGCGGTGAACACGTAGGTGAGCGTCTGCCCGGCCTCGGCTGGGTCGGGCCGCACAGCCTGCGACAGCTTCATGCCGGTCGGTCGGGTCACGGTCACCGTGTCCTTGCAGGTGGCCTTGGGACTCGACGGGGTGGTCATCTTCGCGGTGGCCGTCACGTTCAGGGAGGTTGCCGTGGTGGAGGCGGCGAGCACCCCGGTAACCATCACCTGTGCCGGGTTGTTCGGGGCCAGGGGCGACACGGTGACGGTGTGGGTGCCCGAGGAGAACGTGGCGGAGACAGGCTGGCCGTTGACGTGGGCCTGGGTGAAGGCGATCTCCTTCGGTAGCGTGACCGTGAATTCACCGGCGGCCTGTGAGGGGCCGGTGTTGACCAGGGCCCACTGGAGTCTCACGGGGCCGCCGGCGGCGGCGGTGGTCAGCTGCTGGGCCAGGGTAGGCATGTGGGCCTTGGTGGTGGTAGTGATCGTGTGGGTCTGGATGGTCGAGAGGGAGGCGCTGGAGGCCTCCGCTCGGGCGGTCAGGCCCAGCTTGGTGCCTGCGGGTGTGTCGGCGGCCACCCGCCAGGTGATCTTCGCGGTGGCTTTCTTGTTGGGGAGCAGGGTGCCAAGCATGACGCGCCAGCGGCCACCCACGCGTTCGACGTCGTAAGGCGTGTTGTTGACGGTGGCTTTGACCGGATGCAGGCGGTGGTCGGCGTCGATGAGCAGGTGCGGGGAGCAGCAGACCTGGGCGCCGGTCTTGGTGGCGTCCCAGGTGAGCGTGTGTTCGGCGCCGGCGTTGGCCGTGCTGGCGCTCGACGTTTGCTCCAAGGTCAGGGCGGCGTCGCTGTCGATGACCGCGGTGGCGTGGGCGGTGGTGTGGGTGGTGCCGGTGGGCAGCATCGCGGTGGCGCGCAGGTGCCCGGTCCCGCCCGCATTGATCTGGCACTCCAGGGTGATGGTGGTGGGTGTGGCCCGGGGGGCCAGCTTTCCGATGGACACGACCCGGCGGCCCTTGTCGTCGGTTCCCGGCGTGGTCGCTTTCCCGTCGACCTTGGTTGCCACGAGTTTGAGCGTACGCGACAGTGCGACGGTGAGCTTGGCGTCCTTCAGCGTTGATGGGCCGCGGTTGGCGGCGGTGAAGGTGTAGGTGGTCGTCGTGCCGACGCGAGCCGGGGAGGGGGCGGCGTGGCCGCGTAGGTCCACCGTCGCGGCCCGCGCCAGGCGGGCACTCACGCCGTGCGAGGTCACGGTCTCCTGGTCTTTGGCTGAGGCCTCGGCGGTGATGGCCGGTGTGAGGTCGCCGGTGGTGTCGGTGGTGTCGGTGGGGACGGTGATGGTCGCGGTCGCGGTGTAGTATTCGTTGGCTTTGAGCGTGCCGGGTTTCCAGGTTGCCTTCCCGGCGGAGAAGATGCCGCCGGTGGAGAGCACCGGTGTGGCCTGGTAAGGGATGGTGGCTTTGAGGGCGGCATCGGTGAGTTCGCTGCTGCCGGTGTTGGCCATCGTCCACACGTAGGTGATCTGCTCGCCCGGGGCGGCCTGGGGCCCCTCGGTGTAGCCCCAGATCTTCAGGTTTTTCTTGGATGCCGCGAGTTCAGCGGTGGCGGTGTCGGACACTTGGGTGGCGCCGAGCGCCTCGACGGTGGTGGTGACGGGGATCGGTCGGGAGGCATTCTTTGAGACGGTGGCCGCCACCTCGACGGGCACCGACGTCTTCTTGGCGGTGAGTGGTCCGGGCAGGGTGAGCGTCGCGGTGGTGCCGGTGATGGCGACGTTCTGGTTGTTGATCTTGACCTTCGCGTTGTCCAGCCCTTCACCGGGCAGGGTAACAGTGGTCTTGAGGCTGCGGGCCGCCGACGGGCCGGTGTGACCCACCGTCCAGGAGTAGGTGACGGTTTTGCCCTGATCGACCGGGCGGGGCCGGACCCGTCCCGCCGGCAGCGCCAAGCACACCCGGGGACGCAGCTCGGTGTGGATGCTGTGGGAGACCGGTAGGGCCCGGAACGACGTGAGTGAGGCCGTTGCGGTCAGGGTGGCGGTGGCCGCAGGATCGACGAGGGCCACCACGCCGAAGGTGGTCGACTTGCCGCTCTGAAGTTTGCCGATGGCGTGGATCGCGGTGCGTCCCGTCCCGCTCTTGGCCCCGGAGACGTAGTCGGTGTGCTCGGGCAGGGTGATCATGATCGCGATCGAGGTCGCGTCGTTCTTGCTCGTGTTGGTCAGCTTCCACCTCCACTCCACCTTCTCGCCTGGCACCGCCGGATCGGGGGAGACCTTCTCGCGCTTCAGCTCAAGCCGGGCGATCTTGTACTTGTCCTCCTGTTTCTTGTCGGGGTCCTTGGTGTCGGGGTCCTTGGTGTCGGGATGGGAGCCTTCGCCGCTGGAGCCGGGCAGCTTAGGCAGCGCCCCACCCAGGGCCCCCACCAGCGACAGCAGTCCCCCCAATACCCCTGCGCCGAACCCGAACAGCGAGCCCAGCCCGAACAGGGCGCCGAATCCGAAACCGAGGAAGGAGAACAGGCCGCCCACAGCCGCAAGGACACCGCCGAAGAGGCCGCCGATCCCGCCGATGAGCTTGCCCCTGCTGGTCTTCAACGCGCCGAACCCCGCAGCAGCGATGTTCACGTCCTCTTCGATGACCTCCCACTTCAAGCCGACGGGGGCGACCTGGACGTCAGCGCTCACCCAGGTGGTGTTGTCCTGTTTATCGGCGCTCACGTTGGACTGGACCTTAAAGGTGCCGGACGGCGTCTTGGCGCCGACGGTGAGGATGACGGTGAACCACCACGAGGCCTTGCCTTTGAGCTCGCCCGTGGTGGTCTGAAGCTCCCGCGCGCCCGGGTTCCATACCCCGCTGAACTTTCCGGTGGGCTCCAGCCCTTGAGGAATCTTCACCTTCACCTTGATGTTGGTGGCGGTGGCCTCGTCGGTGTTGACGATCTTGAACGCTACTGCGACGTTGCCCCCAGGCAGCGCCTTGTCGGGGAAGGTCCGCCACTGTGAGAGCCCCAGGGTGTGGGAGGGCACCACCTGCACTGCGACGGGGAGCTTGGCGCGGCCGGTGCTGCCATCGGGTTCGGCGGTGGCGGAGGTGGGCTCGGCGGTGACCTCTACACTCCGCTCACCGGACTTGGGTGTCACCTTCCCGGTGAAGCGCACCGTCTTGGCCGCTCCCGCCCCCGGCGCTAGATCGCCGAAGTCCCACTCCGCCCGCCGTTTCGCCGCGTCGACCTTGGTCGGCGCGGGGACGGCCTCGGTGTAGGTGATGTTGTCGGGCCAGGTGCACACACTCCCGGCTTTGCGCGCTGTGGAGGGGCCCGTGTTAGTCACTGTCCACCCGAAGTCCACACTGTGTGTACCAGTGGCACGAACGGTGCCTGGCCGGGTAGTGGGGGCACCAGCCCGCATCGCGGCTCGGGCAACGACGGGCACCTTCATCTCCACAGCTGAGGTGCCGTGTGCCGGGGACAGTTCCGCGGAAGCGGACACCGGTGTCTGCGTCGTCTCCGCTGGCACGGTGGCCGTGACCTCGACAGTGCGCGTGGCGCCGTTGGCTCCCACCGTGACACGGTCCCATTCGACCAAGCGGCCCTCGTCCTTGGGCCTGCCGCCCGCAGAGGCGCGGCGGAAGGTCAAGGGGGCGGGCAGAGTCGCGGTGACCTTCACCGTCTGCGCGGTGGCGGTCGTGTTGGTCACCGTCCACGACCAGGTGGCGCCTTCGGCGGCACCAGCCACCATCTGCGGTGAAGCCCGGCCGCTCAGGGTGAGGGCACCGGACTTGACGACCGTGATCGTGACGGGCCGCGGCGGCACCGGCCCGGCCTGGTTGGTGCACGAGGGGGCGGCCTCTACTGTGAGCGAGCCTGTGGACGACGTCTCGACGTCGACATCCACCCACACCGTCGTGGACGAGGAGGAGGGCACGCGCCCCAGGTCCCACTGCACGCGATTGTCCGCGAGTTTCTTGCCACCGGTGGAGGCAGCGTGGAACGCCACTCCCGACGGCAGAGCACTCGTGGTCACCTTGGTGTTCTCTGCGTCAGCCAGCTCGTCGTTGACCAGCCTCCACGACAGTCTCACCCGTGTTTTGGTGCCGGTGTTCACCTGCGCGGGCTTCGCTGAGCCCTCGGGCAGGGATAGGCGCGCGCCGATGGTGGCGATCAGTCCCGCGAACGAGGTCCACGACCACACCGGCTGGGTGGTGCCGGTCTCGGTGGCGCGTACCCGCGCTGGAATCAGCAGCGGGCCCGCGGCGGGTGCGGTGACACGCATGGTCACCAAGGGGTGCTTCTCATCACTGACGGGAAGGTCACCGATCGGCACGGTGACCGTGCGGCCCGCCACCGTCCCATGCGGCAGGCTTTTGACGTACTCCACTCCCTCGGGCAGGTCGATGCACACCTGCGCTCCGGTCACCGCTCGGTCGCTGTAGGCCGTCCACGACACCTCCACCTCCGCAGCGCGGCCGGCCACGACCCTGCGCCGGTTCACGGCCACATCCAGGAGCGTGACCGGCTTGTCCACACCCACGATCTTGCGGACCCGGTTGTTGCCATAGTCGGCGATGAACAGGTCATGGTTGTGAAATGCCGTACCCCGGGGGGAGCTGAGGCGAGCATCGACAGCGGGCCCACCGTCGCCGGAATACCACGACTCCATATACTTTCCGGCGATCGTCTCGACTCCGGCGGAACCAGGAGTGCGCACGAACACGGTCGACGACGTCAATGTGCCGAATACCACCGCGCCATCGGTGCAGACGGCCTCAACCCCTCCAGGCAGGACTTGCTGTTCGAGGGCGAAGGGCAGGACCGTCGTGATCTCCGTGCCCGAAGCCAAAACCTTGTAGACAAACCCTAGGCCGTTGCTGATGTAGAGGTTTCCCGACCGGTCGAAGGCGAGCCCCCCTGCGCGCCCGATGGAAACCTCCTGCGGCTTGCCCTGCACCCATCGCGCGTGCATGCCGCCATTGCCAGCCACCAGCCGTGCCTTGGTGCCCGCCCGGTCCACGCTCCACACACGGCCTCGGCCCTTGTCCGCGAAGTACACGTAGCCGCTGGTAACGACGATCCCCCATGGGATACCCAGGCTCAGCGCAGTGGGGTGCTCTCCCTTCCCTGTCCCGCCGCCAGCGAACGTGGAGATCTTCTGGGTCGTCCCATCGATCCTGGCCACCCGGGGCTCTGGGTTTACATCGGTGCAGAAGTAGATGTTGCTGTCGCTGTCAACAGCGATCCCCGCTGGCTCCCCAATGCCCGCATTGAGTGCGGCGCCCCCCTCGCCTGACCATACGCTCTCCCCGTTGCCAGCGATGCGTGTGATGGTCCCCGAGGCGTCGATCTTACGGATGCATTTGCTGCGACGGTCGCTGAGGTAGAGGCTACCGTCGGGGCCAAACACGACCGCCCGCGGTTCCATGCCTGCGTTCAGGGCCGCTCCGCCGTCTCCACCACTGGGCTCTCCGTTTCCGGCGACCCGTACGATCGTGCCCGGCTTCCCAGTGGAGACTGCTTCTTCGCGGGGGTCCGGGACGGCGGCGGTCGTGGTGTCGTGGCGGGTCCTGGAGTCCATGCGGGTCGCCCTCCCGGGATACCGGTGTCGAAGTGCAGCCGAATGCGTCCCACATCCATCACTCAGGCCAAGGCCGCGCATGAGGATGCTGACACACGGTGCGAGTCATTACCTCCCTCCTGCTGGTTACACCGGCACTGTGAAGGGTTTGCGCAGTAAAGGGAATTCGTTTGCCCTGGACCCTGTCAGCGGTGACGCTGATGCAAATGGCGGAGGCGTGTCCATCCCAGGATGCGTTCGGTCAGCACTTGGAACAGCATCTCCACTTCGCGACGGTCCAGCTACACATGACTAGTTTGCCGGTGCAAAGTGAGGCGCATCATCCCTATTAAGGTTTGTTTGTCTGTTTCAGGGTGGATGATGCTCCCGTGAAAAGCAGTTTCGGAAGTCCACCATGGACGCCACCGACAAACAGCACCGCCGGATGCCCGCCGCTCTGTTCGAACAGGGCCAGCTCCGCGGCAGCCAGATCGCCCAGACGCTCAGCGTCACTACCCGCGCGGTCAACCACTGGCACCGTGCCTGACACCAGACAGGTGCGGACGCGCTGGACAGCAAGGGCGCACCGACCTGCACTGCCTGCTCACCCAGGACCAACAGCACCAGCTGCGCCAGGTCCTGCGCCGGAGCACCAAGGACTACGGTTTTGCCACCAATGCTTCGGCCCTGGCCCGGATCCGGCGAGGGACCAACGAAACCTTCGACGTGGCCTACACCGTCCTGTCAGGGGTGTGGCGGCTGCCGCACCGGATGGGCTGGACCGACCAAATGCCCACCCGCCGCGCCATCGAACGCGATGAGGACGCCACCGCAGAGTGGATCGAACGCACCCGGCCCGACATCGAAAAAAGGGTGCCGCGAGCGGGGCATGGATCTGCTTCGAGGACGAAGCCGAAACCTTGCTGACCGGCGCGGTGGAACTCCCGGCCGGGCAGACCTCGCTGTTGTACGTGCTCAAAGGGTCGCAGCCCAAGCTGTCGATGGCCGCGCTGTGCCGCTACCGGGCCGGGACCCAGCCGCGGATGCTCTACCGGCCCCGGCCCGGCTGGTACCACGACTGCGAGCTGGTCGCTCTGCTGGACCAGGTCCACCAGAAGTTGACGACTTCGATCCTGTTGTGGTGGGGGACAGCCTGTCCGGGTACCGCAGCGGCCGGATGCGATGGGCCATCGCCTCCCGTGCTTGGTTGGAGGTGGAATACCTGCCCGCCTACGCCCCCGAAATCAACCCCGTGGAGATGCTGTGGTCAGCGATCAAGACACGGGAGTTGGCCAACGTGGCCGGTGGCCATCTGGCACACGTCGCCGACGCAGCCGAACGAGGCATCAATCGGGTCTGCGCGACTCTCCCGGGTCCTTCCTTACTCATACCAGGCTGGAGATCCACCCTCCAACCCCATACAACTAACGAAAAACTCAGCAAGGAGAAAAATCCCGCAGTGGACCGGCATCCTGATGCTTCCCCTCAATTCCAATGGGCAAATGGGGTTCCGTGATTCCGCAAACATCTCCACAATAACCGTTCTTTCGGTGGGCAGCAGGGTACAAGCTTCGGAGCCGGGGCCACCGCTCAGACACCCCTGAGAGCAGAGGGTGTCCAGCATGCAGGTCGATTCTCAGGAGGAGAACATCATGGGCCGCAGAACCCACAACCAAACCGAGAACATGACTGAGGAGGCCGCTGTCCCCGAACCTCGCAGTGAGCAACCACAGACGCCGACGCCAGGAACAATCTGGCGCGTCGCAGGCAACGGCCAGGAGAAGGCAAGCGGCGACGGTGGGCCAGCACTGGAGGCGGGCATGCACCCGAAAGCGATTGCGTTCGGGCCAGACCGCTGCCTATACCTGTGCGACAATCTCTACGTGAGCGAGCATACCCGCAACTGCTCCGTGCGCAAGATTGACACATCAGGAAAGATCACGCGCGTCGCAGGAAATGGAGAGCCGCAACTTAGCGGGATGGGTGGCCCTGCAGTAGACGCTGGCATCGGATGGCCTCGTGGAATCGCCGTCGATACCGACGGCGACTTTTATTTCAGCACCGACCCCGACGAAACGGGCAATGTCGTGTTGAAAGTCGACGGTAGTGCAAACCACACGATCTCCGTCTTCGCCGGCGGCGGGCAAGGCGAAGGGGATCATCCCACCGACCTGCGTCTCGAATGGGTCGAAGCGGTTGCCATCGGACCAGACTCCCACGTGTACTTTGCAGATCGAGCTGACGGCCGAGTGTGGAAGGTGAACAAGGCCGGGACAACAGCAACGGTGGTGGCCGGCAACGGCGATACAAGTTACCGGTGGGTCCAAGGGCGGCCTACGGAGGTCCCCATCGGCAAGCCCTACGGGCTCGCCTTCGACACCTCCGGCACACTTTACATTAGCACCGGACGGGGGTTCGTTTACAAGGTATCCCCTTCAAGGGATAAGCTTACGACGGTCTTTCCTTTCACTCCTGAATATGGGGAACCAAAATCCGGAGTCTATGGAATCTGCATGGGCCAACATGGAGTTCTGTTCGCGTCACTGAGCCCTGAAATCGTCGGTGTACTTACTCCCGGATCCGCCGAAATCGAAACTATCGCCGGGAAGCACATGCAGTCTGGATACGAGGGCGACGGCGGTCTGGCCACCAATGCGCTCCTTCGAACTCCCAGAGACGCGCGTCTTCTCGGAGGGGATCTGTTCATCGTTGACCGGGGGAACGATCGCATCCGCAAGATAGTGGGGGTGGACAAACCGGTTACCCTTGTCGACCCCACCGTGGCCCCGAAGAAGATCGCACCTTTCCAATCGACAGAGGTGGTGCTGTCGTGGCAGGTCGTCTGCGACAGGAACGTCTCGGACGCGTTGGTGAGCGTGGAACTCCCCACCGGAATGGAGTTCATCACCAGCGATCGGAACGGGTCAACTTCGGGGCGCGTCGTCACCATCCCCCTCGGGGACCTCGCCCAAGGGACGTCCACGACGGTGCAGGTGACCACACGGACAACGGCGACCGCTGCGGGTGTCCTCACGGTCCCGGCACGGGTATCGGCGACCGACACCGAGAAAAAACCCGTGCGGTCTTGGACATCGTTCGCCGGCCTGATCGTCGCGACAGCGGCCTCAGTCTATTGAGGTTTGTTTATTGGGTTTAGTGCTGGAGTCCGGTATGGGTCAGGAAAGCGGACACCAGGTCCGGGTGGCGCTAGCTGTACTGACCTGAGAGGTTAGGAACGCGGGAGGCGGGAGGGCCGCTGATCGCGGTGTGGAACCGGTGGTGATTGTAGTGATGCAACCACCCGGGGAACGCCTCCCGCCTTTCGCTCTCGGATTGGTAGGGGCGGACGTAGGCCCATTCGTCGGCCAGGGTGCGATGGAAGCGCTCCACCTTGCCGTTGGTCTGGGGCCGGTAGGGGCGGGTGCGTTTGTGCTTGATGCCCTGGCCACAGAGCAGGTCGCGCCACAGGTGGGAGGTATAGCAGGCCCCGTTGTCGGTCAGCACCCGCTCCACCACGACCCCCGCTGAGACGAAGTAGGCGTGCGCTCGCTCCCAGAACCCGGTGGCGGTCTCCTTCTTCTCATCGGCCAGGATCTCGGTGTAGGCCAGGCGGGAGTGATCGTCGATGGCGGTGTGCAGGTAGCCGTAGCCCAGCTTGGGGTTGCCGTGGTTGTTGCGTGGGGCGTGCGCGGTGGCGGTGCGATTGCGGCGCCCCTGGGCGCGTCCCTGGGTGCGGTGTCCGCCCCCGGCGGGGATGTTGCCGAGCTTTTTGATGTCCACGTGCACGAGCTCGCCCGGTCGGGAGCGCTCGTAGCGGCGTACTACCCGGTGCGTGGCCCGGTCGGTGTGGGACAGGCGGGGCATGCGGTAGCGGGTCAGGATCCGGTGCACGGTCGAGGGGTGCATGCCCAGGTGGCCGCCGATGCGGGCCGGGCCCCACCGGCGTAGGTGGCGGAGTTTGATCACGCGGCGTTCGCGGCGGGTGGGGGTGCGCTGGGGTGAGCGGTGCGGGCGGCTGGAGGCGTCGACCATCCCGGCCTGGCCTTGGGTGCGGTAGCGGTCGGCCCAGCGTTTGGCGGTGGTGGTACTGGTCTGGAAGCGTTCGGCGGCGCGTCTGAGCGGCCAGTCGTCCTCGACCACGCAGCGGGCCAACGCCAGGCCCCCTGCGGGTGAAGGACAGAGCCGCCAGGTTGGCCAGACCGGTGGCGCGCAGATGAGCGTATGCCCTCTCGGTCGGGTTTAGTTCGGGGGCGTAGGCGGGCAGGTACTCCACCTCCAACCAAGCACGGGAGGCGATGGCCCATCGCATCCGGCCGCTGCGGTACCCGGACAGGCTGTCCTCCACCACGACAGGATCGAAGCCGTCAACTCCTCCCTCTCTGTCTGGGATGTTTCGTCCCCAACTGACAGAGAAGGACCGTCTACCTACGCATGTGACCTGTGGGCGCCCAGGCCATACTGAGCTTGTACAACGATCGCAGTGTTGTGCGCGTCCGCGGTGTCGACTTCGTCTTTCACAATCCAGCGGTTCAGTGACCATGGCCAGTTGAGAACTGAGCTAGGGCGATAGTGGAGCGTCTGCCTCGCCCTGAACAGCTAGAGGGCGTCTGAAAAGGGTCAGAGCAGTGCAGACTGGAGGAGTGAATCCCCTGCGTTCGGAGGCCGACGGTGCCCGGACGTCCCCCGTACCCCACTGACCTGTCCGACACCGAGTGGGAGCTCCTCGCCCCTGTCATCCCCGCACCCAAGCCGGGTGGACGCCCCGTCCTGCACGAACGGCGCGAAATCATCAACGCACTGGCCTACTGGATGAGAGCCGGTTGCGCGTGGAGGCTGCTGCCCCACGACTTCTCTCCTTGGCAGAGGGTCTACCACTACTGGAGGCTGTGACGCCTTGAGGGCCGCTGGGAGCAGATCCTGGACCACCTGCGCCGACACGAACAGATCCAGAACGGCCGCGGTCCCACTCCCAGCGCGGGGATCATCGACTCCCCAAGCGTCAAGGCCACCGACCGCGGCGGATTCCACGGCTACGACGGAGGCAAGAAGGTCAACGGGATCAAGCGCCACCTGCTGGTCGACACGATAGGCACCGTGCTCACAGCCTGTGTCAGCCCCGCGAACGCGGTGGACGGCCAAGGCGTGACGGTGCTGTTGTCCCTGGCGGCGGACCTGTTCCCGCGGCTGCGGCATGTCCGGGCCGACCAAGGGTAGCGCGGGCAGGCCCTGGCGAAATGGGCGCCGGGCGGTGGACGTCACCGTCCAGATCGTCCAGCGGAGTGACGGCGGCTTCCGGAGCACCCGGGCTCTGCAGGATGCTCCTGCACGTGAGGTGACCCGGTTCGCGGTGGTGCCTCGCCGCTGGGTCGTCGAGCGCACGTTCGCCTGGTTGGGTAAGTACCGGCGTACCTCGAAGGACTACGAGTACCCGGCCGCGAACTCCCAGAACGTCATCTACCTCGCGATGAGTATGACCCTGCTGCACCGCCTAGCCCGAACACCGCCCTGACCCTTTTCAGACACCCTCTAGGAGTAGCGTCCCCACCAGGAGTCCTCGCGCAGCTCTTCCAGCGCCTGCTCCTCCTCCGCGGTCAGCTCCAGCTGGAACGCGTCCCAGCCACGCAGTTCGTCGAGCTCGGCGCCGTGGGCCGGTTCGATCCGGGCGACCTGATCGTTGACCAGGGTGAAGACCACCCTGTCCTCATTCACCTGGAGGTGGGTCCAGGCCAGGGAGCGGCGCCTGCACAAGCTCAAGCTGTAGATCCGCTGCCCGGTACGGGGGTCGGGGCCGCCGGGGACGATGGGGCGAATCCACAGCACGTCTTGGTCCTTTTCCAGGCGGCTGTGGCGGGCCAGCGCGGCCCGGTAGGCCTCCTCGCCACTGGGGTGGTCGACGACCAGTTGGGCGCCGGCGTCGAGCTCATCCCCCGTGCTGGTGTGGGATCCGGCCAGCAGGCTCTGCATGGTGGTGTGCCAGTCCATGTTCTGCTCCTTCGCTTACTGCACGACCTGGTCGATGGGCTTGCCGCCCAGGTGCTCGATGCCCTTGGCTTTGAGCACGGTCAGGACCTGGGTGCGCTCCTTGGCGGTGGAGCACAGGATGCGGCTGGGGGCGTGTTCGCCGAGCAGGTCCAGGCCGTGGCGGATCATGACTTCGTTCTGGCCGCTGGTGTGGAACTTGGCGATCTTGGCGGGGTCCTTGGTCATCTTCGTGGCCGAGTAGTGGTAGTGGTCGGGGTTGATCGCGCCGTAGGAGTCGGAGTTGTAGCCGTAGACGCTGGTGTTGTCCACGATCTTGAGCGGGTCGTCCCACACCAGTTGGGGGCCGTGCTTGACCTGGGCGCTACTGCGGACGCGCATGAAGATCGAGCTGGCGCCGCCGGTGTACTTGTCGTCGCTCTCGCTCATGCCCAGGCCTAAGGAGATGCCCATGGTGGCGCGGCGTTCGGTGGAGGCCAGTACCCCGGTCGAGAGCATCGCGGCGAGTTTGCCCTGGTTGATGCTGTGTGTCAGCGCCTTGCCCTTCCACGCCGTGGACAGGTCGGCCTTGTTGTTGCCCAGGTCGAACCGGCCCCAGGTCAACCACCCACCGGTCTTCTTGGGTGTGGGGTCATAGCCCGCGCTCGCGGCCAGCTCGGCGCCGTCGGCGAAGCCGGTGGAAGTGGCGACGGCCTCACGGACCAGACGCACCTTCTTGGGCAAGCAGGCGGCCGCGGCTTCGAGTTGCCACGTCTTGGCCAGACCCGATAACTGCTCGGCGTCCAGCCCCACCGCCTGGTGAGCCTGGGTGTGGAAGAACTCCTGCAACTGCAGCTCCTCCAGGTGCGAGGCCTGGGCCAGGGCTTCCTTCACCGCGGATTTGCTGCCCAGGCCTTGGGCGTCGATGTTGTTGACCAGGTAGGTCCACTCGGCTTCCTTCTGGTTCATGGCGCGGTTGACCAGGTGCAGGTCCCCCAGTCGCTGGACCAGGTCCTGGCCGTGTCCGGCGCCTTGGGGTGCGTGGATCTCCAGTTGGCCGCGCATGCTGTACTCAGCGTGGCTTTCTGAGGCGTTGGCACCGTAGGGCCGGTAGACGGCGGTGTAGCCCTGGCCCAGGTCGATGGCGTACTCCTTGCCGTTGGCGTAGGAGCGGGAGGCGCCGTCCCAGCTGGTGGTGCCGGTGGTGGTGTCGATGCTGGCCTCGATGCGACTGGCGTCGCGCACCGTGGCAGCCAGCAGACCGGAGGCTGACCCATCGCTGGGCGCGGGCATCATCTTGGTGACCAGCGCCGTGCCGGTGTGCTCGTAGGGGTCGATCTTGGGCACCTTGCCGCCCTCGTTGTAGGGCACCTGCCCGGCGGTGTCGATGCGGTGCTGCATCCCCTCCAACCACTCCTGGTAGGTCCCGGCCATGGCCAGCTCGTCCTGGGTGGAGTCGGGGTTGACCAGCACTTCCTTGACCGCTCCCTGGGCGGTGGCCAGGTAGTCCAGGGTGTGCGGCGGGATCGGCTCGCCCTTCTTGAGCCTGCTGTTGATGGAGATCGCGGCCTTGGACGCCAGCTCGTAGAGCTGCTTGTCCTCATCGATGGGCAGACGGCCGTGGACCTCCTCCTCCACCTGCACCGGGATGAGCTTTTCCTCCGACAGCGCCAGGGCGTCCATCAGCTTGGCTTCGGCGTCCTCGGTCAGCGTGGTCAGCAGCACCTCGCGAGGCCCACCGTCGTCGGTGCTGGTGGGGCTGTAGGAGATGAGGGTGGCCGCTGAGTCCTGCAGGTCCGCGCCCCCGACCAGCACCGGCACACCGGCGGGCTCCCCTTCGGGCGGTGTTTCGGGGATGGGCAGCGCGGCGTCGGCCATCTCAGCAGGCGCAGCCTCCGGGGACGTCTCGGGGACGTCTGGGGACTCCCCCTGGACGGGTTCGACGTCCCCCGCCACGTCCCCCGGCGCGTCTTCCTCCTTTTCCTGTTTCTGGTCTTGCAGGACCGTTTCGACCGCGTCCTCAACGGGGCTTTCGTCCAGCACCGGGGCCTGCGGTTCGGGGACGAGGAGTTCGGTGACGTCCTCACCCCACGCCTCCTGGCCCTGCTCGACCTCGATCTCCTCAGGGGCGAGCGGGTAGGTGGGGGCGGTGGTGTAGGTGGTGTGGGTGGTTTTTCCCGAGCTGCCCATGTCAGGCCCCGTACTTGAGCGCGTCGGCACCGGGCAGCTTCAGCTCCTTGGCGAAGAAGTCGGTGAAGGACTGGCGCAGGGTGTTCTTGCGCTCGCAGGCGTGGTCGAGGAAGGCCTCAGCGATCTGTGTGGTGGTGACCTTGTCGGCGGGGATCTTGTGCTGGGCGGCGGCCCGCTGGCGCATGTGCGGCACCCAGCCGATCTCAGGGTTCTTGGCCCCTTGGTGGGCGGTGGTGTGCAGCATGGCCCTCCACTGGGAATCGGGGATGGATTCGAGCTTCTTGATCACGGGGTGGGCCACCGCGGGCTTGACCGTCACCCCCGGCGCGAGGCCGCCGGAGGTGGCGGCCTGGTAGGCCTGCTGGTAGGCCGGCCGCGGGGCGCCGAAGCTGGCGTTGGGGTGGTAGTCCACGGAGAGCTTGTCGGCGCCGTAGTGCTTGAAGGCCTGACCGCCGTCGATGTTGGCCAACCCGCCGGACGGGGTCTTGAGCACGTTGCCGGGGTGGCCGTCGTGGTCGCCCATCAGCCACTGGGGCACGTGGGCACGCACCAGGTGGTCCACGTCCGCCTGCGTCCACGCTTTGGGGTCGGCGGCCAGGGCGGAGGCGCCCTTGACCATGGGCTGGACGGCGCCGGTGTGGCCGCCGACCGTGGCGGTGTAGACGGGCACGGCTGAGACCCCGGCGGCCTGGAAGACCTGGGAGGCGGCGGCCTCGGCCGCTGCCCGCGCCCCCTTGGTCTTCTTGTCGGGTTTGAACAGCCACTGGCCGCCATCGGGACCGGTGTGCAGGGACTTGGAGTGCACGCCGCCCAGGCCTGCGGCGGAGGTGCCGGCGCCGAAGTCGTGGGCGGCCACGACCTTGGCATCCACCGGTTTGGGCACGTCCACAGCCGCGCCGCTGTAGTGCTTCAGGGCATCCAAAAGCTTGGCGTGGTGCCCACCGAAGCTGGTCTGAGCCGCCGCAGACGCAGCGGAAGGTGCTGCTGCCTTGACCGGGGCCGCGGGCGCCGCCGGGCTCGGGGCAGGCGCGGGTGTCTTCTTCTCCGGGGCGGGGGGTACTTTCACCGTGCTCGCGCCGACGAGACCGCCAGAGGCGCCGGTGCCCCACACCTCAGCGATGTACTTCTTGGCCTGGGTCTTGGTCGCTGAGGCCGCACCCTCCATCCCCAGCTTCTGAGCGGCCTGGACCAGGGTGTCCTTGTCCTGCCCCACCGCCCAGGCCTTGAACTTCTTGGTCAGATCGTCGGGCGCCAGCGGGTCGCCGTGCGCAGCGGCTCCGGAGATCTGCGCGTACAAGCCGACGGTGTCGGAGGCATTGAGCATCCACCCTGAGGTGTCCTTCTTGGCCGCGAAGTACTTCTGCGCGGCCGTGGCCAGCAACACCACTTCCTCCGGCTGAGCTTTACCGTCCGTGGCCGAGGGCATGGTCAGCTTGCCCTCGTCGGTGAAGGCAACGAGCCCGCCGGGGGCCATCAGGGTGTCGTGCCACATCTTGGCCTCGGCGACCTGGGCGATGCGCTTGTCGGCGACCGCGACGATGTCGTCCTTCTCCACCTGCGGCACCGAGGCCCGGCCCATCTGCACGGCCGCCGCACCGGGCAGAACCTGGGCCTGCTCCGGGGTGATGTGCCCCTGCTGCTGGGCCGCTTGCACGGCGGCCTTGAACTCGGTCGAGGTGGGAAAGAACCAGGTCATGGCCTCGTCGACCTTGACCGTGGCCTCGGCCTTGGAACCACTCAACGAGGCGGTGTCGATTCCGTCGATGGAGGCGGTGAAGATCTTGTTCTCGGCGTCGACCATGTCGGCCAGCGCCTGGGCGCGCTCGGCGGAGGTCAGGGAGGGGAAGTTCTCGGCTTGCTGGGCCAGGGTGGAGCACAGGGCCGTGTACTGCTCCTGGGACACCGTCCACCCACCGGTGCCGTACCCGGTGTGGTCCACATCCGCCAAGGTCTTACCCGCGACTGTGTGGCCCGCGCACAGCTGGGTGAAGCGTTCCTGGGCTTTGGCCTGGATCTTGGCCTTGGACTCCCCCTCGGGCAGGTAGTGCGGGTCGAGCCAGTGCACCAGCGCGTGGTTGGCCCCCGGGGCGTGGTTGAGCCCGACCAGCTCCGGATACAAGAACCCCTTCGCCTTGGCGATCTTCTGAAGCTGTTCCTCATCCAGCTCGGCCAGCGCCTGCATGGTGGCTTTGCCCTTGAGGTCGTTGAGCGCCTCACCCTGCTCACCCGGCAGGCCTTGGGCCACGGCGTTGATCAGGTGGTGGCCAGCCGCCTCGTTGGTCTTTTCCAACGCGGCGTACCAGGTCAGTGCGTCGTCCTCGTCGGAGGGCTGGACCATGCCGTAGTACTCAGGCCCCTCCTGCTGCAGGGTCTGGAGCTCTTCAAGGAGTTCGTGGAACTTCTCCAGGTGCTCCGCGCCCGCCTCGCTCAGGCCCTCGGGGAGCCCGGTTTCGGTTCCGTCCGCGCCGACCTCGCTCTTCTGTTCGTTGAGCACCTCCACGAGCTGGTCGACCTCGGGCCCCAGGTCGGCAGTCACCGTTTCCTGGACGGTGGGGGCGGTGGTGTAGGTGGTGTGGGTCTGTGATCCGCCCGAGCCCATCAGCGCCCCTCCCCCACCGCCAGGTCCACCAGCACCTGGTCCAGGTACCCCTCGACCAGGTGCGACAGCGACAGAGCCTGGGGCACCTGCTCTTCCTCGATCAGGTGCGTGGTGCCATCGCTGTGCAGCCAGTACTCCAGCGTCTGGGGGGTGAGCAGGTCCACGGCGCGCAGGCGCTCGCGCCAAGGCCAGGCTCGCCCGTCACGCGCGGGCACCCAGGAGACGTAGGAGTCCCACTGCTGTGCGTTCTCTTCAATGCCGAGCACGCCCACCGGGTCGGCGGGCAGGCCCAGCTCGGCCGACCACACGAGCAACACGAACAACCGCCGCGTGGGGGTGGTCATGAGGGCACCTCCGAGGACCGGGGCATCAGGGATGCGAAGTAGCGGACGGTGGAGCGGAAGGCGTCCGGGGTGGTGGCGTGCACGCGCTGGCGGCCCTGGGGACCCATGACCTCACCGTGCAGCCCGTAGGCCTGGGCGGTCTGGTTGAGCAGGGTCAGCCGCTCCCCGAACAGCTCGACCGCGGTACTGATGCGGTCGGGGCGTGACAGGCCGGTGATGATCACCGGCATCTCTGCGGGGATGTGGGCGGCCAGCCAGTACAGGCCGGGCAGCAGCCAGCTGTCCCAGTCAGCGGCGGTGCGCATGGTCTGGGCGTTGATGGCGACCGCGGGAGGGCGCGTCTCCTCGATCCATTCAGCCCACCGCTGCAGGTCCTCCAAGCGGAACCAGTAGATGTTGGGCACGGTGGGCAGCCCGGCCTCGGCGAACTCAGTGGCCAACAGCAACGACCGGCGCATGTTGATCAGATGTTCCATGCGGGGCCAGTTGCCGTAAATGCTGTAATTGCAGGCCAGCACCAGGTCCCAGCCCTGGGCGGCGATCTGCTCGATGAGGCGGTCGCGTCGACGCAAGCTCCAGAACGCCTCCACCAGCGGGTCCTCCCCGTACCCGCTCAACACGGCGAGTTGGCCGGGCGCCAGGCCGAGTAGGTCGTGGGCGCGGGCGCCGTCGCGCCAGCGCGGGTAGATGGTGTGTGAGCGCGGGGAGAAGACCCGGCGCAGACCGACGGCGTAGGCGGGCCAGGTCAGGTGTTCGTCCAGGGCGGTGACGGCGGTGCCGTCCACCTGGGGGATGTAGCCGGGCAGGCGGGGCAGAGCGCGGTCGGGCAGGGCGATGTCGTCGAAGGCGAGTGTGCCGCCGACATCGGCCATCCACGCGCGCAGGTTGTCGCGCGAGGGGCAGCGGATCGGGCAGGTCCCGCACGCCCCGGCCGGGGCGTCGGCCTCAGAGCACGCACAGCCGCAGTAGGAGCAGTCGCTGTTGGCACCCGAGCACAGGGGTTCGACGGTGACCGGGCCGCCGGTGCCGTCGGGCCCAGCCCACCAGGGGCAGGCGGTGCAGTCGCAGCCGCGGGTGGGGACGGGGATCTGGGTGGTGGGGAGGGGTAGGTCGATGGGGCTCACGTCTGGTCGTCCTCCTCGGAGCCGTCGTTGTCCAGGTGCGGATGGAGTTCGTCCAGGAGCAGGCGCAAAGAGCCGCGGGCGTAGCGGCCCAGGACCTGACCGGAACGCAGCTCGGCGAGCAGAGAGCGCAGACCGTTCAGGCAGGCGGTGGCATCCGCCTCGCTCTGGCCGCCGCCAGCGCCGGAGGGCGGCGTGGGCGGTGTGGGCACCGGAGCGGCGGGGCCCTCGTGCTCTGCGTGTGCTGGAGCTTCGTCCGGTCCAGGAACAGAGCCGTCGTTGTCGACGGCGGTCTGCTCGGCCTGGAGGAGCTCTTCGGGCAGACCCACGTGAGCGCGGCTGAGCGCCTGGGCGCGTGCGTCGTTGGCCTGCTCGCGCTCCTGCTCAGCCTGATCAAGCGCTTGCTGGGCCGACAGCTGCGGATCGGTCATGGCCGCTTGCACGGCTGCGGCGAGCACCGGCGTCTTCTTGGCTGCTTTGACCGCGGCCCAGATCTCATCGGCCGCCTCCGCCCGCCCCGCCCGCAGGCGCGCGAAGCGGATCCGGGTGGCCAGACGGACCTTCTCCTCGTCCATCTCCTCGGACAGGTGCGCGGGCAGGGCCTTGAACGCCGCGACGAGCTCGCGGGCCTTGCGCGCGGACAGTTGCAGTCCGAGCCGGTTGAGGACCTCGGTCCAGGGGGCAGCGCAGGAGGAGTCCTGGCCGCGGATCCGCTCCAAGGCTTCCCACCGCTGCACCGGGTCTTGGAGGGCGTCGACCTCAGCCGGGACCGGTTTGCCCGCGTGCAGGAGCTTGGCGGTGAGCACCGCGCACCGGTGCCACAACAAAGCGGCGGCCTGCTCGCCGGGACGCAACGGCTCGCGGGCCAGGTTCTCCACGATCTGCCAGGTGCGGCGCTCGGACTCCGACAGCGGTCCCGGGCAGATGATCGCGGGCAAGGCGTCGAAGTGGGGGCTCTCAGGCAGGTGCGCCGCGCCCCACCGGCACGCGCGCAGGCGCCGCTCCCCCGTGACCAGCTGCAGACGCGGCGGGCCGTCCTCGGTCTGGATCTCTTCGGCCAGGACGGGCTGGAGCACCCCTACGGTAGCGATGGAGCTGATCAGGTCCGACAGTTCGGTTGGGGTGGTGGTGTCTCCGGGTTGGCGCCCCTGCACGAGGGTGGTGGGGGCGCTGGGCCCGCGCAGGGGGATGGAGTCCATCCGTCGTTGCCGCAGGCGTGGGGAGGCCATCAGGGCCGAGATGCCGCCCAGCACGGTGGTGTCATCAGTGCTCATACAAGGGACAAGCCCGACAAGCACCAGCATGTGACAGCTCCAGCGCGAAACCGTCCACAAGCAGCGCAGAGCGCACCGACAGGCACCAGCGGAAGGCAGGCAACGTCTGGGGCCTGTGCATGGCCATAACCAGGCACAGGCCCCAGACGTTGCGAAAAGCGCGGGTGGCTGCGGTTAGGGGTCGCGGTGCAAGAAGCTGGTGTAGCCCTCGTCGGGGCGCAGCAGGTTCAGCCAGATCGGCTCGTGCGGACCGTGCTCCTGCAAATCGTGCATGGTGGCCGCACCGATGTAGAAACCCGGCCGCGGATGGGCCAGGTGCATCATGTGGGAGGCGTAGACAGCCAGGTCAATGCGTCGGCGCTCCTGGAGCTGTCTTTGCCCGCCGTCCAACACCACCAGCACGCGAGGCCACTGGGGGTAGCGGGTGCGCCAGGCGGGCTGGGCGGCGCGTTTGGCCGCGGAGCGCTGTCCCTTGGGCAGGGGCGCGTAGTCGTAGTAGCGGGCGTAGGCGCCGAGCTTGCTGGCCAGGCGGGGCACAGGCATCGTCGCCCGGTCCACCTCCACCAGGGCCTGGACCGGCAGGCGGCTGCCTTTGGCGGTGACGCGGGTGTAGTGCACCAAGGCGTCGCTGATCAGATGGGTGTCCTCAAAGCGCATGTCGCCTCCGCGATAGCGGTGCGCCACCTCCGGCATCCAATCCAAGGGCCCAAAGTCATCGCCCTGCTGTGCGGCTCCGGCGATGAAGGCCAGGCCCACGTCCACGACGGCGAGCATGTGCTGCTGCAGGGGCCCGGCCGCGCGCTGGGCGCTCATCCGAAAATGGCGTGCGCCCCCGGGAACAGCTTCCTCCGCGGCCTCGGCGCCTGCAGCGGTCAGGTACCAGCGGTGGTGCTCACGGGGACGGGGGATGACCCGGTCGGCCAGACCGTAGCGGCGCAGCTCGTTGAGGACGCTCCAGACGTACTGGCGGTTGGGAGAGGTGGGAGAGATCAGCCGCCTTAGCTGATAGGTGGTGGCCAGACGGTGTTGGTAGAGCACGCTCAGCGTCGTGCGAGCAACACCGCTGAGCTGCATGGGGGCGATACTCATCGCGTACCTCCCGACTTGTTGGACCTGTCTTCGTTCACAGGTGCGGTCGAGACCTGGTCGAGCTCGGCCGAATCGGCGAAAGACGTGGTGTTGCCCTCTCCTGCGGCTCCGGAACGGCGGCCCGGGGTGTTGCGTTCGGTGCCTGTGCTGCTGCCGTTGTTGGGTTGCGCAAGATCGGGGTCGGGCAGGTCCAGAGCCAGGTGGATGCGCCTTTCCAGGGTTTCCATCTCTTCCAGTACCTCCCCCACGCGGCGTCGTTTGAGGTTGGTGTCGATCGCGCTCTGTTGCAGGCCAAGCCGGTCGGGGCGGCTGTGCTCGGCGAAGAGTTCGTCCAGCAGGGGGCCGCGGATCCGGAAGGGCCAGGTGGTCTCGCCGTCCACCGTGGTGGTCACGACGTGGTGAAAGCGGGGCAGGTCGACCAGGGTGTCGGGGTGGACCCGGTTGGCCCACTGGCGGGTGACGACCCGGACCGCGTCGACCTCGCCCGCGGTGGAGCTGAGCAAGCTCTGGTTCTGCAGGAGGGCGTCGCGGGTGTGCTTGGACAGGCGCTGGGCCATCTGGGTCATGGCGTGCAACCGGATCCCGAACTTGCCGAGCTGTTCGAGGATCGAGGCGATGTGGCCCTTGGAGGCGCCGTCGATCGCGGTGAGCTCATCGACCATGACGTCGTAGCGGCGGCGCTGCTGTGGCGGCACGTCCCCGCGCGACTTGCCCGCGCGGAAAAGATCGAAAACCAACAAGCAGTTGACGATCCTGCCGACGTCACCGCCGGGAGGGCACAAGAAGACGACCTTGCCCTCGTCCATGGCCCGGCGCACGTCGTAGGCGCCGTGCGAGGAGCCAAAGAACGCCGCCAGCGTGGGCGAGGCCGCCAGCCGGTCGATGATGTTGGTGACGGTCGGCGTCGCCTCATCCGGGTAGCGCGAGTAGGTGTCCTTCCACCACCGTCGCAGACTCGCGGGCACGAAGGTCAGCAACGGGTCGCGCCACTCGGCATCGGTCAGCAGCCGCGGGATCGTGAACAGGGTCGGTTGGGCCTGGCGCGGCAGGAGCAGTCCTAGGTGGCACAGGGTCTGGCACGCCTTGGTCAAGATGGTGCGGGCGCGTGAGGCGGTGTCGGACCAGGACAAGGCGCTGGCGATGGCGGTGACGACCGCGTCCACCCGATCCTCGATGTGCTCGGCTCCCAGCATGCTCAAGGGGTTGTAGCCGGCGACCTTGGCGTCGGTTCCGCGCACGGTCAGGTCGATCTCCCACAACCGGGAGAGCACCTCCGGGCTGGTCAGCATCGCCGCGGCCCGGCGCCAACCGTCGGCGTGCGGGTCCAGGAACCACACGCCGTGCCCGCTCAGGGCCAACGCCACCGCCTGTACGAGGGCGACCTCGGTCTTGCCGTACCGGGACTTGCCGATCCGGAAGGAGAAGAAGAGATCGTCCAGCGGTGTGCCCAGGAGGCGTTCGGTGCCGTCCTGCATCCGGGCATAGCCCAGCGGCAGCACGTCGGGCTGGCCCTGGTAGGTGGGCAAGGTGGTAGGCGGCGCGGGCACCAACCCTCCCGAGCGCAGTACGTTCTGACCGTGGCAGTGCCGGGTGGGGGGCTTGAGCAGACCCATGATCTCGCGTGCGGTCACCAGGTTCTGCGCGCGCGGCGCGAATCTGGCGGTGGTGATGCGCTCGTCGAACCTGCGGCGCCAGGGCCAGGCGTCCGAGCCCAGGTGGAGGAAGCCGAGGTTGAACCCGGCGGCCTTCCAGTAGTTGTCGCCAGCGTAGGTGTCCAGGGCCGACATGATCTGGTGCAGGTGGGCCTGGGCCCGGCCCGGGATCTCGCTCTCCACCCGGATGAGGACCTGGGCGGAAAAGACCGGCTCACCGAAGGCGAACTTGGTGCTCCTGCCCGCAGGAACGGGCTGGTCCGCCCTCACGTGAGGAGCGGGGGCGTGGGGCGCGGTCGCACCGGGCACGACCTCATCGACCAACTCCGCCGTCAGGGAGGCCAGTGCGCGGCCTGCGGAGGACACAGCCCGCCCCAACCAGCCGCCTGCACCACCAGGGTGCGTGGCCTCGCCGATCAGGTGGGCCACCCGGGCAGGTGTCACCGGGGACAAGTCCAGGCAGATCTCGGCGTGCTCGCCCAGATCATGGCGCACCGCGGCCACAGCCGAAACGATGCTCTGCAACGGGTCGGGGCGCAACGGCACCTCCCGCAAGGGCAGATGCGCGTCACGGGCAAGCACGAGCTCGGCGCGCGCCACATGCGACTTCACCCCGGACATGCGGGACGTGGGAGGTGGGGTGTGTTGTTCCTCAAAGGGTGTCACGAAGGATGTCCTCGGCTCGAAAGAAACGTTCACCCCGAACAAGCCCTCCCGCGGCCAGCATGTGACAACCCCGCACGGCACATGACCCGGCGCCCTCTCCCGTGCGGCTCTCGCTCCGGTGGGGAGCACTCTCCCCTTTCCCGGGCGGATGTGCTCCCCTCGCAGAACCTCCGGCCGCATGTCTGGGCGGCCGATAGACTGGTGGTGTTGCCGCGATTCTCGGCCAACACCGCGGTGCGTGTCTCTCCCAAACGGCACGCACCGCTCTACAGCAAAAGCCCTTGGCCCGCTTTTGAGCAGGCCAAGGGCTTCTTTCGTGGGCGCGGGCCGCCGCAACGTCTCATCGGCCCGGGACTGGTCAGGTGCAGGGGACTTCTTCGAGGGCTGCCAGGATGCATTCCTCCACCTGATCGAGGGTGGGCGTGTCCTCCAGGTCGGGCGCCCCCACCACGGTGGCGTCAGCGGGAATCCAGAGGTAGGGCGTGATCTGGCTGTTGACGCGCCGGATGACGCGGACCGTCGTCGCGGGGCTGACGGCGCCCTGAAGATCGTGCAGGCTGGTCGCCAGCGCTTCACTGCTGAGACTGGTGGCGGTGAGATAAGGAATGCGGCTCATGCGTTTGTTCCCTTCGTTGACATCGCACCCGTGACGTGCCAGCGGCGGGGGCGGGTAGGCACCGGCGCCTACCCGCCCCCGCCGCTATGGCGCTCAGATGCCCAGAGACGACACCGAGAACGTCTTGCGTGTGATGACGGTCAGGTTCAGCGCGGACCAGTTCTCGATGACCTCATCGCCGTGGAAGTCCAATTCCATGAGGATGGTCTGTGCGAGCGACGCCCGGGCTTCCTCGAAGCTGTCCGCCGTCGTCTGGCAGGGGGGCGTCGCCGACGCGCCGAGCATCCCCATGAGTAGTTCCGCCTCACGCTCCTGCGGGGTGGCGCAGATGCGCCCGCCCAGCGTGCTCAGCACCCACCCCTCCGTGCCCCGGTCCGCCGCAGCCGCGATGGCGAACTCACCGCCCTTGTGCTCCCCGTCGCGCTCGTGGCGGGTGATGACGCGGGAGTACAGACGCACCTTCTCGATCTCGGACAGGGCCACACCAATGTCGTTCGCCTGTGCGTACTCCCACACCTTCGTCGCCAGGTGAGTGCGGATCTCACTCACCTTGTCGGTGGCGATTCCGGGCTGCAATCCCTTTCCGTCCAGCCTTCCCAGCCAGCCATCTTCCACCTGCCTGATGATGGCGTGTGCTTCCAGCACACCAGGAGCGACGATCTTCCAGGGGTTTTCCTGAGTCATGTTGCCTCCAAAATACGATTCTCAGCTTTGCCCGAATCTCCCTTTCGGACAAGACCAATACTACCGCATTTGCGCGAGGAAGACAAAGCATCCCACGGGAGAATTTGGCGCCACGGAGAATCCTCCCTTGCCATTTCGATAGGAGCTGTCGGGGAGACATCTCCTGGGCTCTCATTCCTCCCCTGGGGCGTTTTCCCTGTCCGTTTCGACGTGCGGGTAGGCCGGGCTGCTGAGGATCGACTCAGCGCTTCTGGGTCCGCTCCAGGAGTAGACCAGGCGCCCATCCTCGCCGGTGGCGAGCCTCACCCGGACGCTGCTACCTGCGCGAGGATGGAGCGACCAGGTGGCGGGGCGCGTGCGGGTGAGCTGGTGTGCCACCCGCCCCACCTCCTCGGCCGAAGGCTCGAAGAAAGGACTGGGAAGAAGACGAAAAGACACACGGGTACTCAGGTTCTTAGCGATGAGCTTTCGGCGAAGGACACAGATCGCGATCAGGAGGGACACGCACAGGAGGGTTGCTGTCAGCGCGGTCCACAGGACTTCAGGTGGCATAAAGGGGAGCGCCTTCGGCGCACTGTACTCACTGGGAACACCGTGGCTGATCGTGCGGTGCATAAATTACCTTTCAGACGGGCTGAGGTTGTTTAAAGAGTAAGATGTCGGCGCTTGCCGATCGACGACAAGCCCGTACCAGTAGGGCTTGTGGGCCTCTCCGGCGGATGCTTGTGTCAAGTCGCGTGTCTAGTGTCGGGTCTAGTGCGGGGTCTAGTGTCGGGTCTAGTGCGGGGTCTAGCGCGGGGTCTACCACGGGGCGCCTTTTTTGAGACGCCCCGTGGATGAAATCCAGGACTCAGGATGCGTGATTCAGGTTGCCTTTACTCCCCGCCCCACATCACATCACAGAATGACGGACATGGCGTTTCGCAAGTGTCCTGAATGCCGTTCCTGCCTGCAGCGGAACGACGCCGTTGCCCAGCATCTGGAGCTGTCTCGGCTGAGGAATTCCACACCCGGTCACCCACCCCTCGGGCAAGCCCATGAGCCATTCGACCCACGCCGGAGAGAGCCGCGACCCCCCGCGCTGGCCTCGCTGCGTGGGCCAAGGGGCAGCCCGACCGAGCACGTGTTCCCACCGCTGGATCGCTGGCGCATACACGCCCCAGGGCATGGTGTGGGCCGTGCAGGCACGACGTGCTGGGACCTTGGAGTGGTCTAGCTCTGTTCGGGCGGGGTGTGCGGTGTTCTGAGCGAGGCTGGTACGGCGCAGCAGCCGTCGGTGCCGCTCAGACAGGGTGTTGGCCACTGGGAGACGACGTCGGTGAGGTTGACCTGGCGTCCGGCGCGTCGTCGGCGGGCAGGGTCGGTGCCGCCGCGGTCGCTGTCCCTGGCCTGGGGCGTGGGCAGCAACGGCACCTGCTCGTGCTCGGGGATGGGCGAGCAGAAAGAGCCTCTCCCTGCTGTGGGGCGCTCCCACGTCTGCTGCTCGTAGGCACAGCCAGCGTGCGTCATACCCGATCGCGGCCAGGTCTGCGAGTACGCGGTCGAGTCCCCCTCCTCTCCATCGCAGAGCCGCCACGTTCTCCACGAACAGGAGTCGGGGTTCCAGCGTGCGAGTCGCTTCCACGACGTAGGACCAGATGCCACTGCGCGTTCCTTCGGTGATTCCTCGCCGCCGTCCTGCGGCGGAGATGTCCTGGCAGGGGAAGCCAGCCGTGATGATGTCGGGGCGCTCCAGCGCGACGAAGTCGGCTGTGGTGATGTCGCCGATGTTGGCCACCTCGGGAAGGCGGTGGTGCAGCACCGTGCTGACGTGGGGGTCGGGGTCAGCGCACCAGAGGGTGCGTGTGTGCCCCAAAGCCGCAGAGACCCCCAGATCGAGTCCGGCGTAGCCGGTACACAGTGACCCGAGAGTCCATTCCTGTCGGTTAGTCATCTTCCCCTTGCGGTATGTTTTCGCAGAATCCGTGCAATGAGAAGAAGCCCAAAGAGAGGCAACTTGTGACCCGGAATCAGGGCCAAATCACGCATCAACGGAAAAACAGCAGCACTCGACCGATAGAGATCCTGTTGGTGTCTGGACACGCACCTAAGATCTCTAGCGGGTTGCATGCCCTCGCAGAGCGCTGGCGGGTACCGGGAGTGAACCTCAGCGTCGAGGCACCGACGCCTGTGGCAGACCTTCCTGGACGGTTGAGGCAGGATGTGGATGTGCTGATCCTCGACGGCCACGGTTACGACGAGGACCTGCCCCGGGTCGGTCGTCTGCGGCTCACCCCTGAGGTCTTGCGGGATGAGACGGGAAGCGGCATCAGCGCGTCTGTGTTCGTCTTGGGAGCTTGCTTTGGCGCATCCCCTCACTTCCTCCAGAGCCTGGAGAAGTGTGTGGACGGGCCAACCGTTTTTCTCGGCTGCACGGGCATCGCCCGATACGAGGACGTGCACCTCTTCGACGGCGTCATCGATCTCGCCACCAGACTCGGCCCCAACCCTGTGACCAGCGCCCTGTATGCGGGCATGGCCGAGATGTTCCCGCAACAGGGCGCGTCGGGCTGGCGCCCCAAGCTCCTGCTGTAGAAGTCGACGTTGCTTCTTCAGCAGGAGGTGAGGGACTGAACGTCAGCTCGCTCCCCAGGCGCAGGAGCCGAACGCTCCTTCTCGTAAGGGCCCTGGCCAGGATGGTCTCAGCGAAGTCCCACCGCGCCGTAGTAGGTGGTCCGCTGCTGCCATCCCTCGGCGATGCGCACGTCCAGGCCGGTGCGGGGGGCTTCGAGCATGCGGTTCTGGTCGATGTACAGGCCCACGTGGGTGATGCCCCAGGGCGGGGCGGAGCCGAAGAAGAGCATGTCCCCGGGCCGCAGGTCTTCGACGCGGTCGATGCGCACAAAGTCCTCGGGACGGGTGTCGGGGAGTTGGACCTGGTCGTAGGTGGTGCGGGGGATGTCGATTCCGGCGCCGTGGTCGTAGGCGTAGCGGGTGAGGCTGGAGCAGTCACACCGATCCGTGGCCAGGTTGCGGCAGGCGCCGCCCCACAGGTAGGGGGTGCCCAGCCAGTCCTCGGCCGCGGTGATGATGGCCTCCTGACTGCCGCTGCGGGCCACGGTCTGGTCGGGTTCGCTCATCTGGGCGTAGGTATCGATCCACCCGGTGACATCGGCGGCATAGACCTCGGACTGGTTGTAGCGCCATAGAGCGCCGGTGAGAGCCTCTTCGTCGGACAGGTCGGTGGGCTGGTCCCCGCACAAGTAGACCGCAGCCGTCAGGGCGGCGTCGTAGGCGTTGTGCGGGTCGGGCTCCGCTCCCGCACGAGCGGTGATGCCGACCGACTCCCACGTGGCGGGGATGAACTGCATCGGTCCCACCGCGGCGTCGAACTCGGTGTCGCCGTCCCATTCACCACCGTCGGTGTCGGTGTGGGGTGTGGTGTTGCCGCCCGCGCCGGAGCCGTCCAGGGTGGGGCCGATGATGGGCGGGGTGATGGTCCCGTCCTCGGCGATGGTTGAGCCTGCGGCGTGGTGGGATTCGATCTTGCCCACGCCCGCCAGGACGGCCCAGGTCATCCCCTCACAATCGGGGGCGTGTTCGTCGAGGTCGTCCACCGCCTGTTGGTAGGCGTCGAGCATGACCGCGGGAATGCCCTCCACCTCTTCTGGAGCGGCCTGTCCGCTGTGGGTGGTGGCGGTCATGGCGATAAGCGCGATCATCGGCACCAGCCCTGCGCCGCCCAGGAGCAGGAAGAGCACGGCGGCGATGATCCAGACCTTCTTGCTGTCCACACTCATCACTCCCCGTCTCGTCCGTTGGGGCCGCGTCGGCGCATGTGGGCGCGGATCTGACCGCGCAGGCGGGCCGAGGGCCCGGGCAGGGGCACCAGGTCGCCTTCCGGAGAACCGGCAAACTCCTGCGGCGGGTCCGCGTCGGGGCTTGCCGGGGTTGCCGATTCGGGTTTGCCGACGTGCCGGGCGGTGTTGCCGACGTCGTACTTGAGTGCGTCGTTGTGGCGTCGCTGGATGTGGGCCCGGGTACGGGTGGCATCAGCGTCGGCGGCCAGGGAGGAGCGCACCGCGCGCACAGGCGGGGTCTGGTGCCAGGCGTCGGCAAGGGCCTTGCCGGTGCGGGCTGCCGAGGTGACTTTGCCGGCCAGTTTGGCCTTGGTGTAGGCCGAGCGGGCGGTGGCGGCGGCCTTGACCGCGCGGGTGGCCTTGGGCAGGGCGATGGGGGCGCCCACGGTGCTGCCCACGGCGACCTTGCCGACCAGGGCTGCGGCCTTGCCGGCTCGCCAGGCGATGCGCCCGCCCCGGGTCTGGTTCATGCGTTGTTGGAGCCTGCCCGCCCCGGGGGGTGCGGGCTTGCCGGGTCTGCTGCCCTTCCAGGCGCGGGTGGCGATGGCCGCGGTGCGCTGGACTGGGGCGGTGACTCGGCGTACTTCGGAGCGGGCATCGCGCGTCATGCTCGCCAGGGTGGGCGCGGAGCCGCCGGGGCCGAGCCAGCCGCGTCCGCGCGCGCCGCCCATGCGGGCGGTTTCCAGGCGGCGGGACAGGCGCTGACTGGCACGGTTGCCTGCCGACAACAGTTTGCGGTGGTAGATGAGCCCGCCCAGGGCGACGATGTCGAGCAGGGCGAAGCGTGCCACCAGCGGCATGTGTTCGCCCGCGCTCATCAGGCCGCTGATGAGCAGGGTGAAGATGGCGATGAACACGCACACCGCCAAGATGCTGAGCAGGCTTTTGACGACGCCGCCGATCCAGCGCCAGAGGAGTTGTCGGCCGCCGCCGGGCAGGAGTGCGGCGACCAGGGCGAGGGGGCACAGCACCACGTGCAGGCCCATGGCCAGGACCGCGATGAGCAGGGCGCACACCAGCAGCAGGATGAGCAGGCTGACGATGAAGGTCGCGCCCAGCAGAAGGAGTGCGCCGAAGAGGCGGTCGACGGTGGGGTCGGCGTTGTACTCGGCCAGGTCTTGGCATCCGGCGTCGTTCATCAGCTCGCGCGGGGTCTCCTCGTCCCCCCAGGGGCCGGTCTGAACGATCTCGCGGTAGGCCTCCCAGCATGTGTGGCCTTCGTCGAGGACCATCCCGTAGTTCAGGGCTTGGTGGGGTTGGACGATGAGCACGTCGACCAGCGCGGTGGTCAAAGGTTCGGCGGCCTGGGCGGGGTCGGTGGAGGTTGATGCGCCGTGGGTGAGGGTGACCGAGGTCAGGGCCATGGCGGTGTCGCGGGTGTGCATGAGCAGCCCGTCCTCGCCCAGCAGCAGGTCGGCGGGGCGGGCCAGCACCGTGGCGGCCAGCGCGCTGATGATGAGGGTGACGGCGAGTTCTCCGGCGCCCAGGGACACGCGTCCGCGCATCATCTGTACGCCGCACCAGGCCGCTCCCAGTAGCAGGAGCACACCGCCCAGGTCCAGGCGGTCGATGATGGCGCTCTGGTAGGTCTGGCCGATCTCGCGCATGGGCTCGGTGATCAGCTGAGCTAGCTGGAACTCGAAGGCCCAGTTGAGCAGCCAGCTACAGGCGCCGATGATGAGCCGGTTCATCGTCATCAGGCCGTTGGTCAGCCAGAGCTGGAGTTTGAGGTCCCAGTCGGACATGCCGCCGGTGTCGGCGGTGATGTCGTAGTGGTCCAGCGGGACGCCGTGCGGGTCGGTGAAGGTGAAGGGGGCGAGCAGGCCCTCGGGGGGTTCGGGGGTGGGTTCGGCTGCCGCGGCGCTGGGGGTGAGCACCACCAGCACGGCGGCCAGCACCAGGACGGCGGCCCGCCCCCAGCGGCGGAGCGTGAACATGGCCGGTTCCTAGGTGGGTGTGGTCAGGATCGAGGTCTGGATGCGCTCCACGGGCGGGATGAGGACCTGGATGCGGCCGATCCGCCTTCGGGTGTCGGCCAGCAGGGCTTCGCCCTTGCGAGTGGGATCTCCCGTGGGTGACAGGTCGGTGGTGACCAGGTCGACCATCGCTTGGTCGTCGGGGTCCAGGCCCAGGAAGGACAGGGCTTTGCGGGCCAGGGTCACGTCGCGGTGGCGCAGGACGACCTTGGTGGACAGCAGTCCTTGGACGATCTCGTCGCCGAAATCCGTGGGGTCGTGGGAGCCGAGCATCGCGCCCGCGGCGTGCTTGCGCCCATCACGCACCAACTCCAGGACCAAGTCGGTGCCCTCTGTGCTGCTGGTGAGCCAGTGGCATTCGTCCAGCGCGATGGCGGTGAAGCGCGAGTCGGTGAAAGCCATCTCCCGGGCCACGGCCGCCACCAGATAGAGCACCGCCCGCCCGATGAGCGTCTCCAACGGCTGGCGCTGCATGTGCCACTCGGAGGTGAAGACCTCGCGTGTGGGCAGAGTCAGACCGCTGGTGTGGAAAACGGTGAAGGCCGCGGAGTCGTCGTCGAGCCGTAGAGGCGGAAGGTCGCCAAAGACCAGTCGGCCGAGCCGGTCCTGGGCGACTGCAGCGAGGAGGCCAGCCAGTTCTCGCGCTTTCTCGGCGCGGTCGGTGTGTCCTTCTTCCTCATCGGCGATCCTTTCCAGTTCGGTGATCACGGCGCCCATGTGCGGGTGTGGGCTGGCGGCCACGGCGTCCACGGCCTGGGCCAGGGCCAGGCCGCCGGTGGACATGGCGGGCACGCCCAGCTGCAAGGTCAGGTAGCTCTTGGCGTAGCGGGCTCCAACGGCTCCGTCGAAGACCCGCAGCGGGTCCAGGCAGATGCTCGCCTCAGCGTCGGCCCGGATGATCTGGTGCCGGTCCGGGGCGGCTTCGGCAGCGAACTTCGCCCATTCGCCCAGGGGGGTGCGGTCGATGGCGATGACGCGGTCCCCGCGGTCGACCAGCCCGATCTGGAGGGCCTTGAGCAGAACGGACTTGCCGGCGCCGAGCTCACCGACCACGCCCAGGGAGGCGCTGGCGTCCTGGCGTGGGGCGCGGGCCAGGTCCACCAGAACCGGCCGTGCGGTGCCGCCGTCCAGGGAGATGCCCAGCAGGGAACCGGTGGGGTCGCCGACCTCGGTCGAGGCCCAGGGCATGGCCATGGCGTAGTCGCTGGCCAGCTGGAACTGGGTGCACTCGGCCAGCACGCTGGGGACGGGGGCGCCGGGGAGCATGCTGGCCCACAACGCGCGCTGGCCGCCCACGGGACGCATCAGCTGGTACTCGGCTGCCGACAGGGAGTGGTGCAGCAGCTCGGCGTAGCGGTCCACCTCCTCCGGGGTCTCACCCCATACGCACAACACCGTGGCGGACTGGATCTCCACCTCGGTGCGTGACCCTTGCAGGCGGGTGCGCTCATCGTCCAGGTCCGCGGCGGCGTCGAAGAGGGTCTGCGGTGGGCCGGAGGTGTCACCGTCGTACTCCTCCACCTGCGCGGACAGCTCACGGGCCTTGCGTTTGGTCTTGGCGTCGGCCTCGGCGTTGGACACGATCCGCAGCCGCGAGCACCAGTCCACCGGCATCGGGAAGCGGTCGATGGAGGCCAGCCACTCACTGCCGGGGAAGACAAAGGTCGTCGGCATCTCCACCAACCCGAGGAAGGCCTGGTAAGCGACGCCTTGAGCGGTTTCCACCTGCAGCCACCGGCGGCGCAGCGACACCCGTCGCGTGCCGTCGGGTTTACCGCCCTCGACCAGCCGTACTTCCCCCAGCCCGGCCAGAGAAGGTCCGCGCAACCGCCCGTTCCACAGGCGTGAGGCGCCCAGGTGGCGGTCGGCGTGGACGGTGTCGGCCAGCAGGGGTTCGGCGATCCCGCGCCGGACCGAGTGGGCCAGCACCCACATGATCTCCGCCGGGGTGGCGGGGCGGATGACGGGCTGACCGGTCATCTGCCTGTTGAGCCGCTCAGCTTTGGTCAGATAGGAGCGCACCTGCGCCGACGACGGCGCCTGGGGACGCACCCCCAGCAGGGCAGCCAGGGTGGAAGCGGCGGCGGTGGCCAGGGAGCGCAGTTCCAGCGCGGGACGATCCGCGGGCAGGGGCAGGGCCAACCAGTGGGTGCGCTCAGTCAGCGCGATGTCGTCGAGCCAGTCCAGGGTGGCTTCGGTGACCTCGGCCCACTCCGGGTGGGCGTCCAGGTCCACACCCTCCACCATCGCCTCGGCCACGTCAGCCGCGGCGGTCTGGGCGCACAGCGACAGCAGCATCGGCTCACCGCTCAAGCGCTTGAGCAAGTTGGTGGTCTGGGCGTGCAGCTCCGCACGGGCGCGCGGGCTGGCATGCAGGTAGGGACTCGGCGTCACCCGCCACAGCCCCCACACCTGGCCGCTGGTGGTCCAGGCGAGGTTGCCGATGATGTGCTGGATGGGGATCTGCATCAGCCCTCCTTCTCAGGTTCCTCGGTGGGTGTGGGAGCGGCGAGTAGGTCGCGCAGGGTGGTGGCGCGGGGGCGGGTCGCCCACCGCGGAGCCTCTTCGCTCTCCCGATCAGTGCCGGCGGTGTGGTGCTCGGGTGTGGGCGCGATGGTGATCACTCCGCTCAGTCGGATGAGGTCGGGTGTGGGGACGGGGCGGCCGTGCAGGGTGCCGCGCCGGGGGGCGGTGTACAGGGCCAGGTAGCCGCCCAGGGCACGCAGTGGGGTGCGGCCTTCGATCTGTGCGTGGCGCACCGCCCAGGTCGCGGCGAACGGCACAGCGATGGGCACCACTGCGAGGGGGCCGAGCCGGGTCCACAGGGGTGCGGTCTGGATGAGCAGCCACAGCGAGAGGACCAGGACGCCGAGCTGTGTGGCGCTGAAAGGTCCCAACGGCAGGGTCCAGCCCTGGATGCGGCCGATGACCCAGGGGTGGCGGCGGGCCCGGGTGTAGGAGCGCCCCACCAGCGTGTGCTGGTCGGGCGCCCCTTCCTGGTGGGTCACGCCAGCGTGTGCTCAACGGTGGCGGGCGCGGCGGCTTCGACTTCGCCCTCGAACAGGCCGGCGATGCCCTCGACGTTGTTGACCAGGGCGATGATGATCGCCATGCCCAGCGCGGCGATGGCGGCCCGTTTCCAGGACCGGTACATGACGTAGGCGGCCAGGACGACGAAGACGCCGATGATCCACAGGGTCGGGGTGACCAGGGCGGTGACCTCGGCGAGCTTGGTGTCGTACCAGTCCAGGACGCCTGCCTGGAGGGTGGTTTCGGGCATGGGTGACCTCCACGTGTCGGTGGTGGGCAAACCGTGATGAGTGGTGTGGTGTCTAGGTCAGGGGTGGGGTGGCTACGGCGCTGATCTCCCAGCGCTGGCTGCGCGAGGTCAGTTCCAGGGCGTAGCTCATCGGCCAGGTCTGTCCGCCTGTGGTGGTGACCGACAAGTCCACCAGGACGGAGACGGTGTCTCCATCGCCCGGGGGTGCACTCGCGGTGTCCTCGTCCTCCTGGGCCGGGTAGACGCCGTCGACCTCGACCGCGGTGTGCGCCATGGTGATCGGCGCAATGGTCGTCTGCGGTGCCAGGTAGCGGTCCAGCTCTCCATCTGCGACCAGGTAGGCCGCAGCCCAGCCCCGCACCGCCTCGGTGAGCGCTGAATCAGCCAGTCGGCGTGAGGCATAGGCCAGCTCAGGCAGGTCGCCAGGCCCCCAGGCGCCCACTTCCGTGGGCAGGGTCAGGGCCGCCCAAGCGGTGTCGGCGCCGTGGACCGTTAGCTGTAGGTGGCGTACTGCCGGAGCGGCGGGGTCTTCCCGGCGGGGGTAGACGGCCACTGTGACAGCCCACTCCTGTTCAGCGGTCTGCTCGACGGCCACGGTGCTGGCGCGGGTGGGCGCGGCGGCCGGGGCGGGCAGGGCTTCGAGCTGGCGGTCGCTGATGGTGGGAAAAGCCAGCCGTACGGTGTCGAGGTCTCCTTCCACGTAGGCGGTGATGACGCGCTCAGCCCACCCCGCCACCGCCAGGGCTGAGAAGTCCGTGTCCTGGGCGGACCGTTCTGGTCCGACCTCTGGTACAGCTGGTCCGCCCCGGGTGACCTGTACAAACAGGGCCGCCGGGCCGCTGAGGACGGCAAGCCAGACAACGATCTGGACCAGGATGGTCCGGGCGGTCCGGGACACGTGCGGGGTGAACCACGGCTCCCGTGTTGATGGTGTCGGCTCTGCGGGGGGCGTCTGCTTCACCCTTCCTCCTCTACCTCCGCGTGCAGTTCGGCAAGGCGGTTGGACAGGTGGACGGGGCCGAGATCGCACAGACGGGTGAAGGCGCCAAGGGCCTCATCAGCCTGAAAGTCCAGATACTCGCGTAGTTCCGCGATGGCGCGGGCGTTGAAGGGGTTGTCCTGGAGGGTCTGCAGGATCGGCATCAGGGTCAGATGTGCAAGCCCAACGATGCGCTCGTCGTCGGTCAGCAGGTTCAGACCGTCGGTGAACAGGAAGTCGGGCTCGGGGTCGGCTTCGAAGTCATGCATGCAGATCCTCGTCAGGTCGGTGGGATGGCGTCACAAGTACAAGCCGCTGAAAGCGAGGCCTGTGACAGAGTTCAGCGGATCTGTTGTGCGAGGTAGCGACCCGAGACACGAGCGATCTTGCGGGTGGCGCGGCTGCATCGCTGGCGCATGGCACCCAGGCTGATGCCCGCCTGGTCGGCAACGGTGTGGGAGTCAGCCAGGCTGGCCCAGGCCTCGCGGCCCGGAGACTCCTCGCCGTACCGGCGGGCAAGCAGCGCGGCATCACCCGCGCTGATGACGCCTTCGGCGACCGACCAGGCCAGGACCTGCACCAGCTCCTCGCTCGGGTGCAGTTGCTCCTCGGTGTGCAGCGGCACGGTCTCCACGCCAAACGCGCCGATCGGAATCTCCGTGACCCCGACCTGAGCCAGGGACAGTGCGCGCTTGTGCGCCGTCCACGCCAGGTGCGGAGGCAGGTAGCGCGCCTTGTCCCTGGGGCAGGTGCGGATGACTTCGTACAGAGCCACCGTGGCAAGCTGGGTGCGCTCTTCGATGTCACTGATGAGGTTGACCATGGCCCGTGATGTGTGGATGACGCGGCCGATCATCAGCTGCAGCAGGACACGTGCGGCCAGGTCTCCCTCGGGACCGGACTCCGAGGCGTAGTCGAGCAGCGCTCGGAAGAACAGATCGGTCTCAGGCGTGATGGGACCGGATGCACGGTCCTGAAGGTCGCGCAGACTGTTGGCCCCGCGCAGGCGCATGTCGCAGGCCGACCACGTCTGCACCTGGGCCTGTGCCTGTTCATCGGCGCACAGCTGATCCCACTCCTGCTGGAGGCCGTCGACGATGGTGATGGTGCGGTTCGCGTTGCTGGCAATACCCACGTGCTCTCCCTGGATAGGGCGGTTGCTGTGGGTGCCACTTCAGGGAAGAGGGTTTGCCGACTCGGGCTGCCGATTGTCACGCCGACATAACGATCAATGTGGGAGCTCGCCAAGCCCCGCATGTGTCCGGCGTCAGTGCGTTTGATCTGTCGGTAGGTAGTTGATCTGCCGCGTCAGTCGTTTTGGCCCCCTGACCACGCCTGCGCCGATAGGGTTGATCCACGCTGGCAGTGAGCACCTGAAAGCGGTACGGATGCAGCCTGGGCACGGGGTGCGGGAGGCCGAGGCACCGATGAGGTTCGAGGTCGTCTTCCTCGCCCCTGATGGCACCGAGGAACGTCTGCCTCTGGAGCAGGGCCCAATACCCCTTTGAGTGCGTGCCGCCGGTCCGTTTTCACGGCCCCTGATTCCGGGTCGAACACCGCGCAGAGCGAGACCGATGTCCGGGCACCGTTGACGACCGACCGCCGCCACAACGAGCGGGACCACAGGGACGGGGGCAGCGGCACGAGACCCCGAGCGGGCCGAGCACCGGTTTCCGTCGGTCAGGGGCCGCTCGCAGCGGACGCTCACCACCAGGGGCGTCCGGTGTACGTGGCTGTCATCGGACGCCCCTTCTCCTGCCCCTGCCGTATCCCCATCCTGCGAACGGCCCCGTCCGCTCGCCTGTACACGGGCTTCCTAGGTGAAGGACAGCACGATCTTGCCCACGGCCTCACCACTCCGGAGCCGCTGTGCGGCTCGGGCAAAGTCGGTGATATCCACCGTGCGGTCGATAATCGGGTGGATCTGCCCGCGTGCGACGGCGGGCAGCACCTCGGGCAGCAGCCCTTGGAGAATGGGGACCGTCTCCCAATCGCGGGAGAACCCGTAGGAGACACCGTGAACGGTGAGGTGGCGGTAGGACAGTGCGTCGAGGTCGATTCCGGACTCGGGGCCGGCCAGACGACCGATGTTGACGACATGGCCGTCCTCAGCCGTCGCGGGCAGGCAACGGGCGAAGGTTTGGCCCGCGACGTGGTCGAGCACCACATCCGCGCCGACGCCCTGTGTCGCGGCCAGCACGGCCTCGGTGAGTTCTTCGTTCTCACTCAGGAGGACCGTGTCCGCCCCCAGGGAGGTGAGCAGATCGCGCTTGTCGGCGCTGCGGGTGGTCGCGATGACCTGCGACGCACCGAGTACTCGCGCGATCTGGACCCCGATCAGGCCGATACCCGCCGAGGCACCGGTGATGAGCACGCTCTGCCCGGCCTGGAACCCCGCCACGGTGAGCGCGCCGAACTCGGTCAGCAGCGCCGTCGGCAGGGCGCACGCCACCTCCGGCTCGAGGCCTTCGGGCCGGGGCAGCACGAAGCGGTGGTCCGCGACGAGGTAGTCGGCGAACGAGGACGGGTAGGTGCCCATGACGGGGTCGCCCACCCTCCAGTCGCCGGCGTCAATGCCGAGGGCGGCGATCTCCCCGGCGTACTCGAAGCCGGCGACGAACTCCTCGCCGGTGCCGCCGCTGGTGGGATCAGCTCCGGCGAGCATGGACAGGTCGGCGTTGTTGGTCGCCGACGCCCGGTTGCGGACCAGCACCTGGCCTGGGCCGGGCTCCGGGATCGACACCTCGGCCAGGACCCAGTCGGGTCCGCGCCCTGAGACCAGGGCGCGCATCGTGTCAGTCATTCGCGGATCTCTCTGCTCGTCTCTCGTGTGCTATCGGTTCCCGCGCCCCCGACTGATTCCGAGGCCGCATCGCAGGGACGGCGCGGCCTCGGAGGGGACAGGACGGCTCAGAGGTTCTCGGTGAAGAACGTCGTGAGCTTGTCGAAGGGGATCAGGTCGGTCTTGTCGTACAGATCGACGTGGTTCGCGCCCGGCACGGTCAGCAGCTCCTTGGGCTGCGCCGCGGCGGCGTAGGCGTCCTCGCTGAAGTACAGCGAATGCGCCTGGTCGCCGGCGATGAACAGGATCGGACGGGGGGAGATCCACTCGATGTGCTCCAGCAGCGGGAAGTTCACGAACGACGGTGTGCTCGTGACGGTGAACTGGCTGAGCGCGTTGTGGTGGTAGCCGCGCGGGGTGGAGTAGAACTCGCCGAACTCGCGGGCGACCGGGTGGGTGTTCTCGTCGAAGCCGATCGCGGCACCCCGGCCGGTGAGCACCGGAGCAGCCGCTTCGAAGTCGGCGTAGCGCTGCTCGGCGATCGCCGCGAGGGCCTGCGTGCGGGCCTCGTCGGAGCCGGTGATGCTCTCCAGCTGCATGCGGGAGATGTCATACATCGACACCGTCGCGATCGCCTTGATCCGCGGGTCGACCTGGGCGGCGCTGAGCGCGAAGCCTCCCGATCCGCAGAGGCCGATCGTGCCGATCCTCTCCCGGTCGATGAAGGCCCGGGTACCGAGGTAGTCGACGCCGGCGTGGAAGTCCTCGACGAAGATCTCCGGGGAGGACACGTGCCGGGGCTCGCCGCCGCTGTACCCGTTGAAGGACGGGTCGAACGTGAGGGCGACGAAGCCGCGCTGGGCGAGGATCTGTGCGTACAGGCCCGCGCTCTGCTCCTTCACGCCGCCGTAGGGTGCGCCGATGATCAGCGCCGGGTGCTCGATGTTCTCGTCGAACTCCTTGGGCGTGTACAGGTCTGCGGCGATCCGGATGCCGTACCGGTTGTGGTAGGTCACCGGGGTGCGGGTGACGTTCTCGTCGAGATCGAAGATGTAGTTGTCCATCGGTGTACGTCTTCCTTGGTCCTCGTGGATGATCGGTTCGGCCGGTCCGCGGGCCCGCGCCGTGCCCAAGAGTCGGGGCTTCGCGGCCGGTGTCAGTCGGTGTAGACGCCCTGGGCCATGCTCATCGCGGTCCAGGCCTTGGGCCAGCCGGCGTAGAACGCCGCGTGGGTGAGGATCTCGGCCATCTCCTCGGCCGTGACCCCGTTGGCCTTGGCGCGTTCGATGTGGCCCTGCAGGGCAGGGGTGAGCACGCCGCCGGCCATGATCGCGGTCACGGTGACGATGCTGCGATCCCGTGCTGAGAGCTGCTCCTGGCGAGACCAGACCTGTCCGAACAGGACGTCGTCGTTGAGCTCGGCGAACGTCGGTGCGAAATCCCCGAAGGTGTCGCGGCCCGCCGTCACGTTCTCAGCCATGGTCGTTTCTCCTCTCATTTGCCCGAGTAGACGGGGAAGGCGCTGTGCTCGCCGTAGTCGCGCGCGTCCATCCCACGGAGCGCGGACATGTCCGCCTCGGAGATGACGAAGTCGACCTGCGCGTTGGAGCGCATGTGGTCGGGGTTGGCGGTCTTCGGCAGCGACACCGTGCCCAGCTGCAGGGTGTAGCGGATGCACAGCTGCGGGACGGTCACGCCGTACTTCTCCGCCATCGCCGCGACCTCGGCGTTCTTCAGCATCTCGCCGTGCGCGATCGGCGAGTAGGCCTCGACGAGGATGCCCTGGGCCCGGCAGTAGGCGATCAGCTCGGCGGGCGTGTTGCCGACATGGGCGAGCAGCTGGTTCACGTGCGGTGCCACGGTGGCGGAGTCGAGGATGTTCTCCAGGTCTTCCTGCAGGAAGTTGGAGACGCCGATCGACCGCAGCTTGCCCGCCTTGTGCGCGTCCTCCAGGGCCCGCCAGGCCTCGCGGTTGCCCTGGGCGTAGTCGCCTCCGCGGAAGTCGTCCCACGGCTGCGGGGCGTGGATGAGCATCAGGTCGATGTGGTCCAGGCCCATGAGCTCGAGCGACTGGTCGATCGCGGCGACCGCGCCGTCGTAGTCCTTGATCTCGGCGGCGAGCTTGGTGGACACGAACAGCTCCGAGCGGGCCACGCCCGCGGTGCGGACGCCCTCGCCGACCCCTTGCTCGTTACCGTAGGCCTGGGCGGTGTCGATGTTGCGGTAGCCGATGGCGACCGCGTCGCGGACCGCCTGGGCCGCCTTGTCGTCGTCGATGAACCAGGTGCCGAGCCCCAGCTTGGGGATCTCGACGCCGCCTGCCAGGGTGTAGGTCTCGTTCAGGATGGTCATGCTTCACTTCCGTTCTTCGTGGGCAGCTGTCCGTACACCTCATCGGCGACCGGCTCCAGCCATTCGTTGCTGACGTCCCCGCCGGGGGTGACGAAAGCGAGGTGGGAGAACCACGAGTCCGCCTTCGCCCCGTGCCAGTGCTTCGTGCCGGCCGGGACCCGGACCACCGTTCCGGGCTCCATGCTGACCGGCTCCTCGCCGTCGGCCTGGTACCAGCCCGAGCCGGCCGTGCACAACAGGATCTGGTCACCGCCGCCCGCGGTTCCGTGGTGGATGTGCCAGTTGTTGCGACAACCCGGCTCGAAGGACACGTTGCTCACCGGCACGCTCCCTGAGGTGAGCGGGGCCAGGTAGGACTGCCCGGTGAAGTACTGGGCGTAGGCGTCGTTGGGCTCCCCGAGCGGGAAGATCTGCTCGAATGCGTTCTCGTTCATGGCCTCTCCTCAGCTCTGATCGCTGTTGACCGTGTACCGCAGCCACACGCTGCCGCCGTCCCGGGTCTGGACCGACTGCAGCTCGAAACCCCGCGGCTCATCCGAGGCGCGGCCGGCCGTCTCGAACAGGGCCGGGCTGTCGGAGTCGCCGTCGGCGACCGGCGCGATGACGACGCTGATCTCGTCGCACAGGCCCGCCTGGATGAACGACCAGTTCAGGACCCCTCCGCCACCGAGCATGAGCGTCTCGATCCCGAACAGGGCGGCGAGCTTGTCGAGCAGGAGGTCGAAGTCCACCTCCGCGTCTCCGACGATGACGTAGGAGATGCCCAGCTCGCGCAGGAACGCCTTATACGCGTTCGACGCCTTACCGGTGAGGACCTCGAGCACGTGCGCCGTGGTGGTCTGATAGGTCAGGTCAGGGCTGTCCCAGCCGAGCCTGCCGGACGGGTCGATGGAGACGTAGTACTTCTCCGCGTCGGCCACGGCGACGAAGTCGCCCTCGGGCACCTGCGGCACACCCTCGTCCAGAACCGGCTCGCGGTAGTGGGTGAAGTTGTCATCGGTCGTGATGCGCCCCGACAGCCACCCCTGGTGCCGGTAGTGCGGGTCCTCGCCGAACGCGAGCTCGTAGAACACCTTCCCCGCGTCGGCGGCCTGCGGTGTGCGCATGTAGTTGCCGATGATCTTCCCGTCGAGAGAGGTCATCATGTGGCAGAACACGTAAGGTTTCGTCAAGTCTGCTCCTTGCCGTTCGCTGTGGTCGTTGCTGTGCGGCCGCTCGGCCAGCCGGATCACTCCTGGATGTCGAGGCCGAAACCGAGTTCCCGGGATGCTTCGGCCTGCGCGGTGATCTGCCGGCCCTTGTCGGCCACGGCGGGGATCGCGTCGTTGCCGGCCACGAACCGCAGCGGCGGCTCCGCCAGCTCGGCGACGGCGATGAGGGCCTTGGCGAGCTTGACCGGGTCGCCGGCCTGCTGGCCGTTCATCGACTGCCAGCCCGCCTTCGTCTCAGCGGTGCGCTGCGCATAGTCCTCGATGGACAGGTCGGCCCACTGCGTCGAGGCCTCCTCGAGCAGCTCGGTGCGGAAGAAGCCCGGCTCCACGATCGTCGTCCTGATACCAAAGGGCTCCAGGTCGAAGCGCAGCGACTCCATCCAGCCCTCGAGCCCGAACTTCGTGGTCGCGTAGGCGACGCAGAACTCCTGACCGATGATCCCGGCCAGCGACGTGATGGTCATGATGTGCCCGGAGCGCTGCCTGCGCATCACCGGAAGCACGGCGCGGGTGACGTTCATCGGGCCGAACAGGTTCGTCTCCACCTGAGCGCGCATCGCGGCATCTGAGATCTCCTCGAAATACCCCGCCTGGAAGGCGGCGGCGTTGTTCAGCAGCACGTCGATGCGGCCGAACCGCTCCACCGCCGCGTGGAAGACCGCCTCGGCGTCGTCGGGCTCGGTGATGTCCAGTGACGCGGCCAGCAGGTTCTCGTGCTCGCCGAGCAGCTGGGTGACCTTGTCGGCGTTACGGGCGGTGGCGACGACCCGGTGGCCAGCAGCGAGAGCTTCGCGGGCGATCTGGGTGCCGAGGCCGCGGCCCGCACCGGTCAGCACAATGACCTTGCTCATCGTGTTTCGTCTCCTTCTCTACGGCGCTCAACGCGATGTCCTTGGTTCCATGCTGGGACGCCGCCTCGCCCGTGTGCAGAGGAAGGAATCATCCCGGGAGGAATTCCTCCCCCTCACGGAAGGGTGCTGTGCGGGGAGAATGGATGCATGACACGCCATGCGAACCAGAACGAGCTCGGCATTTTCCTCAAGGCCCGCCGCGCCGAGCTGACCCCGCGCGAGGCTGGCCTGCCCGACAGCGCCGGCCCCCGTCGCGTCGCCGGACTCCGCCGCGAAGAGGTCGCGCAGCTGGCGTCGATCAGCACCGACTACTACACCCGCATCGAGCAGGGACGCATCCAGGTCTCGGCACCGGTCCTGGGCACCCTCGCTGAGGTGCTCAAGCTGGACGAGGACCAGCGCCAGTACATGTTCAGCCTGGCCGGGAAGCTCTCGACCCGTGCCCCGCGGCAGACGGTGCAGAAGGTCAAGCCTCAGCTCCAGCGGCTCCTGGACGACCTCGCCGCGACGCCGGCGATCGTGCTCGGACGACGCATGGACATCCTGGCCTGGAACCGACTCGCCGCGGCGATGATCACCGACTTCGGCCAGGTGTCGCCCAAACACCGCAACTACGTGCGGATCCTGTTCACCGATCCCGCCATGCGCACCCTCTACAGGGACTGGGAGCCGGTCGCGAGGACCGCCGTCGCCCAGCTGCGGATGGAAGCGGCCAAGTACCCCGACGACCCCCGACTCACGGCGCTGGTCGGAGAGCTGTCGGTGACCGACGCCCAGTTCGCCCAGTGGTGGGCCGCCCGCAACGTTGCCAGCCTGACCACCGGCACCAAAACTCTCCACCACAGGGTGGCCGGAGAACTCGTTCTTGACTGGGACACCCTCGTCGAAGCCCATGATTCCGAACAGCAGCTCGTGATCTGGACGGCGCCGCCAGGCAGCCCCACCCACGAAGCTCTCCGCATCCTCTCCTCATGGGCGCAGAACACCGAGACCGCAGAAGGGGGCCGCGGTGAGTCGACCCACACCTGAGCACCGCCCCCAGGTGGCGTGCAGGACTCCCGGTCCTTTCAACAGGCAACGGGGTGCCGGGAACGACCCTGGCGCGCGGGCGCAGGCAGCTCCGGCCGTCGAGGGCAATGGAACGGTCTGCGGGTAGGCGAGGGCACAGCAGGCACACCAAGACGGGCCGGAGCGCTGTGCCCGTGGCTCGGGCTCGGCTCCTGGGCTCGGTCGGCGCTCAGGAACCACCGACCGAGCAGAGCGGAACGACGAAGAGGTTGCCACCCGCTCACCGGGGTGGCCGTCAGGGTCCAAGGCCGCGGAACCTCTCCTCTTGCTGTGGCCAGGTCGAGCAGAGCTTTCAACGAATCAGCGTTCTCCGAGCCCTGTGGCGGACCGAGGTCGGAGACGGCCTGGGGCCTTCAGAATCCCGGGTATGGGCCCACAGCCGATGAGAAGGCCCGATCAGGGCCCGGGTGACGAAAAAGAGCAGATCGATTGGCGGACCCCTGCGCATGACCAAGCTGGGATAGATGATCCGCTGCTGGCCAAGGAATCCTGTCGGATCAAGTCCACTGACGCCGGACAGCATGGGACTCAGGGTGGTTTGCGCAGGTCAAAGCCCGAATGCGCGCGACTACAGCCATGGCGATCTCAACTGCACATGTCAGTCGAACACTGCCGGTGTGAACTCAGATCTGGGTAGCAGCGGTATCCCTGGCGAGGCTTTGCGGAGCCGTAGCGTTCTGGCGTATACGGGCCAGATCGTGCTCGTGGGCGGCCCGAACGACCTCTGCTGTGACGCCGAAGACCTCGGCCAGGGCCTGGGCATCGATGGACCGCAGACGAGCGACACGCCCGGATTCGACCCCGCGGTAAGCCTGCAAGGGCAGCTCGGTGCTTAGCTGCTCGGCCACCTGCTGTTGAGAAAGCCCTACACGAGCACGTAGGACAGCCATGCCCTGCGCTTGGGGGTCGATGAAAGCGGAGGGCGCAGTGCCCAGTTCCTTGGCGAGCGGACGCAGTTTCTCCGCTGCAGGCGCTGCGCCGCCCTCAGTCTCGTAGCGCACGATCATCTGGCGGCTGATCTTCAGCCGCTTGGCCAGGTCAGTCTGGGAGATCCCTGCAGCCTTGCGAGCTTGAGTGAGGGCGCGGGGAAGCCATCCTTGTGCCCCGTTCCTGCTGCCCACGCTCGCTCCGCTCGTCTGCACCCATCCCGATTACCAGGCATCTGCGCAAGACGCATTCTATCGAGGGCACAGGAGGACCACGCAGCCACAGGATCTCAGGGCCTCATACAAGCTGGTCGGTGAGGCCGCCGCCTCAGCCCAGTGCGGGGTGCGGCTCTGCTAGGCCGCAGGCGAGTTCAGCTCCCCTCCAGGTGAGCTTGTCCGCGTAGTCGATGTGTCCCAGCGCAGTTGACTCCAGGTCACGCACCGCTGCGGGAGTGATCTCGCTCAGCCCGCGATGGCCACGTTCGGTGTTGATGGCTTGGGCCAGCAGGGCGCGCTCGTCGAACACCCATGCCGGGTGTGTTTCCCCATCTCGGCTGAGCAGACTGGAGCGTCGTTGGCGTTGAGGATGCGCTTGGACGAGCACGTCCCGAAGATGCTTTTGGACCAGCTTCAACTCGGTGTGCATGCCATCCCTTATCTTCTTGGCCTCTGGAGTGGAGCTCGCTCGCATCGGCCAAGATACCCTACAAGGCACATCGACAGGCGTCTCGCTTTGATTTTCCTGAGCCTTGCCCACAGCCCACCAGAAGACCTTTCCTCGACCCCGGCTACCATGAGCAGAAGCGCACCGCTTTAATTACTGGGGAGCATAGAATTCAAGGCTCTCTACTTCCGCGCATCAAAAGCAATTTCCTTGCGTTGAGATTTTTGACAGCCACATCCCTCACGAATAATCAAGACTGGCTGCGCAACTTCTCAGACAGATGAACGATGGCAGGCTTCAGTGCGGCCGAGGTGACCAACTGCCGCTCCACGAATTCAGCAAAAGCCGAAGATGGATCATTCGAAGTCATACGCACTACCCAGGGCGCGTAGCAACTGTGAGATCCCGCTGGAATAAACCTCACTTTTCCCACCAAAGGCACGGCCCCGCCCATGGTGAACCAGACATCACTGGGCCAGGCGCTCGCTTGCGGCATTAGCTTGGCGTCAGGAATTTGTTGAAGCAGAAGTTGCACGTGCGCGAACGTGATCTGGGCGCACTGCTGCCGCAATCCCCTCCCTGGATGGGGCTCTGACACCAAGTCTTGGGCGGCCCGGTGGTAGTACTCGAACACCTCATCCTGCAGAGTGGTTGAGCTCGAAACTTGGGGTGCCTGCGACAGGCGCCTTTGGAGTTCAGAAAAAAGCACCGGAGCCTCTCGAAAACGTTGATAGAAATTCCCGAAGCACAAGTATTCATTGAGGATACAGGCAGCCCTCCATTGAGCCACTCCCAGATCCCTCCCCACACAGCCCATGCGACAACTCGCACGGAACTCATCGGGCAGCAGCAACGAGGGAGCGCGGTACAGGAACCACAGGTCCTCTTTTTCCCGAGCCAGGTGAAAGGTCTCCCCCCACCAGGAACACTGCCACGCCTGGCCGACTCTGATCCACTCGGGAGCATAGAGAGGCTTGTTAGACTCATCCTTGTTCGAGCTCTTTGCTTCGATCGAGTTCATATGAAATCACCCCACTGTTAGCGATACATTTCCGTCATTCAACCAAGGGTGGTGGATGAGCCATTCCACCACGACGTTATTATAGAGTCGGATCATTCTGCGTACATCGCGAAGACTGACCCCCTTCGCTTCCGTCGTGAGCGAATCTCTCAGAATGGACCCATAACACGCACCGTCAACACTTACGGCCTGCAGGAACACTTAACTCGTCGCAGTGTTTTTGGGCGAAACCCTGACCATACATCACCGGAATGGCTAGTCCGCTTCCGGGCGCTTGTTCAATCGCCCCTTCGAGAGTGAGCTGTTGCGCAAAAATCGCGCTCAGATCTAGACGGCCGCGTTCGGCGTTAAGTTCCTGGTGGGTAGAACGTGCTCGTCGATCACCCATCCCTGAGGTGCTCTCCCACCTCAGCTGAGCAGGCTAGAGCGTTGTGAGCGTCGGGGATGGGCTTGGGCCCGTAGGGGCCGTAGCCTGAACGGGGCGGCGGCCCAAAAGCCGCCGCCCCGTTCAGAAGCGGTTCATCCGCCCTTCTTGGCCCGGTGCTTCAAGGTGCGCGTGTAGTCCTGAAAGCGCGCCTTGGCGATCACAGACCGGTCCGCCGAGCGGAGCACGACGCCTTCGGGGCTTGCACCACCACCCTCGTCCAAGGCCGCAAGAGTTGTGGGCAGGCACCCGGCCAAGAAGGCGTTCATCCCTTCGACACTGGTCGGCAGCTCGGCGGAGTCGACAGTGGCAAGCCGGGGGGTGAGGTCCACTCCCTCGCGGTCAGCAACATGGGAGAGTTCCTGCTCGCTGAGGAAGTGCTGGCCACCGGTGTCCCGCCACTGCGAGATACGCGGCAGGGACCAGAAAAGCACCTCGACGGGGATGATGGCGACATCGAACATCCGGTATCCGACCGCACCCGCGCCCGTGTACTGGGGCGAGGCCCGAGTGGCCTTGTGGCCACCATAGACCTCTCCGAAGAAGACCAAGACGTCGCGTCTGTGGCGGGGGATTTGTCCGGCGAATGCGCGTAGCGCGTCGACGATGCCGTGAGCCGGATTAGCGAGCACGTCGCCTGAGGCGTACAGAAGATCTTCGCGGCTTCCGATCACGTAGCCACCGCTCGGGAGCACCGCGATACGGGAGTTGACTCCGTCGATTTTTTCTGAGACGTGCACATCCCCACTGAAACTGAGAGCTTCCTCCAGGAGAGCACCATTCTTGGGGTCACGAGCATGATAGGTAGGGATACTGGGGTACTTCGTAGCCGAGTTGAGTGTATCCATATCCAGAAGGCTCATCATATCCATTTTTCCTCCACTGGGAACTGAATGACAAATTCACTATTTTAACTGGAGGCAGAGAATCGGATCCGAAAATCCTTGAGCGATAAGGTCCTAGTCTTCCCTCCGCGCCGATCTTTGAGGATCGAAACGTCTCCGTGGGCTGCGCGGAAGCGGTCCTCTTCCCGTTCCGCCTGGGCGAACCGTTCGGGGTGGACCTGCAGTACACGCCGCCAGTGCTTGTGGCCTGCGCGTACGCATAACCCGCCACAGTTGTTGTGGGCGAAGCCCTGGTCGTACATCACCGGAGTCGTTAAACCGAGAGCGCGTGCCTGTTCAAGCAGCACCTCAGGGATGAGCTTGGGGCGCCCGAGAAGTGGGAACCGCGTTTCCCACGGCTTCCACCCAGCGGCAATGGCAGGAGCACGTTGTTTTTCAGACTCTCCTATGCCGACGTAGACGATGGTGTCCTCTGGATCAGCATTCTCTTTCAGCCATCGTCGGCACGGGAGCTGTTTGAGTATGTAGGAGCAGGGGGCGATCCTGCTGTTGCCGAGGAATTTCTGATCCCAGAACACTTGGAAGGGCGTGCGGCCGTCGGCCACTCGGGTAAGTGGGACACCGGCCAGGGCAGTGCTGTCGATGAGAAACCGGTAGAGGTCAGGGTCTTCGACGAGTGTGTCGGCGAACAGCAGGACCACGTGCTGCGGCCCGTACTGGTCGATGACCTCCCGGGCGACGGCCCAGGAGCTGATGCCCCCGGAGTACTGGACGACGTGCAAGGTCACGACTGCTCAGCCTGGAGCGCGTGCATCTGCTCTGCGGCGTCCTGGTGGGTGGGGGCGCACAGGGCCCGGATGTAGGGCAGCATGTCAGGCCCCTTGCCCAGGAGTTCGACGATGCGCTGGGCGGTGGCGTCCACGTCGTCCAGAGCCAACTGGCGGGGCGTGGCACCGAGGGTCTCTTCCCGGCCGATCATGGGACCGTTGAGTAGTTCCAGCGGTGCGTCGATACCCAGGGACTGAAGCCAGACCTCGCCCAGTGCGGTACGCACGGGCACTGTGTCCAGCGGCAGGCCGGAGAGCTTGCGCGCCTGGTTCCACAGGGCGGTGGCGATCCCTTTGCGCCGCCAGCAGGGCTGTACGCCGACCAGCGTGAGCACTCCCTCGTCGGTCCACAGCAGTACTCCGTAGGAGCCTTCTCCGGCATCAGGGTTGTCGGAGTGGATGAGTTGCCCGTGCGTGGGTGTGGACGGGTCGCAGGGATGGGCCGAGAGCGCGTGGACGAGTTCGCCCAGGGAGTTCTGGACGTGAGTGTGGACGAAGTAGAGATCGAGCGACATGGGTGTCCTTTCGTAGAGGGGGCAACGCCCCAGGGTTGACAACTTTAGATTAGCTACTAATCTGAAGTTGTCAATCAGGGGGATCGCCAACCTGCAGGAGGACTCATGGACAGCGCACATCCCACCTACGACGACGGCTATGTCGACGTAGACACACGCCTCGCCGCATTCCTGACCGCACATCCCGAAGGTGCGCTCCGGCCACTGGACCCGAGCCGCCCCTACCGGGTCGAGCGCATCGAAGGCACCGACGAGCGCGGCAAGGTCGTCACCACGACCTTCCTGGTCTACACCGCCGCCGCCTACCGCTCCCCCGACGACCGACTTCCCGGAGTGGGGGTTGCGTGGACGCCCTTTCCCGGCCGCACCGAGTACACCCTGGACGCGGAGCTGCAGAACGCTGAGACGGCCGCCTGGGGACGGGCCATCCGGGCGGTCATGCCCACCGAACGCCCTGCCCCGGCCCGCCGCTCCCCTGTTCCGCCCAGGCCTTTGACGCCACGCCAGATCCAGGGGCTGCGCACGCGCGCTACCAAGAGCGCTACCCCGGAACTTCTCGCGGTCCTTTCCGCTGAGATCGACGAGTTCCTGGCACACGGACGCTTGACCCAGGACGTGGCCGATGAGCTGCGAGAACTCACACAAGCACGCAAGGAGCACCTCGCCGCCCCCGCAGGCACGAGCGAAGGCAAGAGAACCCAGCTGAGCGTGGTCGGGACTCCGTCCGAAAAGCCGTACCCCACCGCGTCTGCGAGCCCCAGCACCAAGGACCAGCGGACTCGGGCTGAACGGATCGCCGCCAAGCACGGCACGGCGCCCAGCAGCACGAAGAAGAGCAAGCAGCAGGAGGACCAGTGAGTGAAGCCCTGTCTCCGGAGCAGATGAGTACGGCGGTGTTGGACGTGGCCACGGCGCGCAGTGTGCTGGATGAGGCCACCGCACGCTCTGAGGCCGCGCGCAGGCACGCACGCACGTGCCTGCTCCCCTACGTCCGGGCCGGGGTCAAGAGCCTGACAGCGACCCTTCCGGATGGGACGACGCTGGGGACGTTGTCCTTCGTTCGTCCAGCACCGCGGATCCGATGGGATAAGGCCGCCATCACAGAGTTCGTGGATCAGACCGCTCCCACCGAGATCGATGAGGACATCGACCCTGGGGTCCTCGCCAACCCGGACGTGGTGCAGTGGCTGATCGAACACCACCCCGAAGCGGTGATCCGGACAGTGCGCCCGAAGTACCTGACCGTGCTGGAACAGGACCTGGACGAGAAGGGACGCCTGAGGAACCCTGACACGGGCGAGCTCGTACCCGTGGCCACCGTGACCATTCCGAAGTCCACGGGTCAGTTCCAGTGGACTCCTGACCAGACCCAGCAACCCCGACTGCTCGCTGCGGTGCGTGCCGGAGAGCTCGGCGATGACGCCGACCTGTTGAAGCTGCTCCCTGAACCACATGTCGACGAAGCAGGCACCGACGGTGTATCGGCAGACGAGCCCGAGGAAGACCCCATGGTCGAGCCCTGGCACCTGGCCCAGCTCCACACCCGGATGCGTGAGGCGGGCCTGTCGGACCGTGATGAGGCGTTGGCCTACATCTCCCAGGTACTGGGCATCACTGTGAACTCTCGTAAGAACCTTCGTCTGTCCCAGTGGGAGCACATCTTGGGGGCTCTGGAGCAAGTCCACGCCTCTGCAATCTAATAGCCGTAACAGACACGAGGCAGGGGACGGCGTGGACGCCGTCCCCTGCCTCGTGTTCCTGCACATACGCCCACACCAACCCGAGACATCCACCCCAGCGTGACGACTTCGTCACATAAATGTGATTCTGGAGAAGCGGCGCCCTGGAGGGAGGAACATAGGCCCACATCGCCGCATATAAGGGCTTTCTGGAACCCAACCGGGACTAAAGTCATTTATTTTCCATTGCTTGCGCTTTACCGTCTGTTTCCTACACTCGTGCGACATCCCCCGAGCCCTGTGCGGGCAGCCTTCAGCTGCCCTGACGCTGCTGTCAGTACGGAGGTGTCGTGCGCGTCCCCCTGTCCCCCAAAAGCTGTATCCGACCCTGGAGCGTTGCGGCCTTGTCCGTAGCAGCGCTCTGTCTGACCGCCTGCTCGACGGCATCGGATACCGAAGACGCTCCAGTCGAGTCCGAGCCCACGATCGATGACGAACAGGCGACGACCGTACTGGAGACCTACCGGTCCGCTCGCGAGGTCTACATCGACCTGTTGCAGGGCGAATTGGACATGGGCACCGCAGGCGAACGTCTGGAGCAGTACGCCACTGGTCAGGCCTATGACTCGATGTTGGAGGACGGCACCACCTTCGGTGAGGCCGACATCACCTTCCAGGGTGAGCCCGGTATGGATCCGGAAGTCACTGGTCTGGACATGGATTCCGATCCGCCCAGCGCGGTGCTGACGGACTGTTGGGACGACAGCACCTGGCAGCCCGTGCAGAACGGGCAGGCGTTGGAGGCCGCTCCCGATCAGGATCCGCGTCGTGTGCTCAACGTCCGGGCGCAGCAGCAGGACGGTGTCTGGGTCCTGGTGGAGCTGAATCCGGAGGAGGGACGCACATGCTGAAGCGTTCCCCCTTCATCGCGGCGCTGGTGGTCGTGGGGCTCACCGTGTTACTGCCTGTTCCTGTCTCAGCGGACGGAACTGTCGTGTGCTCAAACGAAGGGCACTGCTGGGTTATCGCCGAGGATGGCGGCTCCCCAAGCACTCCGAGTGCACCTGAGGGCGGTGCGACTGCCGACCAGGGGCAGGCTGACGCTGAGCCCCAGTGCGACACCGAGAGTGAGACAGTGACCTGCTCGACCACGGGTGCGACGAACACGGTCTCTCCGGCCCAGGTCGCGGCCCAGGCCATCGAGCTCCTACCGCTGCCACTGCCTGAGATCGGTCTGGCACCGTCCCCTGACAGCACCGCGCTCGTCGGGCTGCCCGTATGGCTGTGGGTGGAAGGCCAGACCTGGAGCGAGGTCAGCCGTACCGCCACCGCGGGCTCGGTCAGCGTGACCGCCACCGCCACACCCGATCGGGTGGAGTGGGACATGGGCGACGGCTCGACCGTCACCTGCTACAACGCGGGCCGCCCCTACACCACCGGGGGCTCCTCCTCGTGCACCCACACCTATGAGCGCGTCAGCGGGTCAGGCCCCTACCCCATCACGGCCACCGTCTACTGGGACATCTCCTGGTCAGGCGGGGGCGCCTCGGGCGGGCAGACGCTGACCCGAGCCTCGGAGTCGACGCTGGCGGTCGGTGAGTCACAGGCCATCGTCCAGTAGGCCCTTCCCCTGTTCACATCCCCCGTTGTCCCCTCTCCCCAGACCTTGTGAGGTTTCGCGATGACGGCTGCTCCGCCGCGCCCACAACGCGCCCCAGCCGACCCTGATACGCCTGGTGCGCACATCGCTTCGGCGCCGACGATCTCTCCGCCCACACGTCGCCGACCGTGGCTGATGGTGCTGGGCGTGCTGCTCATCACCACCTGTGGCCTGGCCGGGACCGCGCTGGTGCAGTCGGTGGGTGAGCGCACGTCGGTGCTGGTCGTGGCGCGCGATGTGCCCGTGGGCCAGGCCTTGGTCGCAGAAGATCTGACCTCGGCCCAGGTGTCGGCGGAAGCTCCGGTGGCGACCATCTCCGCTGACCAGGTCGAGGAGGTGATCGGTCAGACGGTGACCGAGCCGCTAGCACCTGGGGACTTGGTGACGGAGTCAGCGCTGGATGCCGCTCCCCTGCCCGAGGCCGGGCACCAGCTGGTGGCGATCGCGCTGCGCCCCTCCCAGCTTCCCGCGCAGGGCCTGCGTGCGGGGGACGTGGTGCAGGTGGTGAGCACCCCCGGCGAGGGCGGTGAGGTTCCTACCGAGTTGCCCGCGTCGGTGCGGGCCACGGTGCTGCGGGTGGGTGAGGTGGACATGGACGGCATCACGGTGGTGGACGTGCAGACCCCGGCCACCGACGGTGCGGTGCTGGCCGCGCGGGTGGCCACGGGCCGTATCGCGCTGGTCGTGGAGTCCCCGGGTGGTGGTCGCTGATGTTGGTGTGCGTCACCTCCGTCAAAGGCTCCCCCGGCGCCTCCACCCTCGCGTTGGCGATGACGCTGGCCTGGCAGAAAACGGTGCTGCTGGCCGAGCTGGACCCGTCCGGCGGAGACCTGCGCCCAAGGCTCATGCCGTCGCTGACCGGCAGCCACCAGGTACTCAATCTCGCCTCGCTGGACGTCCTAACGTCCCATGATGTGGCCTCTCAGCTGGTCTCGCTCGACCCGCCCCAGCACACCAAGGTGATCCTGCCCGGCCTGACGGACCCGACCACGGCCGCCGCGCTGGGCCAGACCTGGGCTGAACTCGCCGAGGTGTTCACGGGTTTCCATCTACGGGAAGGCCAGCCTCCCTTGGATGTGATCGCGGACTGCGGACGCCTGGGTGTGGACGGGCCCGACGCGGTGCTTTCTCGTGCTGATGTGGTGCTCGTGGTGCTGCGCGCCCAACTGGACTCCGTGGCCTTGGCCGCGCCGGTCATCCGTCGGTGGAAAGCCACCTCTGACGTGCCGATCTTGCCGGTGGTGGTGCAGCGCGGCCCCTACAGCCCTCGGGACGTCGACCAGAGTCTGGGGGCCCGCGCTATGCGGATTTCCTTCGATGCCAAGGGCGCTCGGGCGTTGGAGTCGGGACGGTGGGGGCGCAAGCTCGACTACTCGGCACTGATGCGCAGCACGGGTGGGCTGGTCAGCCACGTGGTCACCAAGGATCCCCGCCGTGACGTGCACACCTTCTTGTCCGCGGGGAGTGGCCGTGGGTGAGTACGAGGTGCTGCCCGCTTCCGGCCCGGAACTGGACTGGGCGGTGGTGCGCCAGTTGCGTGATGTGGTGGTGGATCGGCTCAGCTCCAGCCGTGTGTCCCAGGCGCACCAGCAGGAGCGCGGCCGGGAGATCATCGGCCGCACCGTCGCTTCCTGGGTGAAGGAGCAGATCACCGCCGGGCAGCGCCCGGCCAGCTCCTACACCACATGGCTTCGGGAGGCTCTCTTCGATTCGGTCTTCCGGCTGGGACGGTTGCAGCCCCTGCTGCGCCCGGATACCGAGAACATCGAGATTCACGGCTGTGACACCACCTGGTTGCGTCTGCAGTCCGGGCAGCTGGTGCGCGGTCCGGCGGTGGCTGACTCCGACGAGGAGCTCGTCGCCGAGTTGCAGTTCCTGGCCTCCCGGGCCGGGCGGAGCCTGTCGGCCTCCCACCCGCGGCTGCACATGGAGCTGCCTGACGGTTCCCGTCTGGCCGCGGTGATCGCCACCACCAAGCGCCCGCAGGTGGTGATCCGTCGCCATCTGCTGCAGACCGCCACGGTGCAGGACCTGGTCGTGAAGAAGGCCCTCACCCCAGCGCTGGCCCAGTTCCTGGGCGCCGCGGTCAGGGCCAAGCGCAACATCATCGTGTGCGGAGGACAGAACTCCGGTAAGACCACCCTCATCCGCTCCCTGGCCGGGCTGATCCCGGCGCATGAGCGGTGGGCCACGGCCGAGCAGGAGTACGAGCTGCACCTGGACAAGGTCGACCAGCACCAGCACCCGCACCTGGTGGCCTTCCAAGCCCGCGAGGGCGGCTCGGAGATCGGTGCGGATGGGCGTGCGGCCGGTGAGGTGAGTCTGCAGGAGATCGTGCGTGACAGCCTGCGGATGAACCTCTCAAGGATTGTGGTGGGTGAGGTGCGCGGGTCCGAGGTCATCCCGATGTTGGACGCGATGTCCACCGGCGACGGCGGGAGCATGTGCACCCTGCACGCCCGCTCGGCCCCCGACGCCATCGAGCGGCTGGTGGTGTTGTGCGGCCGGTACGGGGTCACCCCGGAGGTGGCCTACCGGTGGATCGCCGGCGCGGTGGATGTGATCGTGCACCTGCAGATGTGGGACGAGACCGCCCTGGGCGGTGGCCGGACCCGGTTCGTTGACCAGGTCAGCGAGGTCGTCGGTATGGGTGAAGGGGGCCGCCCTGCCCTGAACACCCTCTTCCACGCTGCCGGAAACACTGCTGAGGCGGTGCCCACCGGGATCGCTCCCCAGTGTGCGCCCGAGCTGCGGCGCGTCGGCTTCGACATGGGCTGGCTTCAGCGTGGCCGCAGCCCGGTCCCGCAGATGGGAGGTGTGTGGTGACGTCTGTGGGTGTTCTCGCCGCCGTGTGTGGCGCCGGACTGGCCGCGGGCGCGTTGCTCGTGGTCGTGGGCCTGCGCCGCACCCCCACGAGCCCGTCCCGCACGCGACGTGTGAGTGTGCCCTGGACCAGGCGTCAGCTCGTGCTCGCCGCGACCGGTGTGGTGTTGGGGGCGGCCGGGTGGGCGGTGACCGGGTGGGTGCTGGCCATCGTGATCGCCCCCCTGGCCGTGGTGGGCCTGCCCTACCTGCTCGGTGGCGGCAAGCAGGCCCAGCGCTCCATCGCCCGTTTGGAGGGGGTGGAGGAGTGGGTGCGGTTGTTGGCCACCCGGCTGTCCGCTGGGATCTGGGTGGAGCAGGCCTTGGTCTCCAGCGCTTTGTCGGCTCCCGAGGCGATCACGCCTGAGGTTGAACGGTTGGCCGCGCGGATCCGGTCCGGGCGTACCACCGAGGACGCGCTGCGTTCCTTCGCCACCGAGCTGGCCTCCCCGGTCGGGGATCTGGTGTGCGCCGAGCTGGTCCAGGCCAGCCGTAGCCGCAGCCACGGAGTGGCGCACGCCCTGACGCAGCTGGCCGACCTGGTCTCGACCGAGGTGGCGATGCACCGCCAGATCGAAGCCGAACGCTCCAAGCCCCGCACGACCGCCCGGCTGGTCATCATGCTCACCCTCGGCGCCGGTGTGCTGCTGGCGGTGTTCGGAGACTTCATGGACCCCTACGCGGCTGCCACCGGCCAGCTCGCTCTGGCCGCGGTCGTGGCCTGTTTCGTGCTGTCCATGGTGTGGATGCGCCGCCTGACCACACCGGCACCCGCACCACGGTTCCTGGTCGAAGAAGGGCAGGGATGATGGAGCTGCTTCCTCTCGCCCTCGGTGCCCTGCTCGGGCTGGGAGCCACGCTGGTGGTGACCGGGCTGGTGCCGGCTCACCCGGACCTGCGCGCCGTGATCGCCGGATCCGCCTCCACCGCACACCGCCCCGGCACCGGTGCGGGGTGGCGGCCCCGCCTGCGAGTGCACCTGGAGCGCCTGGCCGCCTCTTCCCTGGTGCGCGCACCCCACCAGCGCCTGGCGCTGGCGCGCATCAGCCCAGCGCGCTATGTGGCCTACAAGATCGGCGGCCTGGTCGCCGGAGCCGCAGCGCCCATGGTGATGAGCGCCGCCCTCTGGCTGGTGGGAACCCCCGTGCCCCTCGTCGTACCCGCCGGGTTCGCCCTGGCGTGCGCGATCGTGGGTTTCCTGATCCCGGATGCCCTCATCCGCCAGCGCGCGGACCGCGCCAAGGCCCAGGTCCGTGAGGCCGTCACCGCCTACCTGACCTTGACAGCCTTGTCCCTGCGCTCGGGGTTGGGGTTGGACGCGGCGCTGATGGAGGCCGCGCGTGTGGCCGACACCTGGATCTGGCGCACCATCCACCAAGCGTTGGACCACGCGGTGCTGGCCCGCCAACCCGCCTGGGAAGGGCTGCGGACCTTGAGCCGGGAGTTGGACGTGCCCGAACTGGTCGACATCGCCGACATCGCCACCACCGGGTCGGAAGGCACTGCGGTCGCCGACGCGCTCATGGCCCGCGCCCGGTCCCTGCGCCACCAGATCCTCGCCGAGCAGCGCACCCAGGCCAACGAAACCAACGAACGGCTCGTGGTGCCCATCGCGCTGATGGGCCTGACGTTCCTGGCGATGCTGTTCTACCCCGTCCTCAGCCGTCTCCTCGACACCACCATCTGAACTGGGAGTACCCATGATTCCTGTGCTCTTTGCCGCCCTGCGCCAGCGCATGTGCGACCTGCACCGCGCTGTGACGACGAAGGACACCGACGACTCCGGGCTGGGCACCCTGGAGACCGCGATCATCGCGCTCGGCGTGATGGGACTGGCCATCGCCCTGGTCGCGGCCATCACCTCCGCCGTCAATTCGCGCATCGAGGGCATTCAGTAGTGGCCCCGCCTCGTCCCCGCACCAGAGAAAGGCGCCAGGACCGGGGCTCGGTCACGTTGGAGACGGCCATCCTCTTCCCCGCGGTGCTGCTCCTGGTGATGGTGGCCATCCAAACCGGGCTGTGGTACTACGGCCGCTCCGTGGCCCTGGCCGCCGCCCAAGAAGGCGTCTCCGCGGGACGAGCGGAGGGGGCCACGGTGTTCCAGGCGGCCGATGCCGCCCAAGACTTCGCCGCCGCCCAGGGGCGGGGCATGCTCGGCCAGGCCACCGTGTCCACGACCGGGTCCAGTGCCACCCGCATCCAGGTGAGCGTCTCGGGCCAGATCGTCTCCCTCATCCCGGGCGTGCCCATCGCGGTGTCCCAAGAGGCCTCCGGGCCGGTGGAGCGCTGGACCAGACCATGACCCCACGCCGCACACGCGACCAGGGAAGTTCCACGCTGGAGCTGGCGGTGCTCTCCGTCGGGCTGCTGCTGGTGGTCTCCGCGGTCATCGCCATCGGCCGTATCCAGATCGCCTCGCACGGGGTGGAGGAAGCCGCCCGGGCCGCAGCCCGCGAGGCCAGCATCGCCCGCACCGCCACCCAGGCCCGCTCCAGCGCCGTCACCGCGGGGACCGCGACCCTGGCCGACCAGGGGCTGACCTGCCAGGGCATGAGCGTGGAAGTCGACCTGTCCGACTTCGGTAAAGCCGCCGGCACCCGCGGCACCGTCACCGCGCACGTGTCCTGCAACGTGCTGCTCTCCGACCTACTGGTGCCCGTTCTGCCCGGGCGCATGGAGATCGACGCCCAGATCGACAGCCCCATCGACACCTACCGGGAGACCAGCCAATGAAACCCCGCATGCGCGAGGACCAAGGGCAGTTGACGCTGTTCTTCGCCATCGGCGTGGTGGGACTGCTGCTCGTGGCCGGTTTGGTGCTCGACGGCGGCGCGCAGATCCGCGCGGCCCAACGCGCCCAGGCCGTGGCCGAGGAAGCCGCCCGCGCCGGCGCCCAGGCCGTGGACGTGGACGCGCTCATGCGCGGCCAAGCCACCCGTCTGGATCCCCACCAGGCCCGCACCGCCGCCCAGGCCTACCTGACCACGTCTGGTGCCACCGGCACAGTGACCGCGGGGATGGAAACCGTCAGCGTCGAGGTGACCCTGACCGAGCCCACCTTGTTCCTGTCCCTGATCGGCATCAGCGACCTGTCCGCGTCCGGATCGGCCACCGCCCGCCTGGCTGGCGAGGAGGGCACACCATGAAGCACACCCATCATCCTGTTCGCTCCACCCTGACCGGCCTGGCCGCGCTCGCCGGCATCCTGCTGGTCGTTGTTGGAGCTCCCGTCCTGCTGCTGGCCGTGGGGCACCTGCCCAACCCCGGCAGCTGGTCGGTGCAGGCGCTCGTCGACGCCCTCACCCGCCCCGACGACGGCACGTTGTTCCTGACCGCGCTGACCACCCTCGCCTGGGCCAGCTGGGTCCTCTTCACCGCCCTCATCGCCCTGGAAGTCATCGCCCAGGCACAGCGCCGACCGGTACTGCGCCTTCCCGGTCTGGGGTGGGCCCAGGGCCTGGCCGCCGGACTGGTCTCCACCGTCGTGGTGGGCCTGTCCAGCCAAACCGCGATGGCCGCCACCCCCGTCGTGCCAGTGGAGATGACACAGACACCGGTCAACACCACCTCTTCCTCTCCTGGCGTCGAGGAGAGTGCCACCGAGGCCGAGCAGGAAGCTGCCGACAGCAGTTACGTGGTCCGCGACGGTGACACCTACTGGCGCATCGCCGAAACCCAACTCGGGGCCGGGGAGCGCTACACCGAGATCGTCGACCTGAACAGGGATCGGGTCATGGGTGACGGCGTAATCCTCACCGGGGATGAGTTCCCCCACCCCGGCTGGGAGCTGGTCCTGCCCACAGGGGCAACAGACTCTCAGAACCCTCCCGCTCAAGGAGAAGAAGCGGCTGAGGAGGCCGTGCACACGGTCCAGGACGGCGAGACCCTCTCCCAGATCGCCCTGGACCATCTGGGCGAGGCTGACGCCTACCCGCAGGTGTTCGAGGTCAACGAAGGGCAGCCCCAGGACGGGGGCGGTGCGCTGACCGATCCCGACCTCATCCACCCGGGCTGGGACCTGACCATCCCCACCAGCGACACCCCTGACGAGGGCGCGCCCCAGGAGCCTAGGGAACCGACTGCAGAAGGCGGGACGGAAGAAGGCGCAGACGGCGAGGAGTCCGCGGACGCCACCGACGACACCACCCCTTCCGGCGAGCAGAGCAGCGCCCCGGACGGCGCAGGAGAGGAACAAGCCCAGGACGATCCACAGCCTGTGGACAAAGAATCCGAGCCCGCACCCCCTCCCCCGGCACCGCCGGTCGCAGCACCGGAAAACCCGCAGGCCGAGGCTGAAGACGAAGAGGTCTTCCTCGACGCGACACTGGCCGCGGACGACTCCGACCTCGCCCAGACCGCAGCCCCCTGGGCGGGCTACAGCGCGCTGGCCGCCGCCGGGCTGAGCGCCATCCTGCTCATGCGCAGGCGCGTCCAACAACGCGAACGCCGCCCCGGGCACCGGATTGCCCAAAGCGAAGATCCGCAAGTCGAGCAGGCCGAAGCCGACCTGCACACCTCTTCGGACCCGGCTTCGGTCGAGCTGCTGGACCGGGCACTGCGCAGCCTGTCGGCCAAGTGCGCCTCCACCCAGACCCCGCTGCCCCACATCCAGGGCGCCCGCTTGGGACAGGACTGCGAGCTGCTGGTCAGCGAAAACCAGGGGATCCCGGTGACGCCGTTTCGCCAGCTCGGCGAACGCGCCTGGCGTGTGGACACGACCTCACCGGCGCTGCTGAGCGAGGAGGCCGCCCGCCAGGTCCCCGCCCCCTATCCCGGCCTAGCCACACTCGGACACGACCGTGAGGGGGCACAGGTCCTGGTGGACCTGCCCCAGGTCGGCGCCATCGGCCTCTCCGGCCAAGACACCGCAGTCACCGAAGTACTCACCTCTCTGGCCGTGGAACTGAGCACCTCACCGGCAGCCGACCACGTCAACGTCACCTGCATCGGCGACGTCGCCCCCGGTCTGGCCCAACTGGTCAAGACCGGCCGGGTGAGAGCCTTCGCTGATGTGGATGCCTGCCTCAAGGAGTTGGAGCTGCAGACCCTGGAGTATGCCTCCGCTGGCCCCAGTGAGGACATCGCGCCCGAGGTGGTGCTGTCCGCCCGGCCCTTGAGCGCCCAGCACCTGGACCGGTTGAGCCGCATCTTGGGTTCGGCCGCCGCCCCGCCCATCGCCCTGGTCGCCCGAGAAACCGAGGACCACCAACTCCCCGGTGGATGGCACCTGCAAGCAGAAGGCGAGCAGACCTTGCCGGGGCTCGACGGCCTCGCCATCGCCCTGCAACGTGTTTCCCAGGACTCCTACGCCCAGATCCGCACCCTGCTGAAGACGGCAGAGGTCGCGGTGAGCGTTCCCGCGCCCGGGTGGGAGCAGGTGCCCCAGGAACCCCAGCGCGTCTCCACCCACAGCACCGCCTCACCTGCGACGCCGTCGGCGTCCATGTCGGTGCTGATGGACCTGTCCGAACCCGCATCCGTACAGCCCCAGCCTCTGGGCGCCCTACGGCCCAAGCCCTTGACCGACTACGACGTGCAACTGCGGGTGCTGGGCAAGGTGGAGATCCTGGGCCCGGACACCTCCACCCTGGAACCCGGACGTCGGCGCTCACTGACCGAACTCGCCTGCTATCTGAAACTGCGCCCCAGGCGCACCCCGGACCAGATTTCCCGCAGCATGGGCGGCCCCCGCGGCCCCTGGACCGCCTCCACACGCAGCGCCCACCTGTCCAAGCTGCGCGTATGGCTGGGCCGCGACGCCACCGGAGCCCCGCACCTGCCCACCCAGACGAACGGCACCTACGTGCTCGCCCCCAGCGTGGGCTGTGACTGGGAGGTGTTCCAGGAACTGGCCAAGCTCGGCCTGGCCGAGGACACCCAACGAGCCACCACCCTTCTCGAAGAAGCGCTGGAAATGGTCCGCGATGAGCCCTTCAGCGGGGTGGGTCTGGACCGCTACGGATGGGCCGAACCCCTCAAGCCGGAGATGCACGCGGCGATGGTCGATGTCGCCCACACCATCGCCACCCGCCACCTGCGCGACGGCTTCCTGGAAGCCGCACGCACCGCGCTGACCAAGGTTCTCGAACTGGATCCCGCGTGTGAGCTGCTCTATCGCGACCTGTTCCGCGTCGAACACAAAGCACACAACCCTGAGGCGATCACTCGGGCTGTACAGCGTCTACACATCGCCCTGGACCAGCTGGACCTGGAGATGTCGGAGGAGACAGAGAAACTCCTGGAAGACCTCAGAAAGCACGGGCACGCCAGCTAATAACGGCAAGCATTCCTCCTACCAAAGCCCCTCAAGCAAGAACATGACAGGGGAACACACAACGATTTGATTTGACCTTGCACTGTCCTTGTGTGCTACTTTCTTCCACGTATCCACAAAGACACGGGGGAACACTATGGCACAGAAAGTTCAGGTATTCCTGGTCGACGACCTCGATGGCGGCGAGGCAGAGGAGACCGTAGAGTTCGGGCTGGACGGGTCCGTCTACGAGATCGACCTCAGCGGCACCAACGCGACCAAACTTCGGGAGGCCATCACGCCCTTCGTCCAGGCAGGGCGCAAGGCACCCGCCAAGCAGGCCAAGGGCGGCAAGCGGGGAACGCGCACCACCACATCGCGCGAGCGCAGCGGCGAGATTCGGGCATGGGCCAAGGCCAACGGCAAGCCGGTCAACGAGCGCGGACGGATCCCGCAGTCCATCGTGGAAGAGTATGAAGCGGCCCGGAGCTCCTAGTTCCGCTCAGTAGCGAGGGAAGGCCGACCAGGTGTCTTCCCTCGCTACCGGAAGTGCAGGTACCACTACCAGCAACGTAGCGGCCCACCGCTACTAACACACCCCCACGGAGACCATCATGCCTCAGAGTGTTTTCGACAACGAAGTCCCCACTCAAGAGCCTGTGATGCGCGCGATGGCCCCACGCTTCAAGGCCTTCACCAGCGAAGACTTCGGCCACCACAGCGAGGAGTCCGGGGAGGAGCCTTTGGTCAGCGCCGAAGACGCCGAGCTCGCAGCAGGTTCCCTCGTCTATGCCAGCGAAATCTTCATCGACGAGTTGTTCATGGACGTCGCAGCGCTCACTACCAGCGACTCCACAGCCGCGGACGAAGACGTCGTGACGATGAGCCTGTACGCACTGCCTCAGGCCTACGCTCACTTCTACGACGCCCGGTTCGCCCGCCACTTCCTCGTCACCACAGTGGCCATGACCAGCCGTTTTGTCAGCGGCGGTTCGCGCATGCTGAGTTCCACAGCCGAAGAACTCGCTCTCAAGATACTCCTGGAGCAAGCGGAGTCCTCCCTGGAGCTGCACGAGCTCAACTCGCCAGGCGTCACACGCGCCCTCGAATTTTTCAAAGAAACCGTCTACGAAGACCTCGATCACGAAGAGCTCTACTATGTTCGAACTGCGCGACGGGACGAAGAAGCACGCTCTGAGGTGAAGGCCTGGTTCGATCCGTTCAGCCCCGATCGGCCCGTCCACCCCTTCGCCCTCTACGAGGATGCAAGCACCGCCTCTTAACACCATGGAGACCTCCCCCACTGGGGTCGCGGCACACAGCGTCGTGGCCCCAGCAGGCAGACATCGACTCACGCCCTCAAAAATCCGCAAAGCCAGCATCTGGGATCTTTTAACGCGTCTTATCTCACAGGTGATTCCAACACGCGCAGGCATTTACTGACAACCACCTAGGCTCGCGATGAATGGCGCTCTGAGCCGACATGGTGGCGGGAGGTGGAAGTCGTGGCTGAAGTACTGCGCACGTTCAAGTACACGCTCGACCCCACCTCGACCCAACTGCAGACTCTGAGTCGCTACTCAGGCAACGCCCGACTGGCGTTCAACTTCGCGCTCGCGATGAAGAAGGAAGCCCACCAGCAGTGGCGTGATCGGGTGGACGCACTCGTCGCCACCGGTGTGGGCGAAAAGGCGGCCCGTGACCGGCTCAAGGGCACTGTCAAGGTCCCTAAAAAGCCGCAGGTGTACAAGGCCTTCCAGATGCTACGCGGCGACGCTGCCAAGGGCATCGACGGCACCGCCCCCTGGCACGCCGAGATCCCCACGCACGTCTTCCAGTCCGCCTGGATCAACGCTGACCGTGCCTGGCAGAACTGGATCGACTCCTACCGCGGTACGCGAGCCGGGCGCCGGGTGGGCTACCCCAGGTTCAAGAAGAAGTTCCGCAGCCGCGACTCCTTCCGTCTCCATCAAAGTTCTGGACGCCCCGTCCTGCGTCTGGAGGGCTACAGGCGCCTGCAGCTGTCCGGCCAGCTCGGGACGGTACGCCTGCATGGTTCAGCCAAACGCTTGCACCGCCTGGTCTCCTCTAGCCAGGCCAAGGTGCAGTCGGTGACCATCTCCCGTAGCGGATCCCGCTGGTACGCCAGCGTGCTGTGCAAGGTCGAGTCCGACCTTCCCGGCCCCACCCGACGCCAGCGCGCTAACAACAGAGTTGGGCTCGACTGGGGTGTGCACCACCTGGCCGCCTTGTCCACACCGATCGAGGGCACCACTCTCGTGGACAACCCCAAACACCTGGCCAAGGCCACCACCCGGTTACGCAGGGCACAGCGTGCCCTGGCACGGACGCAGAAGGGATCGAAGCGACGGCGCAAGGCGGCTTCCAGAGTGGGCAAGCTCCACCACCAGGTGGCTGAGCAGCGCGCCACGTTCCTGCACGCCCTGACCAAGCGTCTGTGCACCACATTCGCCTTCGTGGCGGTCGAGGACTTGAACGTGGCGGGCATGACCCACTCGGCTCGCGGCACCAAGGACAAGCCGGGAACGAACGTACGAGCCAAGGCCGGGCTGAACCGGTCCGTCTTGGACACAGCTCCCGGAGAGCTACGCCGTCAGTTGGAATACAAGACTTCCTGGTACGGGTCCCAACTCGCGCTCTGCGATCGTTGGTTCCCCTCCAGTAAGACCTGCTCGGCATGTGGGTGGCAAAACCCAAGCCTCTCTCTGTCCGAGCGGGTGTTCGTCTGTGCCGAGTGCGGGTTGCGGGTCGACCGTGATCTGAACGCGGCGCGCAATATCGCCGCCCATGCGGAAGTGCCGTCTGGCACCGGTGCCCCTGGTAGAGGGGAGTCCGTGAACGCCCGTGGAGGTCGTGTCAGTCCCCAGCTCTCTTGGGAGCGTGGGCAGCGTCCATCGAAGCGGGAAGACGCTGGTCTCAAAGGGCTAGCGCCACCTCGGCGGAGTAATCCGCCGACATCCCTAACGCGTGTCTCAAGAACATAACGCCCTCGCTGCGGCGCAGGTCAGCGGCTGTGAAGCCCACGCACGCACGGGGTGACCGTACGCGCCCACGGCCACGGCTGCGGCCAGGACGTGAAGCCCACGCACGCACGGGGTGACCGCCCTACGACCTGACGATCATCACCGAGCTGCTGTGAAGCCCACGCGCGCACGGGGTGACCGGTGCGCGGCCCGCGACGGGAGAGTCCGGGCCGGTGAAGCCCACGCGCGCACAGGGTGACCGATCTGGCTACGGTGTCCGAGGGCGCCGCGGCTGCGAAGCTCACGCGCGCACGGGATGACCGTGGACATGCAGGACAGGGGGACGGGAAACCCCGTGAGGCCCACGCGCGCACGGGGTGACCGGCCGGACCCGTGTCCCCATTGCCCCGGTCGGTGAGGTGAAGGAGATTGCCGCAGCAGGAGCATCGCTGGGAAGCACCTGAGGAGCAGGGCCTAGAAAAACCGGGTGTTCATCTGCTGACCACGATCCATCGGGGAGAATACGAGCATCCAGGAAGACTAAAAAAATACCACAGCGGGGAAGGCGCACATGCACCTTCCCCACCCAAGCCGTGATGCTAAAAATTTGTCGTTATTTTCTCCTCAGCTCCTTACTATCTGGAGCTTCGGCCTCCTTTCATCCTCTCCAAGAAGCAACCGCAAACGCGATATATTCCACCGAAGCTCATTCGCGAGACCACGATGCGTGACTCCTTGCTCTTGAGCCAAGCCGAAGGCCATACGCAAAAGGCAAGGAACCTCACCCGGGTAATTACTGATCGGCTCCGGAGCCAGAAGGTTCAACTTTTCCATCTTGGCGACAGCCTGATATGCCCTTCGCGCGGTAGCACCAGAGAAGAGACCCAACTCCCTTGATCTGTAGATCAAAGACTTCAAGTCCACCCCCCACGTCCTGCTGAGCTCGGTCAGCTTGTTCAGGTCGAGCCTGGCAGGGAGCACCTTCTTCATCGACGCAGCGGGAGTCAAGAACTCCGCTGCGAAGGCATCTGCTTCACTCTCCTGAGTCTTGTCTCCTGAGGGCACGTCTCCGTGCAAGAGCAGGTGGCCCAGTTCGTGGGCAGCGGTGAACCGGTGTCGGTAGACGTTGTTGGCCCTGTCCGGTGTGAGCACGACCATAGGCCTGGGCAAACGGGGCACGGAGAACGCGTCGATCCTGGCCGTGTCATTACCAGCGAAAGGAATCAGCGTGACGATGATTCCACGGTTCTCCATCTCACGAACGACATGCGGAACCGGCCCCTCGGGGATCCCCCAGTATTCACGTAGGTAACGTGCAGCCTCCTGGGGGCTCTGCGGTATTTCTTCGTGGCATATTTCCCCACCACGGAAACCAGGCAGGTCCACATGAGGGTACTCGACTCTTTTTTCTAGAGCGTAGGCGAGCTCCCATGTTTGCTGCACGAAAGCAATGGCTTTCTGGCGTTGTGATACGCGCGTGGATCGAAGGCTCCGGAAATACGCTCCAGCGGAGTCCACAGCAACGTATGGTCTGCCCAAGGCGAAAAAATCCACAGGCACATCAAGGGCTTCCGCAGCTTTTTGTAGGTGGTCAGCACGCGGGGGTGTCGTGCTTGACTCCCATTGGCCGACTGCAGCGGCGCTGATGCCGATCTGCTGTGCCAGTGCCGTCTTGGTGATACCGGCCAGGTGACGGGCCTGCGTCATCCTGGCCGGATCGAAAACTTCCGCGATCTGCGCTGCTGAAGGCTCGTTGCCGCCTTCGTTGATCACCAGGCGGAGTTGTTCATGGCCTTTCATCGGTTCCGGTCTCTGTGGTCGTTTCGGGTTTTTCGCTGTCCACATGGGTCAGCGGTCGGCGAGGCGCGAGCGAAGGAGTCGTCATCGGCGCGTCGTCGAACCTACGAGCAGCGGTGCCACCGCCGCCCCCCGAGGGCGAGAGGGGTCGCACGGGCGAAGGACGTCCTCCGCCTTCCAGACCACTCTCTCCCCAGCCGATCCCGCTCGTGGGGGCCAGAGGCAAGGGTTCCTGGTGGTTCCACACCACTTCGCGTCCGTCCGCGGTCAAGGCCGCGTCGCCCCAGACCGCGTGCGTGATGCCTGAGCGCGGGTTGCTCGCATAAGCGATGAACACCACGCTCGCAGCCTCGGCCAGGTGGCGGATCTCCTCCTGGGTCTGTTCCCACTCGGCTTCGGACTGTTCCGACAACAGGTCCTCGTCCAACGTGAGCTGTCCGTACTCGGGGGCTGGGGCCAGCGAGAGCAGGGTGCGCCGAATTTCCGTGAGCTTCTTCATCATCGCCTGCTCTGGGCTGGCCTCCCTGACGTCGGAGTACCGCCAAGGGTAGAGCACGACGTTGCCGATCCTCACCAACTGGTACTGAGCCCCATGAGGCTTGAACACCTGGACCCCGTCCAGGTCCTTCAGCTCTCGGACCAGTTCCTCGTGCTGGATTAGCCAGAGCAGACCGTAGGCGTGGTTGCTGCCCAGCTCCATCTCGATGTGTCCGTTCAGGCTCCGCTGGTGGGCGTTCCCCAGAGCCTGGATGACCTTGCGCTGGACCTCAGGGGCGAGCTGGCCGAACTTCCCCACTGCCCAGGGGGACACTTCCTCAGCGCCGGACATGCAGGCTCCTCATCTCACTGTGCTTGAGAATCAAGCAGTGGACTACAGGTATCACTTTAGTTTTGCCCGAGTCTAGCTCAATCTTGGTGTGTCCTTCGCCTCTCCTGTGCCTCAGCACCTCACAGCGGTGCGGCTGCTAGACCGGGGTGACCTCCTGAGCCTTCGTTGTCCTCAGCCAGGCCGTCACCGATCTCCACCTCGGAATTGCGGTGATCAGCTGGACAGAGCAACCAGAGCTGCCAGTGCCGTGGCCCCGGCAGCGATGACGGTGAGGGTCGCGGCGGCGGTGGCCGCAGCGCGGCCGATCGCGCTCGGGTAACTGGCCCCGTCACGGCGGGCCAGGTAGGCGGCCCCCACCCCGGCCAGTACCGCCACAAGCCCGCTCAGGACGCAGGCCATCGCCAACAGCACCATCAGCTCAACCATGGGTCTCTTCTCCAGTCCGGTTCGGCGTTGTCGGCGTCGAATCTGGTCGAAGGGGTGGCCGACGATGACCAGCTGGACAAAGATGAATAACGACGTACAGACATGGCGGGCACGGTGGGAGTGGGTGTGGGGCAAGCAGATACATGCGAGCAGCCCGCACCACAGGACGCGCGCGCTCAGCTGGGCGATCGTTTGGACACCGCCCGGCTGAAAGCGCGGCTGAGCAAGAGCCAGTTGGCCGCACGCGCGGCCCTGAGCCGCACCACAGTCACCGCGGCCCTCAACAACACCGGGGCGATCCCGTCCAAGGAGACGGTCACTGCCTTGGCCGGAGCGCTCGGTCTGGACAACGGCCCGCTCCTGGCGCTACGCGAGAGCGCTGTCGGGGCGAAGCCGGTGTCCGGCCGTCGAGCTGGACAGGGTCCAGCGCCGGGCCCGAGCGTCGTCCACACGGTCCAGGGCGATGTTTCCGGCACCGTGATCATGGCCGGCGGCGACGTCACCCTCACCTCCCACCCGCACGCCGGACACACCCTCATCGCCGACCATGCCTCCGGGGCGGATCGCCTCTCCCCGGCTCAGTTGCAGGTGCACGCCGCGGTACTGCCCGCCCCCGACCCGGGCGGCTACCCCTTCCTCACCCCCTACCTGCCCCGTCCCCACGACGTCCGGCTGTGTGAGGCCCTGGAGCCTGCTCTGGGCGGGGAAACGTCGGTGCTGGTGATGCTGACCGGCGGTTCCTCCACCGGCAAGACCCGCGCCCTGTACGAAGCCCTGCACGCACTGGCCCCCCGCCGTCGCCTGCTGCGCCCGTCCACTGCGAACGACCTCCTGCGTCTTCTGGCCGACGGGCAGGTGGACGACCAGGTGGTGCTGTGGCTCAACGAGGCCCAACGCTTCTTCTACGGCACCAGCGCTGCCGAGGCCGCCGCCGCCCTGCACCACCTGTTGCACCAGCGCACGGGCATCGTGGCCGTGGGCACCTTGTGGACCTCCCCCTACTGGGAAGAGCTCACCCAGTTCGGGACTTCCGCCGATCCGCACGCCCAGGTCCGCGAACTGCTCACCGACCCAGCCACCATCCACATCCCCGTCCCCGGCCGCCTCTCCCCTGGCGAGCAAGACGAGTGGAAGACGTGGGCCACGTCACGCGGCGACCGGCGTATGCGCGATGCCCTCCAGGCCGGGGCCGCTGACCGCGGCCGGGTGGTCCAGCACCTCAGCGGCGGCCCTGCCCTGTTGGCCGCCTACGACCAAGGCCCCGGCCACACCTTCACCGCCGTCGAACACGCCCTGCTCACCGCCGCCATCGACGCCCGCCGCCTAGGCCACCGGGCTCCTCTGCCCGCAGCCCTGCTCGCCCAGGCCGCCGACGCGGACCTGGACCCCCGCGAACGCCCCACCCATCCCGACTGGGCCCGGGCCGCACTGGCCGCGTTGTGCAGCGGTCGACGCCCGGGAGGCGGGCGCACCGACATCCGCCACACCCTGACCGCACTGCACCCCCACGTGTCCCGCGCCGGCGCCGAGGCTGTCTACGAACCGGCCGACTACCTCGACCAACACCTAGGCCGCCGCCGCGCCGGCCAACTCGGCAGCCCGGCCCTGTGGCAGGCCCTGCTCGACCACACCCACGACCCCGACACCCTGCACTCCCTGGCCGAGGCCGCCGAACGCCGTGGACTGTTCCAGCACGCTGTCCGGCTCTGGCTTCGGGCGTCTTCGGCCCATTCCGGCACCTTCAGCCAGCATCTGGTGCCTTTGTTGACCCGGAACGTCTACCCGCACAGGTACAGCACTTACTGGACGACTACCGACTTTTCTGACCCAGGAGCTGTCGCCCGTGTATTGCAACTGCTGGATGAAGCGGGACAAGAGCAAGCCATGGCTGCTCTCCTAGAACACGTCCGCACCGCTCACATCGACCTCACCAACCCCGAAGGCGTCGCCCGTCTACTAAAGAAACTGCGTGAGCTGGGGCAGGAGCAGGCCGTGGCCGCGCTGCTGGAACGCGACCCCGCCAACCACATCGACCTCACCAACCCCGAAGGTGTCGCCTTTCTGCTACAGCTACTGCGTGAGCTGGGGCAGGAGCAGGCCGTGGCCGCGCTGCTGGAACGCGACCCCGCCAACCACATCGACCTCACCAACCCCGAAGGTGTCGCCTTTCTGCTACAGCTACTGCGTGAGCTGGGGCAGGAGCAGGCCGTGGCCGCGCTGCTGGAACGCGACCCCACCAACCACATCGACCTCACCAACCCCGAAGGTGTCGCCTTTCTGCTGCGGCTGCTGCGTGAAGAGGGGTTGGACAAAGCGATGGCGCAGCTGGTGACTCGCATCGCTGGCCACGTCGATCTCTCCGACCCTCACCAGGCCCTCCATTTAGTGAGACAGCTTCGTGAGATGCCTCAAACAGGAAGCGGACTGACGGCAAGGGACCTGGCGTCTCGCATTGTCGCTCACGCCGACCTCACCAACCGAGGCACAGTCGCCCAACTGCTGGAGGCACTGAGTGAGGCGGGGCAGGAGCAGGCTGTGGCGGCTCTGCTGGAACGCGCCTCTGTCGCCCACCCTGACCTCACCGACCCAGCAGACATCACCGACCCAGCAGACATCACCCTTTTGCTGGACACGTTGTACTACCAGGCGCAGAAACTGATGTTGGCGGCTCTGGATACTCACGCTGTTGCCCACACCCCCCTCACCAACCCAGGCGCAGTCGCCCAACTGCTGGAGGAACTGCATGAGGCGGGGCAGGAGCAAGCCATGTCGGTTCTGTTGGAACGCGACCCTGCCAACCACGTCGACCTCACCGACCCAGCAGGCGTCGCCCTTCTACTGAAGACGATGCGTGAACTGGGGCAGAAACAGGCGGTGGCCGCTCTGCTAGAACGCGACCCCGCCAACCACGCTGACCCCAGCATCCAACTGGGACCTGACCCGCTCTCGGAAGAGCTTCACCGGATGGGGCAGAAGGAAGCAGCGGCAGTGTGGAAACACCGGATCATGAATGCTGGCCAACTCCGTACGCTGCCTTCATCCCTGCTCCCCTACGGCCGTGAACTCGACGGCTCCCCCGCACAGCCGTGGTCCTGGGACGAACTAGATCTGTGACCCGCCTGCGGCTCGTACTGCGCTGAACGGATCCCCTCATGGCCGGTGGTTCGTCACGTAAGCACACGCTGAGTGGTGACGGCCAAGGGGTGGCACGCCCGGACCAGCCCGTACCACAGGCGTACCAAACTGGTCCACGAGGTGCACAACTCGTCCGACGGTCCGTACAGCTATCAACAGCGAACACTCGCAAAGAAGGGTGCGTGTACCAGAACGGGCCACACCGGTACACGCACCAAAAACTCATAGCAGCCTGAATACAAAAAGAGACGGCAACCTCATTGCCACCTTCTTATTTCCAGGTTTCTCCTTGTTCTGCTGACCTTTCTATGATCGCTCTCGCCCAGCGCCGAGACCTACCGTACTTCTCAGCGATCCTGCGCTCAGAGAGTGGACTCCCAATACGCACACTCTCCCTGTACGCCTTGATGGCCCGCTGATCGACATCTAATGCTTCTGTGGGCTTTTCCATGTCAGCTTTGCCGTTGGTGCGCACAAGCCACATGAGCATTTCATAGCACCCCACCAAAGCAACAGCTGGCCACGCGGCCACAATGGACCCGACGAGCCCGTTCTGCCACCCGTGAGCGACATTCGCCGCCAAGGTTGCCGTGATCCCGAGCCACAGCAGCATCCATGCCAAGGGAGGAGCTTTCACCCCAACTCTGGCCGAGTGCAGGATGACCATCGACGCCGCGTAGACCAGGCCGTCGATCGTCAGGGGGATCATGATCGCTGTGGCCCCGCTCTCTCCGTACTCGGTGACCACGGCGTATGCGTGCCGGTAGGAGACGATAGCGGCGATGACGGCGACTCCACAGACCACCAGCTTGGTGGTTCCGCGGATGAACAGATCGGTTCTCGGCTCTTCCTTGGTCTTGTCTTCCTCGGCCAGGGCCCACCTCGCTTCACTCTGTCTTCGACAGAGGAAGGGTCCTCAGCACCAAGAATGTGACAGGCCTCTGGGAAAAAATCGATCCCGTTTCTCTAGAGGCCTTGGGCGCCTACCGGTTCGCCTCAGGCACGAAGACGAACGACCTGCAATACAGCACCGTTCGGTCCACGCTCAGGCTTCACCAACCAGCACAGTGAGCGACGAAACTTCGTTGCTTCTGTACCAGTGCTCCAGCGGACGCATCGGTGGCGTTGGTACCGCATTGGTGGTAGGTTGGATACCGCATTGCCAAAGGGTTGCTACAGACGTATGCACTGCCATCTGTTAAGGTGGTTGGTGAAGAGTCGGCAAGAACCATCCGGTACGAGCTGGGATGGGGCAACATGCCCTGACAGTCCGAACCCCTCTTGACCATACGAAATGGCATCAGAGGGCATGCACCGACACTAGTCAAACCTTGAACTACGGCACTGCTAATGCGGTTTGGGTTTACGCCCATCCGGGGTTCAAATCCCCGATCCTCCGCGCTCCGACCTGGGGCTTCTCACATCGCGAGAGCGAGAGAAGCCCCAGGTCTTTTTCGTGTCCGGGGACGGTCGGCGCAGGGTCCGCGCCGACCGCGCACGCCGACCGCCGCCCCGGCCGCTGGCGCGCGGGCGGCACGGGCGTCGGCGGGGCGCTGCGTCCCGTTGCGCGGTCGTGGGGCCGGTACGCCAGACGGCCTCAGGCCGAACGCCCGGCGATGGGGTGGTAGGCGCGCTCCCTGCCTTCGAGGGTGTCCGTGACCACGGCTCCGAGGCTGTTGCGGATGTGGGAGCGCACCAGTCCGGCCGCGGCGGCGCCGTCGCCGACGGCGACGAGCTCCAGGATCTCGTGGTGCTGGTTGAGGTCGAGGGTGCGCGGCTCGGCGCCCGCGGGCAGTTCCAGGCCGATCCGCCGGTACCGGTCGGCCTTGTCCCACAGGTCGTCCAGGAGCCTGGTCATCACGCTGTTGTGCGAGGCGGCGTAGATCGCCCGGTGGAAGGCCCGGTGCGCCGCGATGGCCTCCTCCCCCCAGGTACGGGTGACCGGCAGGAGTTCGTCGGCGGCCGCCCTCATCGTGGCGATGTCGCGTTCGGTGCGGCGCAGCGCGGCCAGTTCGGTGGCGGAGGGCTCCAGCGAGAAACGGGCCTCCAGCAGCTCGCGGGCCTCGGTGGCGCTCATGGGCGCCACCCGTACGTCCCGGTGGGTGTCCATGACGACCCAGTCCTCGCTGGCCAGCCGCCTGATCGCCTCGCGCAGGGGCGTGATGCTCATCCCCATCTCCTCCGCCAGTTCGTACTGCGGCAGGCGTGAGCCCGGGGCGAGTTCACCGGAGGTGATGCGGCGGCGCAGCTCGGTGTAGGCCAGCCCGCCCTTGCTGGAGAAGACGTTCGCGCCGGTCATCGTGACCTCTCTCACCAAATTCCCGCTCACGGCCTTGTGACCCCCGTCTCGGCCAGTATAGGCTCCGCATAACTTATAAGGGTCTTATAAGACCAAGTTCGGCAGGAAGAGACCCATGCGAATCGTTTCCGCCCACGTCGGCACCATCCCGATCAGCTCGTCGATGCGCAACGCGTACATCGACTTCAGCAGGATGGACTGCACGATCCTGGCGCTGGTCAGTGACGTGGTGGTCGACGGCAGGCCCCTGGTGGGTTACGGCTTCAACTCCAACGGCCGCTACAACGCCACGGCCATCCTGAACGAGCGGATGCTGCCGCGGCTGCGCGAAGCCGCCCCGGAGGATCTGCTGGACGGGAACGGCGAACTCTCGCCCGCCCGGGCGTGGGACGTCATGATGCGCAACGAGAAGCCGGGCGGACACGGTGAACGCTCCGTCGCCGTCGGCGTGGTGGACATGGCGCTGCACGACCTCGCCGCCAAGGCCGCGGGAGTGCCGCTGTACCGGTGGATCTCCGACCACTACGGCGACGGCGACCCGGACAAGGACGTCTTCGTCTACGCCGCCGGCGGCTACTACGCGCCCGGCAAGACCCTGGAGGACCTCCAGGACGAGATGCGGGGCTTCCTCGACGCCGGGTACGAGGTCGTCAAGATGAAGATCGGCGGCGCCGACCTGGCCGAGGACCTCCGGCGCATCGAGGCGGTCATCGACGTCCTGGGCGGCGACGGGTCCCGGCTGATGGTGGACGTCAACGGCAAGTTCGACCTGCGGACCGCGCTGGAGTACGGCCGGGCCATCGACCGGTACGGCCTCTTCTGGTACGAGGAGGTCGGCGACCCGCTGGACTACGCCCTGAACGCGACGCTGTCGGAGGACTACCGCAACCCCATCGCGACCGGCGAGAACCTGTTCTCCCTCCAGGACGCCCGGAACCTGATCCGCTACGGCGGGATGCGCCCGGACCGCGACTTCGTCCAGGTCGACCCGGCGCTGAGCTACGGGCTGACGGAGTACCGCCGGGTCCTGGACATGCTCGCCCGGCACGGCTGGTCCTCCCGCCGGTGCATCCCGCACGGCGGGCACCAGTTCTCGCTGCACATCGCCGCGGCCCTCAAGCTCGGCGGCAACGAGTCCTACCCCGGGGAGTTCCAGCCCACGGGCGGCTTCGCCGACGACGCGGTGGTCACCCGCGGTCGTGTGGCGCCGGGTGACCTCCCGGGCATCGGGCTCGAAGGCAAGGCGAAGTTCTACGAGGTCCTGCGGGGCCTGCACGGCTGACCGCCCGGGACGGGCGGCTCCCGCGACGGTCGCGGACACGGGAGCCGCCCGCCCCCGGCCCCGCACACGAGCGCTCCGAGGCGGCGTGAACGGCCACCCGGCACACGGCGACCGGCGACGGTCCCCCCTGTTCCCCTCGCGGAGTCCCCGCGGCCGCGTTCCCCTCGCGGCCGATGTCGATCCGCGTACCCCCCGAACCGGTCCTTCGCCCCGCTCCGCGCCGGGCGGGAGGCCAGAAGAAGGTGCAGCACAATGGCAACCTCTTACCCGTACCCCCTGTGGGAGAGCCTGTGGGCGTCGCACAGGGAGGTGAAAGGACTCCTGACGTTCTCCAAGCGCGGGAGGCCGTCACGGGCCGAGCCGGTGGCCTCCGGCGGCGGCCCCTCCGCCGCCCATGACGGCCCCGAGGCCGCGGGACCGGTCGCGGAGTCCGGTGGCCCCGGCCCCGGCTACACGCCCGCGCGCGTCACCGGGCTGGTGCTCGGTCCGCTGCTGTTCGTGCTGACGCTCGTGTTCTTCGAACCCGAGGGGCTCTCGTCGGCGGGGCGGGCGGTCCTGGCCACCACCCTGTGGGTCGCGACCTGGTGGATCACCGAGGCGATCCCCATCCCGGTCACGTCCCTGCTCCCGGTCGCGCTCCTGCCGCTGACCGGCGCGCTGGAGGGCGACGCCGTGGTCGCGGCGTACGGCAACGACATCATCTTCCTGTTCCTGGGAGGGTTCTCGCTCGCGATCGCGATGGAGAAGTGGAACCTCCACCAGCGCATCGCCCTCGCGATCGTCGCGGCGATCGGTACGAGTCCGCGCCGCATCGTCCTCGGCTTCATGGTCGCGACGGGCTTCCTGTCGATGTGGGTCTCCAACACGGCCGCCACGATGATGATGATCCCCGTCGGACTGGCGGTCGTGTACCAGGCCTCCCGTTCGCTGCGGGGCGGGGAGTTCGCCGACGACCTGCCCAGGTTCGAGAAGTCCGTCGTCTTCGGCATCGGCTACGCGGCCACCATCGGCGGTCTCGGCACGCTCATCGGGACACCTCCGCTCGCCGTTCTCGCGGCGACCTCCGGGGAGCTCTTCGGCGAGAGCGTCTCGTTCGGCGGGTGGATGGTGTTCGGGGTTCCGATCGCCGTCGTCCTCCTCGCCCTCGCGTGGTTCTACCTGACGGGCGTCAAGCTCAGGGTCCGGTTCAGGCAGCTTCCCGGCGGCAGGGAGATCATCCGGGAGGAGAGGAGGTCCCTCGGCCGGATGTCCACCGAGGAGAAGCTCGTGCTCGGCGTCTTCCTCGGCACGGCCTTCATGTGGGTGACCCGGTCGTTCCTGTGGGAGGACCTCCTTCCGGGGATCAGCGACGGGGTGATCGCGATCGTCGCGACGGTGGTCCTGTTCACGCTGCCGACCCGCGGTGCCCGGGAGAGGAGGATCCTCCGGTGGGAGGACTCCAAGAAGATCCCGTGGGGGATCCTCCTGCTGTTCGGCGGCGGGCTGGCCATCGCCGCGGGGTTCGTCGACACCGGCCTCTCCGCGTGGATCGGCGAGCAGCTGCGCGTGCTCGACGGGGTCGACGTGATCCTGACCATCGTCATCGCCACCGCGCTCGTGCTGTTCCTGACGGAGATCACCTCGAACGCCGCGACGGCGACGATGATCCTCCCGGTCATGGCGGCCCTCGCGGTCTCCCTGGATATCCACCCGTACGCGCTGATGGTCCCCTGCGCGATGGCCGCGAACTGCGCGTTCATGCTCCCCGTGGGCACCCCTCCGAACGCGATCATGTTCGGCACCGGCAGGGTGACGATCATGGAGATGGTCAGGAGCGGGTTCTGGCTGAACGTCATCGCCCTCGCCCTCGTGGTCGCGGGGACGCTGTTCCTGCTGCCGCCGTTGTGGGGGATCGACCTGATGACCCTTCCCGCCGGATTCCGGTGAGCGGTGCGTCCGGTTCCGGCGGAGCGCCTCCGGAACCGGACGCACCGGCGTCCCGGCGGCGCGTTCTCAGGGGTCCCCGTCGGCCCGGTCCTCCCCTTCCCCCGAGGACCGGTCCCGGAGAGTCCCGGCGAGGGCCGAGGCGACGAGGGCGACGGCGCGGTCCTCGTCCCGGGTCAGTCGGTCCAGGATCCCGCGCACGGCGGCTCCCCCGATCTCGACCAGCGCCTGGACGAGACGGATCCGTGTCGCGGAGTCCGCGTCGGGTGCGGAGAGTTCGTCGGCCAGGGCGGCCGTGATCCGGCCCGCGCACCCGGGGTCCCGGGACAGTCCTCCCAGCGCCTCCGCCGCCTCCACGTCCCTGGAGCCGTCGACCACCATGCCGACCAGCGCGGGTACGGCCTCGGCCGCGCCGTACCCGCCCAGGGCCAGGGCGGCGTGTCCGCGCACCACGGGGTCCGGATCCCCGAGGGCGTCCGCGAGCACCGCGGTGACGCCCGGGGCCTCGGGCATCCCGGCGAGCGCCAGCACCGCGCGCCGCCGGACGTCGGGGTCCTGCGACCGCGCACCGGCCGCCAGAGTCGCCACGCCGTCGCCGCCCGACCGGGCGAGCGCCCAGCGCAGGGCGCCCGCGACGTGGGGGTCGGACTCGGTCAGGACCGCCCCGGCCAGCAGTTCGGCGGAAGCCGACGCCTCTCCCGGCCTGGACAGGAGGGCCTGCTGTCTGCGCGCGGCGCTGGTCGCGTCGAGTCCCCGCATGAGCTCGACGACGCTCAGGACGTCCTGCCAGTCGGCGGGCTCCGACGCGTCGATCGCGCGGAGCCGGTCGAGCAGTTCCCGTTCCCGGGCCAGGCGCTCCTCCGTCCACCGGATGAGGTCGTCCACCAGGGCGGACGGTGTGAAGGCCGGGTCCTCCAGCGCCCGCCCGATCTGCCTGAGCGAGAGCCCGAGGGTTCGCAGGCTCTCCACCTGGAAGATCCTGCGGAGGTCCTCGTCGGAGTACTCGCGGTAGCCTCCGGCGGTACGGCCCGTCGGCCTCACCAGCCCCAGGGCGTCGTAGTGGCGGAGCATCCGGGTGCTCACCCCGGAGCGGCGGGCCACGTCACCGATCAGCAATCCGCGTCCTCCGTGTCCTCGGCGGCCCCTGCCTTCTCGGAGGCCTCCGGTGCCCCGGTGTCCGCCGACGCGACCGCGGCGGCGGCAGCGGCGGCTCGTTCCGGGCCGAGTACGACCACGCGTCCGGCCTCCTCGACGGCGGCGTCGAAACCGCTCTCCGGATCCTGCCGGAGCAGCTCGGTGGCACGGGCGTGCGCCGCCACCGCCGGGTCGGGGTCCTCCGCGGCCCTCTCCAGGGCGGGCACGATCACGTCGCCGAGGTCGACGAGGGCCCGGCTCAGGCTCAGCCGCACATCGCGGTCGCCGCGACCGAGTTGGAGGACCAGTTCGCCGGCCAGGCCCCTCCTCTGCTCATCGTCGTCGGGCGCGAGGGCGACCGCGACGCGCCACGCGGTCCGCGCGACCTGGTCGTTGGCGTCGCGCAGCATGTCGCGGGTGATCCAGGCCCACGTGCTCCTGTCGCCGACCTTGGAGAGCAGGTGCAGGGCCTGGCTGCGGGCCTGGACGCGCTCGGAGACGAGCTCCCGGCGGATCCGTGGCAGGGTGCTCTCCGCCGGGAGACGGGTCAGCGCCCAGGACAGCATGTCCCGTACGAAGAAGTCGGGCTCGACCGCGCACCGCTCGACGAGCGGCTCCAGGAGCGAGGGGTCGGGGTTCGACCCGGCCGCCAGGGCCGCCTGGAGCCGGACCGACGTGTCCCTGGCGGACAGGGCGTCGGCGACGCGGGTGTTCTTCGGGGTCGTGTTGGCAGCGTTGATCGGGACCACCTCCTGCACCCGAGTGAAGACCCTGTCACCGTGTCAAGGTCAAGCCCGCGACCGGCGCGCGGGGAAGTCCGACGGCCGCGGCACCGGTCCGGTCTCCCCGTACGGGCCGGGACGTCCGCCGCGCGTGTGCCCCCGCCCCGCCGCGGAGCACGGGTCCGGGGTGTGCGGCCGTTCGCGGAGCCCGGCGCCCGCCCGCCGGTCGGGGTGTGCGCCGGAGGTCAGGTCACCAGCCCCTGCCGGTAGGCGTAGACCACGGCCTGGACGCGGTCGCGCAGGTCGAGTTTGGTCAGGATGCGCGAGACGAACGTCTTCACGGTCTCCTGGCTGATGAACAGGCTCGCGGCGATCTCGCCGTTGGACAGGCCGTTGGCGATCAGGCGCAGGACCTCCAGCTCGCGGGGGGTCAGCCGGGCGTCGGCCGCGGCGGCGTCGGGGGGCCGGATCCGGGCGGCGTACCTGCCCACCAGCTGTCGCGTGACCTCGGGGTCCAGCAGGGCCGCGCCGGTGGACACGGTGCGGATGCCGTGCAGCAGCTGGGCCGGGGGCGCGTCCTTGAGCAGGAACCCGCTGGCGCCCGCGCGCAGCGCCTCGTAGACGTACTCGTCGAGGTTGAACGTCGTGACCACCAGGACCTTGACGGGACGGTCCACCCCGGCCCCGGCCAGGCGCCGGGTGGCCTCGATGCCGTCGAGCACGGGCATGCGCACGTCCATCACCACGACGTCGGGGCGCAGCCGCTCGGCGAGTTCGACGGCGGCCGCGCCGTCCCCGCACTCGCCGGCGACCTCCAGGTCGGGTTGGGCGTCGATGATGGTGACGAGGCCGGTGCGGATCAGCACCTGGTCGTCGCAGACCAGGACCCGGATCGGCGCGCTCATGCCCGGTCGCCCACCGGGGCGTGCGCGGGGATGCGGGCGTGGACGGCGAATCCCCCGCCCTCGCGCGGGCCAGCGGTGAAGTCACCGCCCAGGACCTCGACGCGTTCGCGCAGGCCGACCAGGCCCCGCCCGCTTCCGCCGGGGGAGACGCCCGGGGGCCCGGCGTGGTCGGTGCTGACGTTCACGGTGATCTCCTCGGGGCGGTGGCGCACCCGCACGGTGGTGGGGCTTCCGTGCGCGTACTTGAGGGCGTTGGTCAGGGCCTCCTGCACGACGCGGTGCGCGACGAGGTCGGCGCTGCCGCGCGAGGAGGCCGGGGTGCCCTCCTCGCTGAACTCCACCGGCTGCCCGGCCCGGCGCGTCTGCTCCACCACGGTGAGCAGTCCCTCGTCGGAGGCGGGGGTGGAGTGGTCGGGGTTGAGCAGGTCGAGCAGGTGGCGCAGGTCGGTGATGGCCCGCCTGCCGGTGTCGGTGACCGCGGTCAGGGTCTGGTCGAGCCGGTCGGGCGCGGAGGTCAGGTAGCGCGCCGACTCGGCCTGCACGACCATCGCGGTCACGTGGTGGGTCACGACGTCGTGGAGTTCGCGGGCGATGCGGGTGCGTTCGGCGGTGCGGGTGGCCTCGGCGACGAGGCGGCGGCGTTCGGCCTCGGCGAGGCGCGTGGAGCGCAGCCACGCCCCGATCCCCCAGGCCAGGGCCAGCGCCCCGTAGAACGTCACGTACCCGGCCGGGGTCTCGCCCGTTCCGAGCCGGTCCACCCCGACCGAGAGCACCACGTAGGCGGCCGAGGCCACGAGCACGGTGGCCCACCGGTACCGGTGGACGTGGGCGCCGGCGCTCACCAGCGCGATGGGCAGCGCGGTGCCTGCGAACAGGTGGTAACCGTTGAGCTGGTCGAGGGCGAAGCCGCTCGCCACCAGGGCCAGGGTCAGGATCGGCCACCGCCGCCGCCCGGCCAGGGGCAGCGACTGGAGGGCGATCGCGACCAGGCCCAGGGCGTCCAGGGGGCGGTCGGCCACCCCGCCGAACTCGGTCCCCTGCCCGTGCAGTGACGGGATGAGCGAGGCGGTCAGGAGCAGCAGCCCCAGGGGCAGGTCCCGGAGGGTGACGTCGAGTCGCTGCCACAGTTCGGGGAGCCGCCGGAGACTGGTCACTGGGGAAGTGTAGTGGTGGCGGCGGTCCGCTCGCCGCGCCGGCGGACGGGGACGATCCGGTCGCGGCGGCGGGCGATCCACATGAGGACCACGGTGACGATGACGCAGAACACCACGGAGTACATGCTGCCTTCGGGGCCGAAGTCGCCGCCGGTGATGATCGTGGGGCCCGAGATGGTGACGTCCAGCAGCCCCTGGGGGGTGTTGCTGCCCGAGACCGCGGTGCTGAAGATGGCGGATCCGGCGATGTTCCAGCCGAAGTGCAGGCCGATGGGCAGCCACAGGCTGCGGGTGGCGATGTAGGCGGCGGTGAGCATGCCGCCGGCCTCGATGGCGATGGCGAGGGCGCCCCACAGGGTGGCGTGCGGGTTGATCAGGTGCACCAGGCCGAAGGCCAGGCCGGTCAGCGCGAGGGCGATCCAGCTGCCGGTGCGCTCCTCGATGATGCGGAACAGCACGCCGCGCCACATCAGCTCCTCGGTCACCGCGACGGCGGCCATGAAGCCGACCAGTCCCAGGGCGCTCATCGGAGAGCCCAGGCCGTTGACCTGGTAGCCGCCGAGGAAGACGATGTTGACGATGACCAGGGCGAACAGTCCGACTCCGAGGAGGGTGCCCCAACTGGTGGCGGAGGCGGCGCCCTTCCAGTCCAGTTCGGTCACGGTGCGACGCTCGGTGCGGCGCACCACCCACCGGTAGACGAACACCGAGGCCACGGCGACCAGGAGGCCCAGGACCAGGGAGACCAAGGGGACGTCCTGGAACGCCATGACTCCCTGTGCGCCGATGAAGGCGACCGCGGCGACGGCCAGGAGCTGCCAGACAAGTCTCATCGAAATTCCTTCGTTGGGGGTTTCGCGTCTGGGAGGAACGCTACGGAGCGGGGTGGTGCGCGGTCGTCACCGTGGAGAGGACACCTGCGCGTAGCTCGCACGGGGGACAGGGGGGCGCGGGGCGGACCTTCGCCGGTCCCCTCCGGGGCGCGGCCCGCGCCCGTCCGCGGCGGTCGGCGGCCTTCCGGAGGCGGCGGCGGGGTGAGTCCCGGCGCTCCGGGCACGCCCACGCGGCCCGGGAGGGGCGCGTCGTCGCAGGTGAACGGGACCCTCCCTCACGCGGGGGCGGGGCGGGGAGCCCGGTGCGGGCGAACGGGTGCCGCCCGGGTCGGCGGCGGGAGCCGTCCCCCGCGGGAGCCACACGCGGGTGTCCCACCGTGCGGTGACGACCCGGGCGCCGCCGCGTCCGTAGGTTCTTCCCCAGTCGCGGAGTCCCGGCCCACGGGAGCGGGGCCGGGCCCTCTCCCCCGGTCCCGCGGCACCACTCGACGCCCCCGCCCCGATTCCCTCGCTGGAGGCCCCGATGTCGCGTTCCTTCCGGACGACCGCCCTGACCGCACTGTGCCTGGCCGTGGCCGGGACCGGCCTCGTCGGATGCTCCGACGTGCGGTCCGGCCTGGAGGACGTGGGCGCCGGTCTGGAGGAGGTGGAGTCCGACCTGGAGTCGGCGGCGGAGGAGGTGATGACCGACGGGGAGCTGTTCACCGGGACCAAGACGCTCGACGTCGAGGGCGGTTCCCTGAACGTCTCCTGCTCCGGCGCCCCGGCCGACGAACGGCCGGTCATCGTCCTCATGGCCGGGATGGGCGACGGCCTGGACACCATGGCCGACCTCCAGGGGACCCTGGGCGAGGAGGACCGGGCCTGCTCCTACGACCGGTTCGGCGAGGGCGGGAGCGACCAGCCGCCCGGCCCCCAGAGCGTCGCCGACGCCGGGCGGACCCTGACCGCCGTCCTGGACGACGTCGCCGGTGACGGCCCGGTCGTCCTGGTCGGCCACTCGCTGGGCGGGCTGATCGCCGCCCGCTACGCCCCCGACCACCAGGACCGGGTCAGGGGACTGGTGCTGCTGGACGCCACGTCACCGACGATGCTGGACGACATCAACGAGGTGATCCCCGAGTCGGCCACCGGCCCGGGCGCCGAGGTGCGCGCGCAGAACCTCGCGGTGTTCCGGGGCGAGAACCCCGAGAGCATCGTCATCGACAGCGACGCGGAGGTCCGCTCGGCCGGGGACGTCCCGACGGAGGTCATCCGGCACGGGGTCCGGTACCTCGGTGAGATCCCCGAGTACGGCGCCGAACTGGAGCGCGTGTGGACCGAGGGCCAGGAGCGGTGGCTCCAGGTGTCCGGTGAGAGCCGGCTCAGCACCGCCGAGGAGAGCGGCCACCACATCCACGTCGACCAGCCCGAGCTGGCCGTCGAGGCCATCCGGCGCGTCACCGACCGGGCCGCCGCCTGACGGCACCTGCGGGAGCGCGCTCTCGGCGGCCCTGGGAACAGCGCGGGCCTCCGGAGCGGCACGGGCCCCGGTGGACCCGGTGGCCCTGGGAGCGCCGGGAGTCACCGAAGCCCCGCGCTCCGGGAACCGGGGAGGCGCACCTGGACGGTGGGCGCCTCCCCGGAGTCGTGTCCGGACACTCAGACGGGCCCCTCCCGCAGACCCGAGGTGATCCGGTGGTAGAGGCCGCCGGAGGTCAGGCCGCCGTCGACGACCAGTTCGGCCCCCGTCACGTACCGGGAGGCCTCCGACAGCAGGAACAGCACCACGTCGGCGACCTCCCCGGGTTCGGCCACCCGGCCGGCGGGCACCGAGCGCAGGCTCTCCTCGACGAAGTCGTCGGTCCCCGAGCGCAGCAGCGGGGTGTCCACCAGCCCGGGGTGCAGGGAGTTCACCCGCACGCCCCAGGGCGCGAACTCCAGCGCGCCCACCTTGCTCAGGCCGCGCACGCCCCACTTGCTCGCGCCGTAGGAGGCGGAGAAGTAGCCGGTCATCCCGGCGATGGAGGACACGTTGACCACCGAGGCCGACCCCGACGCGCGCAGCAGCGGGGCCATGGACCGCATGCCGTAGAACACGCTGGACAGGTTGACGTCCAGCACGCGGCGCCAGTCCTCGTCCGTGGTGTCGGCGATCCCGAAGCGGTGGCTGACCCCGGCGTTGTTGACCAGCCCGTCCAGGCGTCCGCCGTCCTCCTCCGCGATCCGGTCGCGCAGGCGCGCCCAGTCGTCGGGGTCGGCGGCGTCCAGGCGGGCGAACCGGGCCGTCGCGCCCAGCTCACCGATCTGGCGGGCCGTGTCCTCGCCCCGCTCCGCGTCCAGGTCGGCCACCCAGACCCGGGCGCCCTCGCGTCCCAGTGCCAGGGCCTCGGCCCTGCCCATGCCGCCCGCGGCGCCCGTCACCAGGACGACGCGTCCGGCCAGTCCGTGTCCGGCTCCGCCGCTCGTCGCGTCCGCTGTGCGCATGTGCCTTCTCCTCTCAGTCGATCGGCAGTTCGGTGCCGCGCGTCTCGGTGACGAACAGGACGGCCACCAGCGTCACCAGGGCGGTGAGGACGAAGTAGCCCGCGGGAGCCAGCGGCTGGCCGGTGGCGCTGATCAGCCAGGTCGCGACGAAGGGCGCGGTGCCGCCCAGGAGCGTGTTGGTGACGTTGTTGCCGAGCGCGATCCCGCTGTAGCGGGTGGAGGCGCCCAGCATCTCGGCGTAGGTGACGAACGAGGCGCCGTTGACGATCGAGACGCACACGAACAGCGCCGTCTGGCCCACGATCGCGGCCCAGGCCGGGCCGGCGGACATCATCATGAACATCGGGAAGCCCAGGAGCGCGGCCCCGACGCTGCCGATGAGGATGACCTTCTTGCGGCCGATGGTGTCGGCCAGGTAGCCCGAGAGCGGCAGAGTGACGGCGCCGACGACCATGGCGACCGAGGTCGAGGCGAAGGCCAGCTGGGCGGAGTGCCCGGCCGTGGTCTGGAGGTAGGTGGCCGCGTACACCGAGACGATGTAGTAGCCGCCGGTGATCACCGCGCCCAGTCCGATGATCTTCAGCACGGACCGCCAGTTGGTGACCAGCAGGGTCCGGATCGGCATGCGCTCGGTCTCGCCCTTGTCCTCCAGCTGCTTGAACTGCGGGGTGTCGTCCAGGTGGCTGCGGATGTAGAGGCCGATGACGCCGATGGGCAGGCTGAGCAGGAACGGCAGGCGCCACGCCCAGTCCAGCATCTGCTGCTCGGTGAAGACCGTGGTGAAGGTGAGCGCCACCAGCGAGGCGAACAGCGAGCCGAAGTAGGTGCCCGAGTTGACCAGGGAGGTCTGGGTGGCCCGCCAGCGGGCCGGGGCGGACTCGGCCACGAAGGCGTTGGCCCCGCCGAGTTCGCCGCCCGCGGCGAAGCCCTGGACGCAGCGGCACAGGACCAGCAGGACGGTCGCCCAGACGCCGAGCGTGTAGTAGTTGGGCAGCACGCCGATGGCCGCGGTGGCCAGGACCATCAGCAGGATGGTCCAGGACAGGGCCCGCTTGCGCCCGTAGCGGTCCCCGATGTGGCCGAAGAGGATCCCGCCGGGCACGCGCATGAAGAACGCGACGGCGAACGCGGCGAACGTGCCCAGCAGGGCCGCCGTCGGGTCCTCCGAGACGAAGAAGAGCATCGCCACGAACGTGGCCATGTAGCCGTAGATGCCGAAGTCGTAGTACTCGACGATGGTGCCGATGACCGCCGCGCGGATGACCTTGATCCGCGACTGGAAGCCCGCCTCCGGCGCCGGTGCGGGCCCGGACGCCGACTGCTGGTGGAGTGACATGCTGCCTCCCTGGGGAGAGGATCGGATCGGTGTGTGCGCCGCCCGATCCCGTGGTCGTGGGGGATGGCGGGGGGCCGGGGCGCGTGCTGTCGACTGCCGGGAGGGCAGTGGGAGCCGTGCGCCGAGGGGGCCGCGTGAAGCGTCCGGTGCGGTGGGGCGGAAGGTGCGGGACGGGTGCGCCTCAGGACACCCGCCCCGAGGCGTGTCCGGTGGCGCCGCCCGTCACCCGACGGGTTGCGTCGGCCGGGCGGTTCCCCTCCGCGCGCCGGCCGCTCCCCGCCCGGCGATGCGGCCCATGGTGAGGGCGTTGGCGACCGCGTTGCCGCCGCCGACGTAGCGGGGACCGAGGACTCCGGCGCCCGCCTCGCCCGCGGCGAAGAGGCCGGGGACCGCGGTCCCGGTGCGGTCGCGTACGGCGGCGGCGGAGTCGATCTCCAGACCGGCGTGCGTGCAGACGATCTCGGCAGGCAGCACGCGGGCCGCGTAGTACGGAGCGGTGTCCAGGGGTTCGGGATCGGCCTGCGCCCCCTTGCCGCGCAGGGTCAGGTGGCGCAGGAAGTCCGGGTCCCGCCCGTTCGGCAGCTGGGAGTTCCAGGTCCGCACCGTGGTGAGCAGCGCGGCCTCGGGCACTCCCATGAGGGCGGCCAGTTCCTCCAGGGTGTCGGCGCGCAGGGTGCGGCCCGCGTCGGCCTCCTCGGTGACGCGTTCGGGTGTCCAGTCCGCGTACCCGGCGGGCAGCGAGGCCCGGGCGCGGTCGTCGAACACGCACCACGCGGAGCCGCCCTGGGCGTCGATGATGCCGGTGGAGACGGCGTAGGAGGCGTCCTCGTCCATGAAGCGGCGCCCGGCCCCGTTGACGTACACGCGCGAGAGCGGCGGGAACCCCGACTGCCAGTGGTGCTGGCGTTGGAAGTAGACGGTGGGCATCCGCAGCCCCCAGCCCGCGCCGGTCACGGAGGCCCCCACCTGTTCGGCGAAGCGCAGGTGGTCGCCCCGGCTGCCGGGCGCGGCCACGACGAACGCGTGCTCGCCCGCCTCCAGGGCGTCCGGGTAGTACTCCTTGAGCAGTTCGGGGTCCTGGGCCAGGCCGCCGGTGGCGACCACGACGGCGTTCGCGCGGACGGTGACGCCGTCGGCGACGACGCCGCGCACCCGGCCGTCCTCGAACAGCAGGTGCCGCACCCGGGTGTTGAGCACGGTCTCGACCCCGAGGCGGCGGCAGGCCGCGGCGAGCACCTGGACCAGCCCGAGCCCCTGGTCGGCGGGGACGTGGGCGCGCCAGACGTCCTCAACCCCGGCCCGGGTCAGGCCGGGCATGTGCGCGTTGGTGGAGGTCCGGGCCGGGAACCCGGCGCCCAGTCCGATGAGCCACTCCAGGGTGGGTCCGGCGTTCTCGCAGAAGGCGCGGACCAGCCCGGGTTCGAGCATCCACTGGTTGAGGTCCATGTAGTGCTGGTAGAAGCGCTCGGCGCTGTCCTCCACGCCCGCGCCGCGCTGGACGCTGGTCGCGGCGGCGGTGAAGAGCCCCGCAGAGAGCTGGGTGGAGCCGCCCAGTTCGGACTCGGACTCGAACAGCAGGACGCGGGCGCCCTCCTCGGCGGCGGTGACGGCCGCGGCGAGCCCGGCTCCTCCCCCGCCGATGACGACGACGTCGGCGGTCTCCTCGTCCTCGTGGTCGTGCTGGCCGACGTGCTCAGACATGGCGGGAACCCCCGTCGACGGCGATGCTGTGCCCGGTCACGTAGCGGCTGCTGTCGGAGAGCAGGAAGAGCAGGACCCCGACGACCTCCTCGGGGGAGCCGACCCGGTGCAGCGGCACGTTGTCCAGGGCTGCGGCCAGGGCCTCGGGGTCGTCCTGGAGCCAGCGCGTCATCTCGGTGTCGATGAAGCCGGGGGCGATGGAGTTGACGCGCAGCCCCTTGTCTCCCAGTTCGACGGCGAGGGACTCGGTCAGGTGGGCGACGGCGGCCTTGGACGCGCAGTAGGCGGCGCGGCCCCGGCGCACGCGCACCGCCGAGACTGAGGACATGTTGACGATGACGCCGCCGGGCCGCATGCGGCGGGCGGCGGCCTGGGCGCCGTGCAGGACCCCCTGGACGTTGACGTCCAGGACGGTGGACATCTGCTCGGCGGTGATCTCGCCGACGGTGGCGTACGGGAAGACCCCGGCGTTGTTGACCCAGTAGTCGAGGGAGCCGAACTCGTCGACGGCGGCGCGGGCGAGGTCGTCGTGCTGCTCGGGCACGACCACGTCGACGCGGCGGGGGGCGACCCGGCCGGGCCTCCCGTGCAGAGCGCCGTCGGCCAGGTCGCGGTTGATCTCGTCGGCGACCCGCTTCATGTCGACGTCGTTGATGTCGGCCGCGACGACGTTGACGCCGCGGGTGGCCAGGGCGGCGGCGAAGCTGCGGCCCATGCCGCGCGCCGCCCCGGTGACGACCGCGGTGCGGCCGGCCATCTCGGGGTGGACGGCCTCCATCACGCGGTGGACGACGCGGGCGGGGCCGGTGCCCTCGTGCTGGGTCATGGTGTGCGGCCTTTCCTTGGGTGGGACGGGACCGGGGTTGCGGGTCCGGGTCTGGTGGGGAGCGGGTGCGGTGGAGCCGGTCGTGGCGCGGCCGGGTCCGGTCGGGCGCGGCCGGGGTTCAGGCGGTGTCGTCGCGCCGGACGTCCCGGCGCGCGATGCGCCAGTCCTGCCCGTCGCGGACCAGCCGGTCGCTGACGGTGGTGAACCTCAGGATTGCGGTGTCGCCCGTCACACGGGTGCCGATGACCTGAAGATAGGCGCTGACCTGCGCTTGTGTGGTGTCCGCGGACTCCACGAAGAGGTTGGTGACCACGTGGCGGCGCACCTCGCCCGCCTCCCGGGCCGCGTGCGCGAAGTCCTCGGCGAAGGCCCGCAGGCGGTCGCGCCCCACGACCGGCGCGGGATAGGTCGGCGAGTGGAACTCGCCGTCGGGGGTGAAGGTCCGGGCCCAGGCGTCGGCGTGGCCGCCGTCGATCAGGTGGGACTGGCGCGCGTAGAGCTGGTGGATGCCGGTGATCAGCGAACCGTCCATGACCTTCCCCCCATGTGTGCGATAATCGCACTAGGTGTGCAATTAATGCTTAACGTATGTGTCACACGTCACCTGCGTCAAGAGGCGGGAGGTGTATCTTCGCGGTGCGAGAGGAGCCAGATGCCCGAGACACCGGCCGACAGGCCCAACACCCGCACGTCCAAGACCCTGCACAACGGGATCGAGGTGTTGGAGCTGCTCAGCCGCAGTCCGCACGGACTGTCGCTCACCGAGATCGCCGAGGGGGTGGGCGTGCACCGCACGGTCGCCCACCGGCTGGTGCGCACTCTGGAGGAGCACCGGCTGTGCAAACGCGGTCCCTTCAAGCGCATCACCCTGGGGCCCGGGCTCGTCGCGCTGGCCGAGTCGGTGGAGGCGGACCTGCGCCAGGTCGCCGGTCCGGTCCTGGCCGAGCTGGCCGAGTCGCAGGGGGCCACCGCGCACCTCGTCGTCCCCGAGGGGGAGGGTGAGGCGCGCGCCCTGATGGTGGTGGAACCGCGCCGGGCCACGGCCCACATCGCCTTCCGGACCGGGCGGGTCGATCCCATCGACAAGGGATCGGCCGGGCTGGCCCTGCTCGCGGCCATGCCGCCCCGGCCCGGGGAGCGCGAGGAGGTCGCCCTGGCCCGCGAGAGGGGCTACGCCGTCTCCCACGCAGAGGTGACCAACGCGGTGACCGGGGTGTCGGCGGCGGTGGTCGGGAGGAGTTCCGATCCGGTGGCCAGCGTCGGCGTCTCACTCCTGGAGCTGGACGACCCCGCCCCCTTCGGCGCCGCCGTGCGGGAGGCGGCCGGTCGGATCGCCGGGATGGTGCACCTGCCCTGAGCCGAGGTCCCGGGCGGGATCGGCCGGACCTTTTCCCCCGGCCGCGACCGGGACGTCCTGTCGCACGCCTGTTTCCCCGGCACCGGGTCCGGCTCACTGGGTTGCTCGTTAACGCTTCAGTGAGCCACCTAATGCACCACCTAATGAGCAGCCTAGTGAGCAACCGTTGCCCCGCCCGGCCACGGGCGGGGCGGCGCCGGATCCCGTGCCGTTTACGTGTTTGCCCCCCGGGTAGCGGCGTTCACGCGTTTCGGCCGCGCGGGAAGGGGTGGTGTCGGTGCCGTCCAGGGACAGGATCGCCGAACCATGGGGGTCGCGCACCCCGTACGGGCCCGGCCAGGAATGGCCGACCAGAGTGGACAGCCACTTGGCCGAGGGGGTGGACCCCGGCCAGGTGGACCGCTGGGTGCGGTCCGCGTCGATCCTGCACTCCAACGGCGACGCGCTCGACATCGCGGTCAAGGACGACCGGATCGTGGGGGTGCGGGGCCGCGAGGGCGACCGGGTCAACCACGGGCGCCTGGGCCCCAAGGACCTCTACGGGTGGCAGGCCAACCACTCACCCGACCGGCTCACCCGGCCCCTGGTGCGCCGGGACGGCGAGCTGGTCGAGACCGACTGGGACACCGCGATGGACCTGGTCGTGCGGCGCAGCAGGGAGCTGCTCGACGAGCGGGGCCCGAGCGCGATCGGCTTCTACACCAGCGGGCAGCTCTTCCTGGAGGAGTACTACACGCTCGCCGCCATCGGGCACGGCGCCATCGGCACCAACCACATGGACGGCAACACCCGGCTGTGCACGGCCACCGCCGCCGCCGCGCTCAAGGAGTCGTTCGGCTGCGACGGACAGCCCGGCTCCTACACCGACATCGACCACGCCGACGTCATCGCCCTCTACGGCCACAACATGGCCGAGACCCAGACGGTGCTGTGGACGCGCGTGCTCGACCGGCTGGCCGGGCCCAACCCGCCCCGGATCCTGTGCGTCGACCCCCGCCCGACCCCGGTGGCACGCGAGGCGACGCTGCACCTGGCCCCGCTGCCGGGGACCAACGTCGCGCTGATGAACGGCATCCTGCACGAGATCATCCGGCGGGACATGGTCGACCACGACTACGTCGAGGCCCACACGGTCGGCTACGACTCCCTGGTCGCGGAGGTGGAGGGGTACCCGCCCGAGCGCGTGGCCGGGATCTGCGGGGTCCCGGCGGAGCGGATCCGCGAGGCCGCCGCGCTCCTGGGCGGCGCCGAGCGGCTGTTGTCGACCGTGCTCCAGGGCTTCTACCAGTCGCACCAGGCGACCGCCGCGTCCGTGCAGGTCAACAACATCCACCTGGTCCGCGGCATGCTCGGCAGGCCGGGCGCGGGCGTCCTCCAGATGAACGGGCAGCCCACCGCGGAGAACACGCGCGAGTGCGGCGCCGACGGCGACCTCACGGGCTTTCGCAACTGGAGCAACGACGAGCACATCAGCGACCTCGCCGCGGTGTGGAACCTCGACCCGATGCGGATCCCGCACTACGCGCCGCCCACGCACGCGATGCAGATCATGCGGTACGCCGAGAAGGGGTCGATCAAGTTCCTGTGGGTCAGCGCCACCAACCCGGCGGTGTCCCTGCCCGAGCTGGCGCGGATCCGCTCGGTGCTCGCTCGGGAGGGGCTGTTCCTGGTGGTGCAGGACATCTTCCTGACCGAGACTGCCGAACTCGCCGACGTGGTGCTGCCCGCCGCGACCTGGGGCGAGAAGACGGGCACGTTCACCAACACCGACCGCACCGTCCACCTGTCCGACAAGGCCGTCGAGCCGCCCGGCGAGGCACGGTCGGACCTGGACATCTTCCTGGACTACGCCCGGCGGATGGACTTCCGCGACAACGACGGTGCGCCGTTCCCCCAGTGGCACGACCCCGAGTCGGCCTTCGAGGCGTGGAAGGAGGCCACCGCCGGGCGGCCGTGCGACTACACCGGCCTCACCTACGGCAGACTGCGCGGCGGCAGCGGCGTGCAGTGGCCCTGCAACGACCAGAACCCGGACGGCACCGAGCGCCTCTACGCCGACGGCCGGTTCTGGGCGGCGCCCGACCAGTGCGAGAGCTACGGCCGCGACCTGGTCACCGGTGCGCCGCTGGAGCCGACCGAGTACAAGGCGATGAACCCCGAGGGCCGGGCGATCATCAAGGCCGCCGAGTACCTGCCGCCGCACGAGGAGCCGAGCGGGGAGTACCCCTTCGCGCTCATCACCGGCCGCACGCTCTACCACTTCCACACGCGCACCAAGACGGGGCGCTCGCCTCAGCTGCAACGGGCGGCCCCCGAGGTCTGGGTGGAGGTCTCGCCCTCCGACGCCCGGGAGGCCGGGATCTGCGAGGGCGATCCCGTCGAGGTGACCTCGCCGCGCGGGGTGGTCCGGGCGCGGGCGCGGATCAGCGGCATCCGCCCCGGGGTGCTGTTCGTCCCGTTCCACTACGGCTACTGGGACAGGCACGCCGACGGCGGCTCCCCCGACCGGGACCGGGCGGCCAATGAGACGACCGTCACCGACTGGGACCCGGTGTCCAAACAGCCCCTGTTCAAGACCGCGGCGGCCCGGCTGCGTCCCCTCGGCCCCGGGGACGGCGCACCGGCGCCCGCGCCGACGACGACCGCGTCCCGGCCGGTCGGCGACGGGGTGCCCGAGACCGTGGGCGGCCCCGACGCCGCCTCCGGGGAACACGTCACCGGAGGTGCGCGATGAGGATCACCGTGGCCCTGCGCGAACTGCACGACGCCGAGAGCGCCCTGGCCGGAGAGCTGCTCAGGATCGCCGAGCGGCACGAGAGGGAGCAGGAGATCCACCACGTGGCCCGGGACCTGGTCCGCTGGTCGCGCGACCACGTGCGGGAGATCGCCGAGGCCGGTGCCCGCTACGGCCTGGACCTCGGGGAGCCGGAACCGGAGAACCCGGACCCGCCCACCGAGGAGGCGGGCGAGCTGCCGGGCGACGACTCCGACCCCGACCTGCTGCTCCTGGCGGACCTGCGTCGGCTGTACCGCATGGCGGCGGGCGTGTCCCTGGACTGGGACCTGCTCGGGCAGGGCGCACAGGTGACCGCGGACGCGGAGCTGCTGGCGCTCACCAAGCGGTGCCATCCGCAGTCGTTGCGGCAGATGAGCTGGGCCGACGCGATGCTCAAGACGGTCTCGCCGCAGATCCTGGCCACCTGAAGGGCGCGCGGGTCCGTTCCGCGTGCGCGTCACGGCCGGGGCGTTCCTCAGCGACCCGTGCGCCGCTCCGCCGCCGTGATCACCGCCCGGCGAGGTCGGCCAGGACCGCGGCGGCGGCCCGCTCCCCGCTGACCAGGGCACCCTGGAGCGAGGGCGTGTCGCGGTGGTCGCCCGCGACGTAGAGCCCCTCCTCCAGGCGGACCGGACGGCGCAGGTCGCCCAGGGGCGGCGGCGCGGCGGGCAGGGCGTCGGGCACGTGCACCGTCTCCAGGTGTTCCCAGTCCCCGTCTCGCGTGCCCAGGATCCCGGCGGCCTCCGCCCGCACCTCGGCCTCCGGGGGCTGGTGGGGGCCCACCGTGGAGGAGGCGATCAGCGCCCGGCCGGGCGGGGCGTAGGACGGTGCGGTGGCCGTCAGCACCATGACGCTGCTCAGCCTGGTCCCGCTGCGACGGGAGCGCCCGTCCACGTGCAGGAGCGGATCGTCGTCGGGTCCGGCGGGACGGGAGTGGTAGTAGGTGGTGGCGGGGTTGAGCACCGGCGCGGGCAGCGAGGGCAGGAGCTTGGGCACCGCTCCCGGGCCGACCGCGACCACGACGGCGCGGGCGTGGACGGTGCCCGCCTCGGTGCGCACCAGTCCCGGCGCCACCTCGTGCGCGGGCGTCCCCAGCAGGAACCGCGCGCTTCCGGCGCGCGCCGCGAGCTGGTCGGAGACGGCCTGGATCCCCGCCTCCGGGACGGCCAGCCGCCCCCGCGCGAAGCTGCGCCAGACCAGGTCGTTGACCCTGCTGGACGTGCCCAGGGACTCATCGAGGAAGACACCGGTCAGGAAGGGGCGCACGAGGGTGTTCACGGCCCGTTTGCCGAGGCCGAGGCGGCGCAGCGCGGTGAGGGTGTCGGTCTCGGGCCGGGCCTTGATCCGGTCGGCCGGTTCCAGGGCGTCCGCCGCCACGGCGCGCAGCAGGCGGAAGAGGTCGGAGGGGCGGACGAGCGATCCGGACAGCAGGGACAGCGACGACAACGCCCCGGAGGGCGACAGGTGCAGCCGCAGCAGCCCCCGGTCGGTGCGCACGGCCATCCCCTTGGGGAAGGACCGCAGGCGCAGGGCGTCCAGGTCCAGGCGGCGGCGCACGGCCGGGTAGGCGGTGTTGAGGATCTGGAAGCCGCGGTCGAGCACGTAGCCGTCCCGCACGTCGCTGCGGACGCGTCCCCCCACGGACTCCCCGGCCTCCACGACGGTCACGTCGAGCCCGGCGGCGGCGAGGTCGGCGGCGGCGACCAGTCCGGCCATGCCCGCACCCACGACCACGGCGTCGCAGCGCTGCGGCAGATCAGTCATGGCGCCAGAGTAGGCCAGCCGCCCGTGCCCGGCCCGGACGCGGACCGGCGAGCCGCGCGGGGCCCTCCCGGTCGCCCGTGGGGTTCCAGAGGGACTGGAACGGTGCCGGGAGGCCGGAGGGGTTCCAGAAGGGCTCAAGGGTTCCGGGGACTCGGATGCCGCAGAGGGGTTTCCTGCGGCTCCGCGCCTGATCAGGGACGCGCATGCACGAAAAGCCTTTTCGGCGACCGGCCCTCACCCCTTACGGACCGCCATCACCGTCCGTAACCACGCAGGGCGCATCGGTCGCTTTTCGCATTCGATCACGCCGGGTAACCCCAAGGCGTCTCGTTGTCCTCGCAGCTCAGGCGGCTCACATGTCCCATGACCACGGCATTCCTCCCCTGACCACCGTCAAGCCCTCCGACAAGCGCTATCCCGCGCTCAACCGGGGGTTCAACCAGCGCTGGATCGCCCGCCCCGACTACGTGCGGATGGTGGCCACGCCCGAGGGTGCCGCCCGTGCCCTGTCCGAGGCGGTCAACCAGACGACGGCGGACACGGACCGCACACGGATCACGGTGCGCTCGGGCGGCCACTGCTACGAGGACTTCGTCTGCGGCGACGACGTCCGCGTGATCCTGGACGTCAGCCCCATGTGCGGGGTCGGCTACGACCCCGAGCTGGAGGCGTACTGCGTGGAGGCGGGCGCCACCAACTGGCACGGCTACAGCCACCTGTACCCGCTCAGCGGCAGGGCCCTGCCGGGCGGATCCTGCTACTCGGTGGGGGTGGGTGGCCACATCACCGGCGGAGGTTACGGTCTGCTCTCCCGCCAGTACGGGCTCACCGTGGACTACCTGTACGCGGTGGAGGTGGCGGTGGTACGCCCCGACCGCTCGGTCGAACTCGTCCTGGCCACCCGGGACGACCCCGACCCCGACCGCCGCGAGCTGCTGTGGGCGCACACCGGGGGCGGCGGCGGGAACTTCGGGATCGTCACCCGGTTCTGGTTCCGCGACCTGCCCGAACCCCCGTCGAACGTGCTGCTCAGCGGCCTCTCGTGGAAGTGGTCCGACTTCACCAAGGACGACTTCGCCGCCCTGGTCACGGCGTACGGCGAGTACTTCCGCGACCACCAGGACCCGGACGAGGCGTCCGGCAGGCTCTTCGCGCTGCTCAAGCTCAACCACGTCAGCAACGGGGAGATCGGCCTCGTCGCCCAGGTCGACGCCGACCACCCCGAGGGCGGGCGGGCCATGGAGGAGTTCCTGGACGCCGTCGACGGCCGGATCGCACCGAAGTCCGGGCAGATGACGACCCCCATGGGGGAGCACCCCGCGGTCCAGGGCATGCAGACCCCCCGGAAGCTGCCCTGGCTGACGGCCACCCAGGTACTCAACGGCTCCGGCGAGAACCAGTGCGGCAAGTACAAGTCGGCCTACCTGCGCAAACCCTTCAGCCCGGCGCAGATCGAGGCCATGTGGGCCTATCTGGGCAAGGAGCACTACACCGACTACGTCAACAAGGAGGCCCTGATCCAGGTCGACTCCTACGGCGGGGCCGTCAACCAGCCGCCGGTGGACACCGCCGTGCCCCAGCGCGACTCCGTGCTCAAGGTGCAGTACCAGGTCTACTGGAAGCGCACCGAGCCGGACGCCGACGTGGAGCGGCACATCGCGTGGATCCGCGACACCTACCGCAAGACGTTCGCGTCCACCGGCGGGGTCCCCGTGATCGGCGACGCAACCGACGGGTGCTACGTCAACTACCCGGACGTCGACCTCGGCGACCCGGCCTGGAACACCTCGAAGGACCGCTGGTCGAAGCTCTACTACAAGGACTCCTACCCCCGGCTCCAGCGGGTGAAGAAGCGGTGGGACCCGCTCAACGTGTTCCGGCACCGGCAGTCGATCGAACTTCCCGCGTCGGCGGGCGATGCCGGTCAGGGCTCCGGATCCTCCTGAGCCGGGGCGCACGGAGAGGGCCCGCCGCGTGTGCGGCGGGCCCCGCCCCCGCGGTGTCACCCCGTGCTCGCCACGGGGTGACACCGGTCGTGGATCAGCCGGTCAGCCGATGTAGGTCGGGTACGCGGGCTCCTCCTCCGGCCGAACCGGGTCGGAGGTCGCGGTGGGGTAGTCGGGGGTCTCGGTGGGGTCCACCGGGCACTCGGCCGAGTCGGGGATCTCAGTGGGGTAGTCGGAGGTAGAGGTGGGGTACTCGGGGTTCTCGGTGGGGTAGCCGGGGACCTCAGTCGGGTAGCCGGGGTCCTCAGAGGGGTACTCGGGAACCTCGGTCGGGTACTCGGAGTTCTCGGTGGGGTAGCCGGGGACCTCGGTCGGGTACTCGGGGACCTCAGTGGGGTACTCGGAGTTCTCGAAGGGGTAGCCGGGGACCTCAGTCGGGTACTCGGGAATCTCGGTGGGGTCCACCGGGCACTCAGCCGAGTCGGGAATCGCGGTGGGGTAGTCGGGGATCTCGGTGGGGTACTCGGGGACCTCAGTGGGGTAGCCGGGGGTAGCGGTCGGGTAGATCGCGTCGTCAGCCCAGGCGGGAGAGCCGCCGAACAGGGCGGCGGCCGCGAAACCGGCGACGATCAGGTAGTTCTTCAGACGCATGGCAGTCCTCGTGTGTGGTCCATGTGCGCGGGATACCGTCCCGCGCGGCGATCCGGAGACGGTCGCCTCAGCCGGAGATCTCGACCGGGGTGCCGATCGGCAGGTTCTCGGCCATCCAGATGATGTCCTCGTCGGAGACCCGGACGCACCCGTGGCTGATCTCGCGGCCCAGGGCGTCCTCGTCGTTGGTGCCGTGCACGGCGAGCTGGCCGGGCCCGCCGGCGAACGTCTCCAACGTCTCGGAGAACCCGCTCAGCCCGAAGGCGTAGACCCCGTAGGGCCCCTCCGGGTCGGGTGGCTGAAGCAGCTCGGTGAAGTAGTAGCGGCCCTCGGGGGTGGGGGTTTCGCCCTCCCCCGTGCCGATCACTCCGGTACGCACCTCCTCGTCCCCGTCGAAGACGGTGAACGCGAAGTCGCCGGTGTCGACCTCCACGCGGTACTCCGTGGAGGTCAGCCACACGTCGTCGCTCCTCACCCAGCCCGTGCTGCCGTTCGGTCGGACCGGCAGCAGGACCTGGAGCCACTCGCCCTCGTTGCGCTCGACGAGGAACGCACGCTCCACCCCGAAGTCGTTCGGACTCGCGAGGGTGTGCAGTACCTCCTCGCCGCCGGGCTCGGCGTGGATGTCGACCCCGTCGCCGACGACCGTCGCGATCTCCACGCCCTCGACGCCGTTGCCCGCGGTGTCGACGGGTTCTTCCTCCGGCTCCGCTCCGCCGTCCGGGGCGGACGAGCAGGCGGTGAGCGCCGTCAGGGCGGCGGCCGTGAGGAACGTCAGGGCCCGGGTGGGGCTTACGGGCATCGTTGGGCGCATGGGATTTCCGTCCGGCTTCGTTCGGGGAGGCGTCCGGCGTGCTCGCGCTCCGGACGACAACGAACACTGGCCGACGAATGTGAAGAACCCGTGTGCCCGTCGTGTGGGGCCTGTGTGGTGACCTGCGGCGGCTCCACCGGCCCGCTCCGGCGCCCTCGCGCGCACGCGTACGATCGAGCCGCACCGAGGCCCGACCGGGCCGGAAGCCGATCGGAGGTCACCGTGTGCGCGCATGTGCTGGTCGCCGAGGACGACGTCAACCAGGCCGACCTGATCCGGCGCTACCTGGAGCACGAGGGGCACTTCGTCCGCGTCGTGCACGACGGGCGCGCGGCGGTCGCGGCGCACCACCGGGACCGCCCCGACCTGGTCGTCCTCGACGTGATGATGCCGGTCATGAGCGGACTCGACGCGTGCCGGGCCCTGCGGGCGGAGTCGGACGTGGCGGTGCTGATGCTCACCGCCCGCTCCACCGAGGAGGACCTGCTCACCGGGCTCGACCTGGGCGCGGACGACTACGTCACCAAGCCCTACAGTCCGCGTGAGCTGATGGCGCGGGTGCGCACGCTGCTGCGCCGCTCGCGCAGGGACCCCGACGACGCGGACCGGGTGCTGCGCGCGGGTCCGGTCGCGGTGGACCCGTCGCGCCACGCGGTGCGGGTGGACGGGGTTCCGGTCACGTGCACGCCCGCCGAGTTCCAGCTGCTCGCCGCGCTCGCCGCCCAGCCGGGCCGGGTCCTGACGCGCGCCCAGCTGTTGGAGCACATCCACGGCATGAGCCGGTTCATCACCGAGCGCACCATCGACGTGCACGTGAAGAACCTGCGCCGGAAGCTGGAGCCGGACCCGCGCAGGCCGGTGCGGCTGGTCACCGTGTACGGCGTGGGCTACAAGCTCGTGGGGAAGGCCGATGGCCGGTCGGCGTAGGGGCGCGCTGCGGCACAGCCTGCTGGCGCGCCTGCTGGCGAGTTCGGTGCTGGTGGCGGTCTGCTCGATCTTCGCGACGGCGTGGCTGGCGGTGCAGAGGACGTCGGAGTCGCTCACCGTGCAGCAGGGGGAGACCCTGGCCGTGGACACCCGCATCCACGACACGCTCGTCGCCTACGCCGCAGCCCACCCCGGGTGGGACGGCGTGGGTGAGACGGTGGGGCGCCTGTCCGAGGAGACGGGGCGGCGGATCGTCCTGACCACCGAGAACCGCGGACTGGTCGCGGACTCGGCCCAGGGGGCCCGGCCGCTTCCGCCGCGGACGACCTCGGTCGTCGATCCGCTGGCGGTGGACGTCACCCTCGCCTCCGACGTGACCGGGCGCATCGACCCCCGCGCGGTGGGGCCGTTCGCGCTGCCGGAGACGGAGCGGATCCGGCTGGCCGAGATCGCGGAGAACACCGCCGTCTGCCTGCGCGACCTGTACGGAATGGCGGTGGAGGTGGAGACCGGGCCCAGCGGACGCCCCGCCGTCACCGTGGCCCAGGCGAACCGGTACGCGTGGCTGGACTGCGGGCTGGAGGCGCTGGAGGAGCCGACCGACGGCGAGCGGGAGGCGCTGGAGGAGCTGAACGGCCTGGTCAGGACCTGCCTGGGCGTGGAGGCTCCCGAGGACGCGGAGGCGGAGTACCGGATGGACGGGGCCCTCGGGGTTCCCGTGGCGCTGCCCTACGGTGCGCCCGAGGATCCCACGGGGTTCGCGACGGACTCCGGGGGCTTCGCGGACGAGGCCCGCGCCCCGCGCGATCCCTCGGCGCCCGGGGAGGAGACGGTCGCTCCCGGGGAGGTGCAGGACGACCCCGGCGGTGGGGAACCCGTGCCCGTGGAACCGTCCGAGGAGGTCCGGGACCCGGCCGGGGGCTCGGGCGCGCCTCCCGTTCAGGACGGACCGACGCCGGTGGAGCAGTCGCCGTGGTCCCCGGAACCCGCGGAGGACCAGCCCCCGGGAACGGTTCCCGAGGAGACGGGCGGCTGGGGGTCCGGAGCGCCTCCCGAGCCGCCGCGCTTCGACGCGCGCACCTCCGCGTGTCTGGACTCCGCCCGTCGCGAGCAGCTGGACCCCTACGTGGCCCCGGCGGCGCTGCTGTTCACCGACGACCCCGAGGCGGAGGCGTCGGGCGTCGTGCCGCTGACCGGCGAGGGCCTGGTTCGGGTGTTCGGCGTGGTGCTGCTGGTACTGGTGCTGACGGTGGTGGTGAGTGTGGCGGTGTCCACGCGGCTCGTCCGCCCGGTGCGCGCGCTCACCGACGCGGTGCGGCGGATGCGGGAGGGGCGGGGGGACTCGCGGGTGGAGGTGCGCGACTCCGGTGAGCTGGGCCAGCTGGCGGACGCGTTCAACGAGATGGCCGAGCACCTGGAGCGGTTGGAGAAGCAGCGCCGGGCGATGGTCAGCGACGTCTCGCACGAACTGCGGACGCCGCTGAGCAACCTGCGCGGCTGGCTGGAGGCGGCCCAGGACGGGGTGGCCGACCTGGACCGGGAGCGGATGGGGATGCTGGTCGGCGAGACGCTGCTGCTCCAGGACATCGTCGACGACCTCCAGGACCTGGCGCTGGCGGACGCGGGCAAGCTGCGGCTGTCCCCGGAGCCCGTGGACGCCGGGGCGCTCGTGGAGCAGGTGGTGGACAGCCAGCGGCTGAGGGCCGCCGGGGCCGGACTGCGGCTGGTGGCGGAGGCCGGGGACGAGGCCGGGGACGTGGTGGTTGTCGCCGACCGGACCCGGCTGGTGCAGGTGGTCGGGAACCTGCTGGGGAACGCGCTGCGGCACACCCCGGCGCCCGGAACGGTGACCGTGCGGGCGCGCCGCTCGGGCGGGGAGGCGGTCGTCGAGGTGGCCGACACCGGTGTGGGCATCCCGGCGGAGGACCTGCCGCACGTGTTCGACCGGTTCTGGCGGGCGGACAAGTCGCGCAACCGGCGTACGGGAGGGAGCGGGCTGGGGCTGGCCATCGTGCGCAACCTGGTGGAGCTGCACGGAGGGTCGGTGGCGGTGGAGAGCGTCGTCGGTGAGGGGACGACGTTCACGGTGCGGCTGCCGTTGGAGGGACCGCGAGGGGTGGAGGAACCGGAATGGCCCGAGGGATCGGAGTGGCTGTCGGAGGACTGAGGGGGTGCGGAGAGCTGAGGGGGTCACGCCGTTAACCGCCGGGGCCGGAAGGCGGAGCCCAGCGCGGCAGCCGGTGACGGTGGACCGTACGTGGAAACGCGTGCGCGGCCGAAGGCGGCCACGCCGCGCCCGGAATGCCCTGCCTCGTCTAGGATTCGGGCAGGCGCGGCACCGGCCCGACCGCGCTTCCCCCTGTCCCGGGCCCGCGGAGGATGCGTGCACCAGCCCCCGAACGTCCGTGTCCCGAACGGCGGGGAGGGCTACGCCCGGTCGTACGACCGCTGGGTGACGACCTGTGCAGTTCTCTTCGGCGTGTTCTGGGGGTCCCAGGCCCTCAACGGCGGAGCGATGATGCTCTTCGATGTATCCGAGGACGTCTCCGGAGTGTTCCGGGAGTGGGGGGAGTTCGCGGCGGTCCTGTCGGTCGCGGCCACGACCGTGGGCCTGGCCGTCCTTCCCCTCTCGCTGTTGCTCCCCCTCCTGTTCAGCCGCATACCGGTGCCGCCGAGGCGGCTTCCTCCGTGGACCACATCCGAACAGGCACGGACCGCGGGGGCGCTGGTGGACGGCGGTGTACTCAGCAACGATCCCTGGACCGATCAGACAGCCCGGGCATGGGCGGACACCCTCATCTTGAACGCGGGGCTCCTGTCCTCCCCGGCCCTGCGGCTGATCCCCGTCGCCTGCGGCGTCCTGATGCTCGCGATGAGTGCCGCCGCTTTCGCGTGGGGAGCCCGGGAAGGCGACCTGAACCAGATGGCGCTCCAGGCCAACAGCTTCGTCTTCTTCGGAGCGATCATGTTTTTGGCCCCCCTCCAGTTCCGACGGTTGGAGAGGGCACGCGGGTTCCGCGCACTCCACGAAACCGCGTACGGAAAGACGAGCCTATGAACGAGCAGCGCCCACCCCTGTTCGTCCGTATCCGTGCCTACGCCCACCGGGACCCGCGCGGTTACGCGATCCGCGCCGGCCTGGCCGGCGGCCTCTTCTTCGGTGCTGTCACGGGGCTCTTCTGGGCCTTCTTCCTCCAGTCCGTCGGGGACAGCGCCGTGTGGGCCCTTCCGTTCGGGGCGGTTTCGGGAGCCCTCTTCGGCGTTTTCATGGCCGTGGTCATCGTCAGATCGCTTCCTTCGACCCCTCTCCCTCCGGGCACCGACCGGGCGGGGATGCGCCAGGCCGCGCGACTGGTCCGCGGCGGAGTCCCCGGTGCCGATCCCCTGGTCAACCAGATCGCCCGCCACCAGGCCGAGGCGGTTCTGCGGCAGCAGTACTGGCCGAAGACCATGTCCGCCATCTTCGGCATGGGTCTGGCAACGAACCTGTGGGCGGTGACGGACAGCACCACAGGCCTCGGGTTCTGGGGCAACGTCGTAGGCATCGTGGTGTTCTCCTTCATGCTGTTCGTGGCGATGCCGCTCACCGCACGCCAACGCAGACGGGCCCGGGCCTTCCTCGCCGCCTTGGAGGAGGACCCGGACCCGCGCCCGGACGCCTGAGCCCTCAGCGGCCGAGCGCCCGGAACCGCCGCACGCACAGCGGGAAGAAGACCACCGTGAGCACCAGCGGCCAGACCACCGCCATGAGCACCGCGTTCTGCGCGATCCAGCTCTCCCCGCCCCACCCCGGGTTGCCGAACAGCTCCCGGGTGGCGGCGACCGTGGACGACAGCGGGTTCCAGTCCGCGACCGCGCCCAGCCACACCGGCATGGACGCCGTCGCCACGAAGGCGTTGGACAGGAAGCCCAGCGGGAACTCCAGCATGTGCACGGCCGTGACGGCGCCCTCGCCCCGCACGGCCAGGCCCACGTAGACGCCCACCCACACCAGCGAGAAGCGCAGCAGCAGGAGCAACCCGATCCCGGCGGCGGCCTCACCGGTGGTGCCGTTCCACTGCCACCCCACCAGCAGACCGCACAGGACCAGTAGGACCAGGGTGATCGCCGACCGGAGCATGTCCGCCGCGCACCGGCCCACCACGACGGCCGAGGGCGCCATGGGCATGGAGCGGAACCGGTCGGTGACCCCGCGCGCGGCGTCCTGGGACACGGCGGTGACCGTCTCGCCCACCCCGAAGACCATCGCCATGGCGAACATGCCGGGCATCAGGAACTCCCGGTAGTCCCCGCCGCCGGGCACGGTCATCGCCCCGCCGAACAGGAACCCGAACATCAGCACCATGACCACGGGGAACAGCAGTCCCGCGACGAGCTGGCCGGGCTGGCGCAGCCAGTGCACGACGTCGCGCCGGGCGATGGTCCACCCGTCCGCCAACGCCCAGCGCAGCCGGTCGGCGGGCGCGGACACCGCGCCCCGGATGACGGTGTCGTTCATCGGCTCTCCCCCACTCGGTCGTCGCTGTCCTCGTGCTCACCGTGGTCCTCGCGGTTGCCGTGCTCCCCGCGGTCACCGCGTTCCCCGCGAACGTCGTGACCGTCACCGCCACCGGCGTCGCGGTCACCTCCGTCACTGACGTCACGACCGCCACCGACGTCACTGACGTCATGGCCGCCACCGACTTCACCGGCTTCACCGACGCCCTCACGGCCACGGCGGTCCCCGTGGCCGTCGCGGTCGCCTCGGTCCTCATGACCGCCGGTCAGGTGCAGGAAGACCTCGTCCAGGGTCGGGCGGCGCAGCGCGACGTCCTCCACCTCGATCCCCTCCTCCTCCAGCGCCCTCACCACCTCGGTGAGGGCCGCGACCCGGTTCCGAACACCGACGCCGATCCGACGCGCGTCGGCCTCGACCTCGGGACACTCTCCGGTCACCCGGCCGATGAGGGCGGCGGCCCGGTCCAGCGCGGCGGCCTCGTGGAGCACCACGTCGAGCCGGTCGCCGCCCAGGCGGGACTTGAGTTCCTCCGGTGTGCCCTCGGCGACGACGCGGCCGGAGTCGACCACCGAGATCCGGTCTGCCAGTTGGTCGGCCTCCTCCAGGTACTGGGTGGTGAGCAGAACCGTGGTGTCGCCCGCCACCAGGGCGCGGACGGCGTTCCACACCTCATTGCGGCCCCGGGGGTCGAGTCCGACGGTGGGCTCGTCCAGGAACAGCACGGGCGGGGACAGGATCATGCTCGCGGCCAGGTCCAGGCGTCGGCGCATGCCGCCGGAGTAGGCGCTGACCGGCTTGCGTCCGGTGTCGGCCAGGCGGAAGCGTTCCAGCAGCTCGTCGGCCCGCGCGGCGGCGCGCCGGGCGCCCAGGTGGTAGAGGCGGCCGAACATCTCCAGGTTCTGCCGTCCGCTGAGCACCTCGTCCACGGCGGCGTTCTGGCCCACCAGTCCGATGCTCCGGCGCACCGCGTCCCCCTGCGAGGCCACGTCGTATCCGGCGACGCGCGCGGTGCCCTCGTCCGCGCGCAGCAGCGTGGCCAGGACGCGTACGGCGGTGGTCTTGCCAGCGCCGTTGGGGCCGAGCAGCCCGCACACGCTGCCCGCGGGCACGTCCAGGTCGAACCCGCGCAGCGCCCAGCTCTTCCCGTAGCGCTTGCCCAGACCGCGCGCGGTGATCGCGCCTCCGGTCGTGTTCACAGCGTTCCCCTCTCCACGCTTGTCGTACGCCGTACAGTACGGCCTACGATCCGAGGAACACAAGGGGATCGGAGATAATTCCGTACGGCGTACAGAATCTTTTCCCGGGCCGGACACGCGGTGTCGGCTCCGCCGTGTGCGCGGGTTCAGGTGGTGGGCGGCTGGTCGATCCAGAGCAGTCGGCGGACCTCGGCCGGGTCGAAGCGGAGGTGGCCGCCGGGGGTGCGCACCACGGGGATGCGCCCCTGTGCGACCCACCGGTTCACGGTCCTGGGGTTGACCCTGAACATGTCGCCCACCTCGGTCACGGTGAGCAGGTAAACGGGCAGGTCGGCATGGGATGCGTGGGGCTTGCGGGGTGTGTGGGGTGTCTTGGGCACGGTTGTCCTTCGTCGGGGGCGGAGGCGGGGCGGGAAGCAGGAGGTGAAGGGTGGAGGGCCGCGCGCCGGGAGGCTCGGGGCCGCCCGGCGCGCGACCGGTTCAGGGAGTGGGTGTGCGCTGCCGGGGGATGGGCGGCGGCTTCTCCAGCGGCGGTGTCTCCAGAGGTGACCTCCACAGAGCCGGGTGGAGGCGGCGGTGTTCCCAGGGGGTGCGGCACACGCGGACCTGTGTGCCCCGCTGGGCTCCGTAGACCTCCTCGTGCTGCCAGGTCGAGCCCAGGTAGCGGACCCTTACCCCGTGGGCGCGCGCCCAGGCGTGCAGGGCCTCCCTGTTCTCGACCTCGCGCACCTCGAACACGGTCCTGGCTTCGCGGCGCGGCTCGGGTACGGCGGTCATGGCTCACGGTCCTGGCGTTGGCCGGACTCGCGCAGTTCGTGCGCGGCCTGGACAGCCAGGCGGGCGAGCTTCTCCAGGGCGGCGATTCGCGCGGCGCGGCCGTGCGTGCTCCAGCCCGGGGAGAGGTCGACGTGGCAGGCGGCCATGGCCAGGGAGGCGAGGGAGCCGGACCCGTTGGCCTCGCGGCACAAGCGGACGTCGTCGCACGTCAGGTCCGTGACGGTGACGGCGGTGGTCGCGGACATCATCGCTTCGCCTCCCGGAGTACCTGGTGCGCGGCGCGCACGATCGGGAGGGCGCCCGTGGCGACGCTGACCCATGCCGTGGGCAGGACAACGAGGAACGGGCGGACGCGGTTGCTGCGGTTGCGGCTGCGGCGCGACCGGAAGGCGAGGGAGTTCACGCCCTCACCCCCTCGAAGGTTCGGGCGGCCTGGATGGCTTGGGTTGTCTGGGCGGTGTGGGCGGTGTGCCACTGGCGGACCACGGCGGCGAGGTCGGTGAGGTCGTCGGAAGGACGCGGGCGTGGGAGCGGCACGGCTGGGGCGATGACGTGCAGGAGGTCGCCACCGAGGTGGTCGGGGGCGGGTCGCTTGTCTGCTCGCGTCTGCTCCCATGCCCGGTAGTAGGGCGGGATGAGGTCGCGCTCCACAGGGGGTTCGACAGGCTCCGGAGGAGGGGGCGGCGGGTCCTGCCACTCCCAGCGGCGGCGCACGGGTGGGCGGCGGCGCGGGGCTTGGATTCGAGCGGGAGGTGGCGCGGACCGCGTGTGGCGGCCCTGGGCGGACGGGGCTACCGCCCGCCACAGCATCACGAAGAACTGGATCAGGTATCGCACGAGGCGACTCCTCTCGGCTGCCGGGTGGGAAGCCCGGCAAGGACTGAGTAACCTCATGATGCAACTAGGATTCCAAGTTTTCAAGGTTGGGATTCCTAGTTGTACGCTTACGCCCGATATCCAGTTACAGGATTCCTAAAATGTCCCTCTCTGACCGACGACGATCTACGATCAGGGGCATCATGGCCACCAGGTACTCGCCAACCATCCGACGACGTCGCCTGTCCGCTGAGCTGCGACGCATCCGCCAAGCCGCGCGCATGACCAGTGAGGAAGTCGCGAAGGCCGCCGAGCTGTCCAAGTCGACGTACTCCAACATCGAGTCCGGCCTCAAGCAGCGCCCGAAGCTCCCGGAAATCCGCGCCATTCTGAACGCCTGCGGGCTGTCACCCGGCCGCGAGTACGAGGAGATCCTCGACCTGTGCCGCCAGTCCCTCGAACGCGGCTGGTGGAACCGGTACCGAGACGTCCTGGCCGCGAGATATGTGGGCTTCGAGACCGAGGCCAACGCGATCTCCACGTGGGAACCTGTGGTCCTGCCCGGCCTGCTCCAGGTGCCGGGATACATGGAGGTCATCGCCCAGGCCGCGCTGTTGCGGCCGGAGGACATCCACCGCATCGTCGATGCGCGGATGACCCGACAGCGCATCCTGGACGACGAGGACGCACCGGAACTGTGGGCCATCTTTGACGAGACCGCACTTCTGAGGCTGGAGCAGCACCCGATGGTGCGCCAGGAGCAGGTCCGGCACCTGCTGGACATGGCCGAGCGCCCGAATCTGACCCTCCAGATGACACGCGCGTCCCAGCTCAACGCGGGGAGCGGAGGCCCCTTCGTCATCCTGGAGTTTCCCGAATCGGTCGACCCCACGGTGGTCTATTTGGAAACGGACACCGATGGAATCTACTTGGAGGAGCCCGACGAGGTCGCCCGCTACAGAAACCTGATGAACCACCTGCGTCTGGCCGCTCTCCGTCCCGGCGAGACGATCGACCACCTTCGACAGATGATCGAGTAGAAGACCATGACCTCAGTTCCCACCCTGTTGAACTTCCGTAAGTCGAGCTACAGCCAGCCCAGCGGCGGCAACTGCGTCGAGGTCGCGGACACCGGCACCGGTGCCGCCGTCCGTGACACGCAGAACCGTCACCTCGGTCACCTGGAGGCGCCCTCAGCCGAGTGGGCAGCGTTCCTCACCAGCATCCGTTCCCGGTAACACGCGTAAAGGGGCCGCTAGCGTTCTCCGCTGGCGGCCCCTTCTCAGTTCCTACAAAACCTGCTCACTGGACCATCCCCGCGTGCGCGGGGAGCAGGGGGGCGTCCGGCAGTGCGGACGGCGGACCGAAGGACCATCCCCGCGTGCGCGGGGAGCAGATCACCTTGTCGAGCTTGCCGTACGGGATGTCGGGACCATCCCCGCGTGCGCGGGGAGCAGTCACGGATGACCTGAGACCGGTTGGTCTCGGGGGGACCATCCCCGCGTGCGCGGGGAGCAGTTCCTCGGTCTTCTCGGTCTTCTCGCTCATCGGGGACCATCCCCGCGTGCGCGGGGAGCAGCGCCTGATCACCGTCATGTTCAACGCGTCGGCGGGACCATCCCCGCGTGCGCGGGGAGCACGTCTTCTACCCCAGTCTTATAAAAGACTTCCGGACCATCCCCGCGTGCGCGGGGAGCACTCCCCGCCGAGCTGAATGTCCGCCCCACTGCCGGGACCATCCCCGCGTGCGCGGGGAGCACGGGACGTGTGCGGGGCTGGCCGGTGCTCGGCGGGGACCATCCCCGCGTGCGCGGGGAGCAGTGCTCGCACGCCTTGTATCGGGGGTCGCCGGTGGGACCATCCCCGCGTGCGCGGGGAGCAGGCCCGCAGACCCCGCTCTGGCCCTGATCCCGCGGGACCATCCCCGCGTGCGCGGGGAGCAGCAAGCGTGATCTGGGTTTCGCCTGCCATATCAGGGACCATCCCCGCGTGCGCGGGGAGCAGGTAGCCGGGCTGGGGGTGGTCGTCGCTGGTGTGGGACCATCCCCGCGTGCGCGGGGAGCAGCCGTGCCGGTACCCCATGACCAGGTCCACGGAGGGACCATCCCCGCGTGCGCGGGGAGCAGGTCGCTTCCACCCACACCGAGATGCGGGCGCTGGGACCATCCCCGCGTGCGCGGGGAGCAGACGTGACGGTCCACAAAAGCGGGGCGGCCCCCGGGACCATCCCCGCGTGCGCGGGGAGCAGGAGTTCAAGTCGGGCAGGGTGTCCGCGGCCTCGGGACCATCCCCGCGTGCGCGGGGAGCAGTCCTACTCGGTGGTGGGCATGGGCGCGGTCCTGGGACCATCCCCGCGTGCGCGGGGAGCAGGCGGCGTGGTCCAGGTCCTCATCCGGGTACCGGGGACCATCCCCGCGTGCGCGGGGAGCAGGACCGAGATCGGCGCGCGGGTGTCGGCAGCCAGGGACCATCCCCGCGTGCGCGGGGAGCAGGTCCTGTCAACCATGTTGCAACTCTATGCAGGGGGACCATCCCCGCGTGCGCGGGGAGCAGCCGGTGGCGTCGATGGTGTCGAGGTTGAGGGGGGGACCATCCCCGCGTGCGCGGGGAGCAGCCGGCCTTGCACGACGCCCAGTAGAGCGAGTTGGGACCATCCCCGCGTGCGCGGGGAGCAGGTCACGGTGGGCACTCACCAGTCGCCCGGCCGGGGACCATCCCCGCGTGCGCGGGGAGCAGGCCGAGGGGGGCGGGACGACGGCCGAGGCGACGGGACCATCCCCGCGTGCGCGGGGAGCAGGTGGTGAGGGCGGCCACAACTTCGGCCGGCGGGGGACCATCCCCGCGTGCGCGGGGAGCAGCCCAGGAACCACAGGCCCTCGGGGTCCACCGTGGGACCATCCCCGCGTGCGCGGGGAGCAGCAGCTCGGCGTCGCCAGCGAGCATCTGGTCGGGGGACCATCCCCGCGTGCGCGGGGAGCAGCTCCGGCGCACCTGCGACTGGTGCGGGAAGGAGGGACCATCCCCGCGTGCGCGGGGAGCAGAGGAGCGGCCCGAGGAACTGCGGAACATCGCAGGGACCATCCCCGCGTGCGCGGGGAGCAGGAAAAGCCGTCACGGGGCCGCGTATTTCTGTGGGGACCATCCCCGCGTGCGCGGGGAGCAGAACGGGGCTCTCACCCACCTGTCCACGAACCAGGGACCATCCCCGCGTGCGCGGGGAGCAGCGCCGTCCGCGCCCCCGGACCTGGCTGGCCAGGGGACCATCCCCGCGTGCGCGGGGAGCAGTACCGCTACGACGACGAGATCGGCGACACCCTGGGACCATCCCCGCGTGCGCGGGGAGCAGCCTTGACCAGTTCCGCCAGGAAGCCCGCAACCGGGGACCATCCCCGCGTGCGCGGGGAGCAGACTCGCTGAACTGGGAATTTACCAGCGGCAAGCAGCCAAATTTCCAACTTCCCGAGAAACAGACATTTCACCCACAAAGCCGAGTCCGAACCATCCCATGGTTCCACACACGGGACCGGCACACTCGCCCAGCTGGACGGGATCGCGGATAGGCGCTCTTGCTCCTCTTGCGAGTTTTGTTACTGGTGTTTCTGGTGTTATTGGAGAGGTTTCACGGACACGGAAAACGGCACTCCCCGGAGTTTTCCACCGAAGTAGGAGGCGCCTTCCGGCGCGGCGGCGGTCCTGTTTTCATGAAGGGGAAAAGAACGAGAGCCGCTGATCCGACGATCCGAACGGAGGCCCCGTGACCGGTACCGAGGCGGCGCCCGCCCCCCGCACGTCCGCCGCCGCGACTGGCCCGCGTCCGCGTGTGCCCGCCCCCGGCACACCGGACGCCCGGGGCCCCTGGCGCTACCTGTGGTGGCTCATCGCCTCCCAACCGTGGCGAGTCCTGGCCGGAGCCTTCTGGGGAACCGTCTGGATGATCGGCCTCATGGTCACCCCCTACCTCCTCTCCCGCGCCGTGGACGACGGACTGCGGGCCGGGGACCGGGGCTCCCTGCTGCTGTGGGCGGGCGCGCTGGCGGGCGCGGGGATCCTCAACGCGGCCGTGTCGATCATGCGGCACCGCACCATGACGCTCGTGCGGATGGACGCCTCGCTGCGGACCATGCGCGTGGTGGCCAGACACGCGGCCCGGCTGGGCGCGGCGCTGCCCCGGCGGCTCTCCTCCGGGGAGCTGTCCACCATCCAGGCCCTCGACGTAGGTCGGATCGCGCAGATGCTCACCATGACCGGTCCGGGGGTCGGCTCGGTGATCGCCTACGCGTCGGTCGCCGTCCTGCTCCTGACCGTGTCCCCTCTACTGGCGGCGGTCGTGCTGGTCGGCGTACCCCTGCTCGTCCTCACCCTGGGACCGCTGCTGCGCGGCCTGCGCGGCGGACAGAGCGGCTACCGGGAACGGGAGGGGCTGCTGACCGCCCTGGCGGGCGACATCGTGGCCGGGCTGCGCGTGCTGTCCGGCATCGGCGGCAGGGAGCGGTTCGCCGCCCGGTACCGGGAGCGCTCGGCCTCGCTGCTGCGCCAGGGGTACCGGCTCGGCGCGACCAACAGCTGGTTCGAGGCGGTCAGCTCCTGCCTGCCGGTGGTCTTCCTGGCGGCCGTCACCTGGATCGCCGCCCGGCTCGCGGTGTCCGGGGAGATCACCGTGGGGGAGGTGGTCGCCGTGTACGGCTACGTGGCCGTGCTCATCATGCCGGTGTTCTTCCTGGTCGAGGCGGCCAGCGACCTCACCCACGGCCACGTGTCGCTGGAACGGGTGGTGCGGGTGCTGCGGTCCGGGCCCGATCTGTCGGAGGGCGGCGGCGCGGCTCCCCCGGAGGACCCCGCCGAACTGGTGGACCCCGGGAGCGGAACCCGGGTGCCGCCGGGGTCGATGACCGCCCTGGTGTCGCTCCGGTCCGGGGACGCGGCGCTGGTGGTGGACCGGCTGGGCCGCTACACCGACTCCGACGCCACCTGGGGCGGAGTGCCGCTGCGCGACATGGACGTGGAGCGGGTACGCGACCGCGTCCTGGTCGGCGACAACGAGGCGTACCTGTTCGCCGGTCCGCTGCGCGAGGTGGTCGCGGTGCACGGCGGCCACACCGACGAGGAGGTCATGGAAGCACTGCGGACGGCCGGGGCGCTGGACGTGGTCTCGTCCCTGCCCGACGGGCTGGACTCGGCGGTGGAGGAGCAGGGCCGCAACCTGTCCGGCGGGCAGCGCCAGCGGGTACGGCTGGCCCGCGCGGTCCTGGCCGAACCGGAGGTGCTGCTGCTGGTCGAACCCACCTCGGCGGTGGACGCGCACACCGAGGCGCTGGTCGCGGCCCGGCTGCACGAGGCGCGCGAAGGGCTCACCACCGTGGTCGCGAGCACCTCGCCGCTGCTGCTGGCGCGGGCGGACCGGGTGGTGCTGCTGGACGAGGGGCGGGCGGTGGCGGTGGGCACGCACGGGGAGCTGGTGGCCACGCGGCCGGACTACCGGGCGCTGGTCCTGCGCGGAGCGGACGAGGGGAGCCGGCCGTGAGCACCGAGACAGGGAAGGGCACAGAGACCGGCGGGAACGCGGACGCCGGAAAGGAGAGCGGGACCGTCGCAGGAGTGGGAGCCGAGTCGGGCACGGGAACCGGGCGGGTCGGCGGCGGGCACGGGATGCGCGCCGGGGAGGGGGAACGGCTGCCGGTGGCGGAGCCCGCCCAGGCGCGTCGGGACGCCTGGCGGCTGGTGTCGGCCGACCGGGCGGGACTGACCGCGACGCTCGTGCTGACCTGCCTGGCCAGTGCGGCCGGGCTGGCCGGGCCCTACCTGTTGGGCCGGATCATCGACCTCCTGGAGGCCGGGCGGGCCACCGTCGCGGCGGTCGACGGGCTGGCCGCCGCCGTCCTGGCCTGCGCGCTGGCGCAGCTGGTGCTGACCCGGTACGCGCGGCTGGGCGCGTTCCGCTTCGCGGAGCGGGCGCTGGCGCGGCTGCGCGAGGAGTTCGTGGATCGGGCCCTGACCCTGCCCGCCCGGGTGGTGGAGCGGTCGGGCACCGGGGACCTCACCAACCGGGCGTCCGGTGACATGGGGGTGATCGCGACGACCCTGCGCGGCGCGGTCCCCGACGTGTTCCCGGGTCTGTTGCAGATCCTCTTCCTGCTGGCCGCGGTGTTCTGGCTCAGTCCGTCCCTGGGCGTGCTGGTCCTGGTGGTGGTGCCTCCGCTCTGGTGGGCGCTGCGCTGGTACCTGCGCCGGTCGCGCGCCGCCTACCTGGCGGAGGGAGCGGCCACCTCGACCGCGCTGGCGGGGGTGACCGCCACCGCCGAGGGCGGGCGCACCGTGGAGGCGCTGGGGCTGCGCCGGGAGCGAGTGGCCCGTACCGACCGCGACACCCTGGAGCTGTACGGGGCGCGACGCCGCACCCTGCGCCTGCGGTCGGTGCTGTTCCCCGTCGCCGACGCCGCGTTCTCTCTGCCCGCCGTGGTGGTGCTGCTCGGCGGCGGTCTGCTCCACCTGGAGGGTGGGGTGAGCCTGGGGGTGGTGGTGACCTGTTGCCTCTACATGCGGCAGATGGAGGAGCCCGCCAGCGGGATCATGTACTGGGTGGAGCAGTTGCAGCGCGGTGGGGCGTCGTTTGCGCGGGTGCGCGGTGTGGGGCGGGTGGCGGCTCCGGTGGGCGCGGCCCCGACGCCCGCCGACGACCGGATCGAGGTCCGCGATGCCCGCTACGCCTACGTGGCGGGCACGGACGTCCTGCGCGGGATCGACCTGACGGTGCGGCCCGGCGAACGGCTGGCGGTCGTGGGCCCCTCGGGGGCGGGCAAGACCACCCTGGGGCGGCTGCTGGCCGGAGTGGACTCACCGGACTCGGGGAGCGTGCTGGTGGGCGGGGTGCCCGTGGCCGACCTGGGCCCGGAGGAGCTGCGCCGCCGCATCGTCCTGGTCAACCAGGAGCACCACGTGTTCGTGGGAACGCTGCGCGAGAACCTGGCCCTGGCCTCGGAGGAGGCCGACGACGCCGACCTGCTGTCCGCGCTGGAGGCGGTGGGCGCGGACTGGCCACGGGAGCTGCCGGAGGGGCTGGACACCCCGCTGGGCGCGGGCGGCACGGCGCTGGACGCCGCGGCGGCACAGCAGCTGGCCCTGGCCCGGGTGGTGCTGGCCGACCCGCACACGGTGGTGCTCGACGAGGCCACCTCGCTGCTGGACCCCACCACCGCCCGGGCCGCGGAGCGCTCCCTCGCGGCGGTGCTGGAGGGCAGGACGGTGATCGCGATCGCGCACCGGCTGCACACCGCGCACGACGCCGACCGGGTGGCGGTGGTGGAGGACGGCCGGATCACCGAACTGGGCGCCCACGACGAACTGGTGGACGCGGGCGGCGCCTACGCGGCCCTGTGGAGATCCTGGCACGGCACCGCCTGAGATCCCGGACCTGGAACCAGTGGAGACCACGGTGGGGCGAGGCCATGCGCCCCTCCCCGACTCACAGCTTGAAGACCACCACGCGGTCACCGCACAGTTGGTCCATGTCGTCCTTGTCGGAGGTGAAGACGGTGACGGGCTCCTTCAGCAGCCTTCCGAAGAGGATCGTGTTTCCGGACCAGTTCGGCATGTCGGCGCTCGATCTCACGGTGCTCCGCCTCGGCCTCGGCGAGTTCCTCATCGGTGATCGCACCGTATTCGGACTCCCACCATTCAACGTACTCGTGGAGCCTGTCGCGCTCGTGCTGACGCTCGACGGCCTGAGTGACGTAGCGGCTGAACCCATCGGGACCCACCTCGGCGCGGATGGCTTCGGCTAGTTCCTCCGGAAGGGTTACCAAGTACTTCCTAGTTGCCATAGCGCGAACCGTACCTCTCGCTCTGAAAGGTGGCGGTTAATTTTTCGTGAGCCTGACGAGAGAGAGTTCTCGCCGGGGATCTTGCGAGGGTTCCCGGACGCGGAGCGTCCGTGTCGGTCAAGAACGCTCCTTCCGACTCAAGCCCGCCCCGCGTGCGCGGGGAGCACCAGCTCGGCGTCGCCTCCGAGCACCTGGTCGGGGGACCATCCCCGCGTGCGCGGGGAGAACCCCATGACGCGGAGGCAGAACCGGATGCCCACGGGACCATCCCCGCGTGCGCGGGGAGAAC
>NZ_KB906860.1:262296-287095 GCF_000381685.1 Nocardiopsis sp. CNS-639
TGACCTGGAAACTTACCAGCGGCAAGCAGCCGAATTTCCAACTTCCCGAGAAACAGACATTTCACCCATAGAACCAAGTCCGAACCATCCCATGGTTTCACACACAGGACCGGCGCACTCGCCCTACTGGTCAGGACCGCGACCAGCGAGACACCTGCACAACGCACCCCGACCGGAGGTCACGTCCGGACTGTCACCGACCTGCGGCACCATGGAGGCGACCACCGCCGCCGGCCCCGAGGAGCTGCCATGTCCGACCAGCGCTGTGCCTGGGCACGGGGGTCCTCCGAGCTGATGGTGGCCTACCACGACCAGGAGTGGGGCAGGCCCTCCCGCGACGACGCGCACCTGTTCGAGATGCTCGTCCTGGAGGGCGCGCAGGCCGGGCTGTCCTGGTCCACCGTGCTCAACAAGCGGGAGAACTACCGGCGGGCCCTGGAGGGCTTCGACCGGGACCGGATCGCGGAGTACGGCCAGGAGGACACCGACCGGCTCCTCCAGGACGCCGGGATCATCCGCAACCGGCTCAAGGTGGCCTCGCTCCCCCGCAACGCCCGGGCCTTCGGGGACGTGCGCGAGGAGTACGGCACCTTCGCGGCCTACCTGTGGGGCTGGGTGGACGGAACGCCCGTGGTCAACCGCTTCACCGAACCCTCCGAGGTCCCGGTGAGCACCCCGCTGTCGGACCGGGTCAGCAGGGACCTGAAGAAGCGCGGCTTCACCTTCGTGGGCACCACCATCGTCTACTCCTACCTCCAGGCCGTGGGCGTGGTCGACGACCACCTGGTCGCCTGCCCGGCCAAGCCCGCCTGACCGCCGCCGACCGCTCCGACCGCGGCCCGACCATGGCCCGGCCGCGGCTCGGCGTCGGCTCGGTGACGAGGCAGCGGCGGGGCGTCGGCTCCCCGCCGCCGTCCCCCCGTCAGTCGGCCCCGGACACCTCCACCGGGGCGTGCCCGCGCTCGGTCCGCCACCAGCGGCCCACCCCGACCTCGCGCAGGAACGCGTGGTCGTGGCTGGCCACCAGCAGGGCGCCCCGGTAGTCCGCGAGGGCCTCGGCCAGCTGCCGCTGGCTGTCCAGGTCGAGGCTGTTGGTGGGCTCGTCCAGCACCAGCAGCCGGGGAGGCTCGTCCGCCAGCAGCAGCCGGGCCAGCGCCACCCGGAACCGCTCGCCGCCGGAGAGGTCGCCCGCCCTCTGGTCCACCCGGTCCCCGCGGATGAGGAAGCGGGCCAGACCGGCCCGCACCCGGTGCGGCGTGGCGGAGGGCGCCGCCGCGCGCACGTTGTCGAGCACGCTCAGGCCGTCGTCCAGCACGTCCAGCCGCTGCGGCAGGTAGCCGATCCGGTCGGCGGCGTGCACCACCTCGGCCTGCGGGTGGCGCCCCCGGCCGACCACGGCCCGCAGCAGGGTGGTCTTGCCGGACCCGTTGGGCCCGACCAGCGCCACCCGTTCGGGCCCGCGCAGGTACAGCCGCCCGCCGTCCGGGGTGCCCAGCTCCAGGACGCCGTGTCCGGCCGGGACCTCGGTTCCGGGCAGGGCGACGCGGATGGCGTCGTCGTCGCGGACGGCGTCCTCCGCCCGGCCCAGCTCCTCCCTTGCCCCGAGCAGTTTGGCCTCCTGCATGACGCGGTGCTTGCCCGCCGCCACCTGGGCGTCGCGCTTGCGCTGCTTCATGACCACGCGGGGCTCGCGCTTGGTGTCGTACATCTTCTTCCCGTAGCGCACCCGCCTGGCCAGCTTGACCTGGGCGTCGACGAGCTGGCGCTTCTCGCGGCGCACGTCGGCCTCGGCCACGCGCACCATGCGCCGGGCCGCCTCCTGCTCGGCGGCGAGCTGCTCGGTGTAGGCGGAGTAGTTGCCGCCCCACACGCGCATCCTCCCTTCCCGGAGTTCGGCGATCTGGTCGACGCGTTCCAGGAGTTCGCGGTCGTGGCTGACCACGACGAGCACCCCCTGCCAGGACGCGACCGCGTCGTGGAGCCGCTCCCGGGCGCGGCGGTCCAGGTTGTTGGTGGGCTCGTCCAGCAGGGTGACGGCGGGGCGGCGCAGCGCCAGCCCCGCGAGCGCGACCAGCATGGCCTCCCCTCCGGAGAGGGTGCCGACGGGGCGGTCCAGCGGGGCGTCCCCCGTCAGGGCGACGCCGAACCGTTCGAGCTGGGCCAGGGCGCGTTCCTCCACGTCCCAGTCCTCGCCGACGGCGGCGAAGTTCGCCTCGGTGGCCTCGCCCGCCTCGATGGCGTGCAGCGCGGCGCGGACCCGGTCGACGCCCAGCAGTTCGGCGACGGTGCGGCCGGTGTCCAGGGTCAGTCCCTGGTCCAGGTAGCCGACGTCGCCGTCCACGGACACCGTGCCCGACGCCGGGGTCAGCCGCCCCGCGACGAGGCGGAGCAGGGTGGACTTGCCGCTGCCGTTGCGGCCGACCAGCCCGGTTCGCCCGGTACCGAAGGCGGCGTCCAGACCGGTCAGGACGGGCGTGCCGTCGGGCCAGGCGAAGGACAGACCCGTGCAGACGACGGAGAAGGCGGAAGACATGCGGACCTCTCGATGGTGGTGGAGAACTGCCGGGGACCCTGGGTGCGGCGGAAGCGGCCCATCGTGATCTCCTCCTTCGAGAGGGCTTGATGCGACTGTTGTCGCGATAAGGAGCATGGCACACGAAGACAGCAAATGCAACTAGAGTTGCGTTATGACCTCTGACACGGGAACCCCGGGCGCCGCCAGACCCGGCGGCCGCACCGCGCGCAACACCGCCGCCGTACTCCAGGCCACCCTCGACGAGCTGGGCGAACACGGCTACGCAGGACTCACCGCCGAACGCGTCGCCACCCGCTCCGGCGTGCACAAGGCCACCGTCTACCGCCGCTGGGGAGGGGTGGACGGACTCCTGTCCGCGGCGCTGGAGTGGTCCACCACCCGCGACTGGACACCCGAGCGCACCGGCTCCCTGCGCACCGACCTGCGGGCCCTCAACACGACCGTGCTGCACGGCTTCACCGAGGCCCCCGAGGGCGCGATGTCCGCGGCCTCCATCGCGGCCGCCTTCGCCTCCCCGCGCGTGGCCGGGGCACTGCGCGTGTTCATGGCCGACCGCCACGCGCGCGCCGCCGTCCTGGTGACCGAGGCCGTCGCCCGGGGCGAGGCCCCCGAGGGCACCGACGCCGAGGAGGTGGTGCGCTCGGCGATCGCACCGGTCTACTACCGCCTCTTCGTCAGCCGCGAACCCGTCACGTCCGCCGACCTGGACCTGGCCGCCCTGGTCACCGCCGAGGCCGCCGCCCGGGGCGCCTTCGTCCGCAGATCCTGAACCCGGCGCCGCCCCAGCGCCCCGGACCGAACACGGGAGAGCCCGCCGCGGCCCGCGGCGCCTTCCACATGCCCTGAACCCCGCACCGCCCGGACCCTGCCGTTCCCCCGGCCGAACCCGGGCGAGAGCCCACCGCCGCTCGGGGCGCCTCGGGGCGCCTTCCTCCCGGCCCGGATGTGGTGCCGCCCGGGGCGCCCTCCGTATGCCCTGATCCCACCTCGGGCTTGGAGCCGCCCGGAGTCCTTCCGCATGCCCTGATCCCGGTCCGGACGTGGAATCGCCGAGGCGGGCTCGGCGTCCGGCCCGGACGCGGAAGAAAGCACGGCACCGCCCGCGGACCCCCTGCTCCCCTGGGCACCGCGCCTCCTCTTGCACACCGTTCCCGTACGACGTACTGTACGCCTTACGGAAACCAGGATCCCCCACTGGACGGATGGAGAGCCATGACCTTCCTCGTCGCCGGAGCCACCGGCAACGTCGGCCGCCACGTCGTCGGGCAGCTGCTCGGCGCCGGACACCCCGTGCGCGCGCTGACCCGCTCCCCCGACCGGGCCCGCCTGCCCGAGGGCGCGCAGGTCGTCGGCGGCGACCTCACCGACCCGGACGGCCTCGCCCCGCACCTCGAAGGGGTCACGGGGCTGCACCTGATCACCTTCGGCGGGGACGACTACAGCCCCCTCACCTCGGCTCCGCGCCTGGTCGAACTCGCCGAGAAGGCGGGCGTGCGCAGGGTGTCGGTGCTGTGCGACTTCTACCCGGGACCCGTGGAGGAGGCCCTGGCCGCGAGCGGCCTGGCCTGGACCCTGCTCCAGCCGGTCGAGTTCATGGCCAACACCCTGGAATGGGCCGACTCCGTGCGCGCGGAGGGCGTGGTCCGCGAGGCGCGCACCGCGCCCAGCGCCCTGGTCCACGAGGCCGACATCGCCTCCGTCGCGGTCACCGCCCTCACCGGGGACGGCCACGGCGGCCGCGCCTACCCCCTCACCGGCCCCGAGGCGCTGACCCCGGCGGAGCGGGTGGCCGTGCTCTCGCGCGGGATCGGCCGCGAGGTCGGACTGGTCCGCCTCACCCTGGAGGAGGAGGCCGAGCGGCTGCGCGCCCTGGGCCACGACGAGGAGTACGTGGCCTTCGGCCTCCAGCTGGCCACCGACCCGCCCGAGGTCGGCACCAGGGTCCAGGACACCGTCGAGCGGGTCACGGGCAGGCCCGCGCGCACCTTCGCCGAGTGGGTCGAGGAGAACGCGGACGCCTTCCGCCCGCGGTCCTGACCGCGGGACGACGGTCTCGGTGACATCCCCCAGCGGACGCCTTCCGCCCGCATGACGGACCGCGGGACGACGGTCTCGGTGACATTCCCAGCGGGCACCTTCCGCCCACGGGCTTGACCGGGCGGGGCCCTTGACGGGTCCGGCGGCTCGGGCGGACGCCTTCCGCCCGCGGGACCGACCCGCGGACCGCCGCGTCCGGCCGGGGCGCTCCCCCCGGCCGGACGCGGACCGGCCCTCCCGAACCTCCCGACGCCCCGGCCTCCCCCGCGACGCCGCGCAGCGGGGCGTGCGCCCGTGGAACACGCCCTAGACTGGCCGGACACCGGACCGAGAGCAGGACGGCCGATGCCCACGCAGTACACCAAGAGCGGCGACCCCGCGCGCAGTCTCGCCCTGCTGTGGCGGACCCAGGAGCCCGTCAGCCGCCGCAACAAACCGGACCTGAGCGTGGACCGGATCGTGGCCGTGGCCTCGGAGATGGCCGACAACGAAGGTCTCGCCGCGCTGTCCATGCGCAAGGTCGCCGAACGCCTGGGCGTGGGGACCATGTCCCTGTACACCTACGTCCCCGGCAAGGGCGAGCTGGTCGACCTCATGCTCGACGCCGCCTACGCCGACATGTACGCGGACGGCGAGCGTCCCGAGCACTGGCGCGAACGGCTGAGCGCGGTCGCGTACGCGAACTGGCGGCTGCTCCTGCGCCACCCCTGGATGCTCCAGACCCCGCGGGGCCGCCTCCTGGGCCCCCACCTCATCGCCAAGTACGAGTACGAGCTGTCCGCCGTGGACGGCCTGGGACTGTCCGACGTCGAGATGGACTCCACGGTCAGCCTGGTCAACAGCTACGCGGAGGGCGCCGCCAGCCAGGCCGCGGCGGTCAGCGAGACCGAACGGGCCACGGGGATGACGGACGGCCAGTGGTGGAGCACCCACGGCCCGCTGCTCGCGGCGTTCACACGGGACAGCGACTACCCGCTCGCCTCACGGGTGGGCAGCACGGTGGGCAGGGAGCACAGGACGGTCTACTCGTCCGACCACGAGTTCGCGTTCGGCCTCGAACGCGTCCTGGACGGCGTCCGGGTCCTGGTGGAGTCGCGCTCCGCCCGGGGTGCCGAGGAGTCCTGAGGACCGGAGCATCCGGGGTCAGGGGGTCGCGCGGCGGCCCTCCGCCGGCACCGCGCGTCTGGTCGGCCGTTCCGCCCGCCTCCGGCGGCGGGCGCCGCTAGAGCACCGCGTCCCTGCCCCGGACCGGGACGAGCCCGCTCCGGAAGGCCCAGACCACCAGCTGGACGCGGTTGCGCAGCCCCCTCTTGGCGAGGACGCTGGACACGTGTGACTTGATGGTCGTCTCGGACAGGCCGAGGACCCCGGCGATCTCGGCGTTGCTGGCACCGGTGGCGACCAGCGCGACCACGTCCTTCTCCCGGTCGGTGAACTGCTCCTTCCAGCACGAGTCCGGGTCGTCCGCCCCGACGCACACCGCCGCCTCGTAGCGGACGAACTCCTCCACGACCGTGCCGACCACGGCCGGGTCGAGCACGGTGTGCCCCTCCCGGAGTGAGCGCACGGCGTCGGTGATGACGGACATGTCGCTTCCGGTGAGGATGTAGCCGCAGGCGCCGGCCCGCAGGCAGCTGACGAGGTTGTCCCTGTCACTGGGCACCGCCAGGGCGAGGACGCGAACGCGGGGGTCGTCCAGCTCCGAGAGCTCGCGGACCACCTCGTTCCCCCTCTCCCCCAGCGCCGCCATGTCGACGACGGCCACGTCGGGACGGAGCTGCCGCGCCCTGGCCACCGCCACTCGCAGGTCGCCGGTCGTTCCGACCACCTTGATGTCTTGCGTCGCTTCGAAGGCCGTACACAGTCCCAGCCTCACTACGTCCTGGTCACCGATAATCAGTACGCGGGTAATCAGTGGACCTGTCCCCTTTTCGTGCGAAACCACCGGGTTGCGGGGGCGGGGGAACCCGGGGTTGTCCATTGGAAAGAAGCCAGCCGTCCTTAAATCCCCGATCCCCTACGGACAAACCCTTCGCCCGTGGCCGCATGTGGCCATCGGAGAATAAACCCGAAAAAACCGGTCACGGCCCGTGTTCGCCGATCACCTAGGTCCGAGCATTGCGCCGGGATCCTCATTTCCCCGCCCTGCGGACAATCGCGTCCAAGCAGGCCCCGCCGTTCCCGGCGGCTTCAACCCGTAACCATTTCCTTTTCCATAGGAGATCGCCGTGGGTATCGGACGGGGAATTCCCCTCTTTTTGGAATCCCGTCCCTAAAGCCCGGCTCCTCACTCGCCCCAGGCGACCGGAAGGGAGTGCACCCCGTAGACCGCGGAGCTGTCGCGCATACGAACGCTGTGCGGCGGGACGGCCAGGCGCAGGTCCGGTATCCGCCGGAACAGCGTGCCGTACCCCAGCCGCAGCTCCGTCCGGGCCAGCTGGTGGCCCAGGCAGTGGTGGGCGCCCAGGCCGAAGGCCAGGTGCATGGGGCGCTCCCGCCCCGGGTCGAGCACGTCGGGACCGGGGAAGGCCCGCGGGTCGCGGTTGGCGGCGGACAGGGAGACCACGACCGCCTCCCCCGCCCGGACGCGCTCCCCGCGCACCTCCAGGTCCTCGCGGGCCACCCGCATCGCCCCGAACTGCATGATCGTCAGATAGCGCAGCAGCTCGTCCACCAGCCGCGCCATCGGCTTCGGGTCGGTGCCGGTGAGCGCCCCGCGCCACGGCCCGGGGTGGGTGAGCAGGGCGAACGCGCCCAGGGCGAGCATGCTCGCCGTCGTCTCGTGCCCGGCGACCAGCAGCAGGAAGGCCATCGCCGCGACCTCCTCGTCCGTCAGGTCCGGGGCGTCCAGCAACCCGCTGAGCAGGTCCTCCCCCGGTTCGCGGCGCTTGCGGCGCACCAGGTCGGCCAGGAAGGCGTTGAGGTCGGCGAGCGCCGCCGAGACCCGCTCCCGGGGCTGTCCCACGTCGAAGGCGACCGCCGTGTCGCGCTGGAACCGCTCGCGCTCCCCGTAGGGCACGCCGAGCAGCTCGCAGATGACCAGTGACGGCACGGGCAGGGCGTAGTCGGTCACCAGGTCCGCGGGCGCGCCCGCCGAGAGCATGCGCTCCACGTGCTCCTCGGCGATCTCCCCGATGCGCGACTCCAGCAGGAGCATCCGCCGCCGGGTGAACTGCCCGGCCAGGCGCCTGCGGTAGCGGGTGTGCTCGGGCGCGTCCATCCGCACGAAGAAGCCGGGCGCCGCGGGAGGCGCCGGGTCCTGCCCCGGCGGCGGGACGCGGATGTCCTGCCGCGCGCTGAAGCGCTGGTCCACCAGGACGTCGCAGGCCAGCTCGTAGTCGGTCACGAGCCACCCCCGCGTCCCGTCGGGCAGGGCCAGCCGGGTGATCGGCGACCTCTCGCGCAGTTCGGCGAAGCGGGGCGGCGGGTCCAGGGCGTGCTCGCGTGCGGTGGGCAGGCTCACGGGGCACGCCGACGGTGTCGGGGCGTCGGCCATGGACGTGCTCCTCTCGTCGCGGGGCCCGCGCTCACGGGCGCGCGGACGCCCCGGCATGTGCGGCGGCCATCGCGGTGACCAGGGTCGTGTGGTAGCAGGTGCGGAAGACGTAGGCGGTGGCCCGCTCCCCCGTGCGCCCGGCCAGGACCCCGGCGTCGAAGGGCGGACCGGGCAGGGAGCCGTCGGGGCGCTGGGCCCGGGCCAGCCGGTCCCAGGCCCGCCGCTCCAGCACGAAAGGCCCTCCTCGGACAATCCGCGCGCACAGGAGCAGTTCGGCGGTCAGGTCCAGGTGGTCCTCGTCCAGGTAGGCGCGCAGCAGGCCGTCGAGCACACGCCCCATGCGCGCGGTGTCCCCCGGCAGCGGCCGGGTCCCGAAGTCGGTGGCGTACAGGACGGCGTGGGTGACCCCGTAGGCGTCGTACTCGCCGGTGCCGCCCGCGTGCTCGGCCACGCAGGCGTCGTAGAGCGGCGCGGTGCCGGGCAGGTCCGCGGGGGCGGCGAGCCCGGCCAGGTCGAGGATGTGGCGCAGTTCCAGGGCCAGGACCGGCGAGGCCCCGGCCCCGGGGGGCCGCGGGGGCCGCCGCTCGGCCAGGGCCCGCGCGTCGGCGAGGGGCCCGTCCGCCGGACGGCCCAGGTCGGCGAGCAGCGCCGCCGTCCACAGCCGGTAGGGCAGGTTCCGTGCGTCCCCGCCGGGGGCGGTCGCGGCGACCGCGTCCCGGGCCAGTTCCGCGGCGGCGCGCTCCAGTTCCGCGGCTCCGGGCGGGGCCGGATCCGTCCGGCGCAGGAGGCGGCAGAGCATGAGCAGCTCCATGACGGTGGCCCCGGCGAAGTCGCGCGGCGGGAAGTGGTCGTCCCAGCGCGGCCCGAACCACTCCGCGTGGTCGGTGAGCCAGGCCAGGGCCGCGTCCAGGACGCCGGAGGCGGTGCTCGCGTCCGTCCGGGCCGTCGTGCCCCTCCCGCCGGTGGCGGCCATCGGTCCTCCCCCGTCGCGTGCCGGGCGGGTCCCGGCGGTCCCCTCTTCCCTGCCGACGCTCCCGACCCTAGGTCGGCCCTGCTCACGGCGCTTCGGTCCGGAGGAGGAAATACGCGCCCCTCCTGCGGACCGGCCGGAGCCGTCCGGACGACGGAGCCTCCTACCTGGGGAGGAGGATGCGCGAGAATGTCCGGGAATCGCGCCGGGAAGGGCGTCGCGAAGCGGTGTGAGGCCCCGGGTCACGGGTAAGTTGAAGCCCGCGTTCACGGAGAGCGACCATCGAGCGACACTGGAGTGGGGACGGTATGGGAGACATCGACCTGGCGCTGATCGGGGACCTGTACCGCAGGTACCGGGACCCCCTGGCGAAGGTCCGGGACGCGCAGCGCGAGTTCCTCCGCCGCACGCGCGGGCGGATGACGCCGCAGCTGGACGACCTGGAGGCGGAGATCACCTACCTGCTGCTGCGCGAGACGCGGCCGGACACGGTGATGGAGCTGGGGACCTTCCACGGCTGGTCCACCACGTGGATCCTGTCCGCGCTGCGCGACAACGGCGGGGGGACGCTGCACTCCTTCGACATCGTGGACAACGTGGTGGCGAACGTGCCCTCCGAGCTGTCCCTGGGGCGGTGGGAGTTCCACAAGGGCGACATCCGCGAGAACATGTCCCAGGTCCCCGAGGGGATCGGGTACCTGTTCGTGGACGCCGCGCACAACGGCCGGTTCGCCAGGTGGTACCTGGAGGCGCTGTTCCCGCGCGTGGCCCCGGGAACGCCGGTCAGCGTCCACGACGTCTTCCACGGCAAGCGCGCCCTGCCCTTCACCGAGGGCGCCGTGGTGCTGTCGTGGCTGCGCGAGAACGGCACGGACTTCTTCACCCCCTCCCGCAAGAAGGCCCCCGCGCCCTACACCGCCCTCCTGGAGCTGCGGGAGGACCTGGGGCTGGGCGAGCCCGTGCGCACCAGCACGGACAACCCGATGATCTACTTCCGGATGCCGGAGCACCGGGGCTCCCGGGCCGGGAGCTGAGGCTCCCGCGCCGGGACACGGGGCGTCCGCGCCGGGCCGGGGCCCCGGGGCAGCGCCCACAGCGCCGCCAGGGGACGGGGCCCTCGCCGGTCGGGACCCCGGAGCCGCGCCCGCCGGTGACACCACGGGACGGCGGAACATCCGCGCCGGGCGGGGCCCGGTCTCAGACCGGCACGGGCCCCGCCCCGCTGCTCCGCCACAACCGGGCGTAGGCGCCCCCCGACGCCGACAGCTCCGCGTGCGTGCCCGTCTCGACGACCCGCCCGCCATCGAGCACCGCGATCCGGTCCGCGCGGGCGGCCGTCGCCAGGCTGTGGGTGACCACGAAGGTCGTCCTCCCCCGGGACAGGCGTTCCATCGCCGTCAGCACGGCGCGCTCGGTGCCCGGGTCCAGCCCCGCGGAGGGCTCGTCCAGCAGCAGCACGTCGGGGTCCACCAGCCGCGCCCGCGCCAGCGCGACGAGCTGGCGCTGCCCGGTGGACAAGCCGCGCCCGCGCTCGCCGACCGGATGGCGCAGCCCCCGGGGCAGGGCCGCCACGGCGTCCAGGGCGCCGACCGCGCGCACGGCCTCCTCCACCTCGCGGTCGCCGGCCCCGGGGCGTCCGTAGCGCACGTTGTCGGCGACGGTCCCGGTGAACAGGTGGGGCTCCTGGGGGACCACCCCGAGTCTGCGCCGGTGCTCGGCCGGGTCGAGGTCGCGCACGTCCGACCCGTCCACCAGGACCGCGCCCCGGTCGGGGTCGTGGAAGCGGGCGATGAGTCTGACCACGGTGGACTTCCCGGCGCCGGTCTCGCCGACCAGCGCCACGGTCTCGCCCGGGTCGGCGGACAGGGTGACGTCGGCCAGGGCGGGCCCGCCCGCGCCGGGGTAGGTGAAGCCGACCCCCTCCAGGCGCACCCGGCCGCCGCCCCGCCGGACCGGTGCGGGGACCGCGCGCCGGGAGGCCGCGGCGGTGGGCGGCGTACGCAGCAGTCCGCCGATGCGGTCCACGCCCACGCGCGCCTGCTGGTAGCTGTCGAAGACCACCGACAGCTGCTGGAACGGGGCGTAGAACATCCCCAGGTAGAGCAGGAACGCGGTCAGGACGCCCACCGACAGGGTGCCCTCCGCCACCCGGTACGCGCCCGCCCCGAGCACGGCGGCGGTGGACACGTCCCCGAGCAGGGTGACGAACGGGAAGTACAGGGCGATGTGGCGCTGGGCGGTCAGCCGGGTCCTGCGGTAGCGGTCGGACAGGGCGGCGAAGCGCTCGCTCGCGCCGTCCTCGGCCCCGGCCGCCTGGGACTCGCGGGCCCCCGCCACCTGTTCCTGGAGGTCGGCGTTGACCTCCCCGATCCGCTCCCGGGACAGGTGGTAGGCCAGCGACACGCAGCGGCGGAAGTACAGGGTCGCGGCGAGCAGCACCGGCAGGACCGCCAGGGCGACCAGGGCCAGGCCCGGGTCCAGCACCAGCATCGCCACGACCATCCCCAGCACGGTGGCGCCGTTGACCACGACGATGGTCAGCCCGCTCTCCACGAACGTGGACAGCGCGGTGACGTCGGTGGTCATGCGTGTCATGGTCCCGCCGCCGCGCTCGCGCTCGTGGAAGTCCACGCCGAGCCGGTGCAGGTGCCGGAAGACGCGCAGGCGCAGGGCGTACAGGGCGCTCTCCCCGGTCCGGGTGACCACGCGGGGCTGGAGGGCCAGGACCCACCAGTTGACCGCCACCAGGGCCAGGGCCGCCGCGCCCACGGCCGCGACCACGCCCGCGTCGCCGGGGGCGACGCCCCGGTCCAGGCCCCAGCGCAGCACGACGGGCAGGGCGGTGGTGGCCAGGGCGTCGGCCAGGACCAGCAGGACGGCGAGCGCCAGCAGGGCCCGGACGGGGGCCAGCACCCGGCGGACGCCGAAGCGCGCTCCGGGCTCCTCCGGCGGCGTGCGGTCCAGGCGCTCGGCGGGGCGGTCGTCGGCGGCGGGCAGCGCGGCCTCGTCGGGGTCGGTCGCCTCCGGCACGGGTTCGGGCCACAGGGAGGAACCGCCGCCCTCCGGGGCCGGGGCGGGTTCCTCCACTCCGCCCCCGTCCCCGGCGCACAGTCGCGCGAAGAGCGGGCAGCGCCGGGTCAGTTCCGCCTCGGTGCCCACGTCCACCACCCGGCCGCCGTCGAGCACCGCGATCCGGTCGGCGAGGGCGAGGGTGGACCTGCGGTGGGCCACGAGCAGGACGGTGCGGTCGGCGGTGACGTCGGCGAGCGTGGCGACCATGGCGGCCTCGGTGGCGGCGTCCACGGCCGAGGTGGCGTCGTCCAGCACCAGGACGCGGGGGTCGCCCAGGAGCGTGCGGGCCAGGGCCACGCGCTGGCGCTGGCCGCCGGACAGGGTCAGGCCGCGCTCGCCCACGGGGGTGTCGTAGCCGTGGGGAAGCGCGCGGACGAAGCCGTCGGCCCCGGCGGCGCGGGCCGCCGCGCGGACCTGCTCGCGGGTGGCGTGCGGGCGTCCGTACGCGATGTTGTCGGCGACCGAACCGGAGAACAGGAACGGCTCCTCGAAGGCCACGCCGACCGCGGCGCGCAGCGAGCGCAGGCGCAGCGAGCGCACGTCCACCGCGCCGCCGGGAGGGCCGATCCGCACGGCGCCGCCGGTGGTGTCGTAGAAGCGGGGCAGCAGCAGCGAGACGGTGGACTTGCCCGACCCGGAGGGGCCGACCAGCGCCAGGGTCTCGCCCGGGCGCACGCTCAGGGACAGCCCGTCGAGCACGGTGGAGTCGCGGGTGTAGCCGAAGCGCACGCCGTCCAGCTCCACGCCGACCGGCCCCTCGGGCACGTCGGCGGCGTCGGGCGCGTCGGTGACGTCGGGGCGGGAGTCGGCGAGGTCGAACACGCGCAGGGCCGCGGGCCGCACGAGCTGGGCGCTCATGACCAGGTTGGACAGGGACGCCGACGGCGCGGTGAGGGTGACCATGTACCCGGAGAAGGCGACGAGGGCGCCCAGGGACACCTCGCCGCGCGCGACCAGCCACGCGCCCGCCACCAGCACCGCGGCCTGGCCGAGGTAGGGCAGCACGCCGAGGGTGGCGCTGGGGGCCGCCTGCATGCGGGCCACCCGCATGCGCTCGCCGAACAGGCGGGCGGCGAGGTCGGCCAGGCGCCGGGTCTCGCGCTCCTCCTGCCCGAAGGCCTTGACGACGCGGACGCCGGTCACGGTCTCCTCGACGTGCTGGGCGATCTCGGCGGTGCGGCGCTGCACGGCCATGGTCGCGGGCGGCATGCGCCTGCTCACGCGCGCCGTCACCACGACGAAGGAGACCACGACGGCCGCGGCCACGACGGTGAGCACGGGGGAGAGCCACAGCATCGCGGAGAAGGCGAACACGATGAGCACCAAGCCGCCCAGGGCCTGCGGCGCGGTGGCCAGCAGCCCCTGGACCAGTTGCAGGTCGGTGCCCGCGCGCGACATCACCTGGCCGGTGCGCAGGGTGTCCTGTTTGCCGCCGTCGAGCCGCTGGACCGAGTCGAACACGGCCGTGCGCAGGTCGTGCTGGACGCCCAGGGCCAGCTTGCCGGACAGGAACTGGCGGGCGAACGCCCCGGCGAACTGGAGCGCGGCGGCTCCCAGCAGGGCGAGGGCGAGCACGCCGATCCGGTCCGTGCGCCCCTGGACCGCGTCGTCCACGGCGATCTGGGCGGCCAGCGGCGCCAGCGCGGTCAGCCCGGTCCCCAGGACGGCCGCCGCGGCCACCCCCGCGGCCAGCCCCGGGCGGCGGCGGCAGGCGGACAGCAGCCGCAGGACCCAGTGGCGGCCCCGGGCGGCGGGCGCTTCGGTCGGCGGGGAGCCGGGCATCAGACCTCCGGTGTGACGGGGCGCGCCAGGACGAGCTGCTCCCACGCGGGCCGCGCCCCGGTGGCCGCGTACAGCAGCGCCAGGGCCACGCCCGCGTCCCCTTCAAGGAAGGAGGCGTCGCGGATCATCCCGGCGGGGTTGAAGTAGGTCAGCGGCCCTTCGGCGCGCCGCTCGGCGAGCCAGCCGGTCCAGCGCCGGACGCACTCCAGCCCCTCGGGCAGGCCGTGGTCGTCGTGGGCGCGGCGACCGAACCAGACCAGTCCGGCGGCGCCGTGGCACACGCACCCGTCCGTGATCCCGCAGTCCCGCTCGGGCCGGGTGGCGACCGCCGAAGCGGTGGCGCGGGCCAGGTCGGCGTCGCGCGGGTCCCCGGTGACACCGGCGGCCGCGGTCAGCGCCAGGGCGATGCCGGGGTCCCCCGAGCACCAGGTGGCGCGGGCGGGCGTGTAGCGCGTCTCGACGCGGTGCGGGAAGACGGCGTGGGAGAAGTCGCCGCGCTGGGCGCGCAGCCAGCGCACGGAGTCGTCGAGCAGCGGGCGTGCGCGCGGGGCGGCGGCCGTCCCGGCGGCCGAGGCGAGGTAGGACACCAGTCCGGCGGTGCCGTGGGCGGCGCCGAGCACCCGGCAGCCCGCGGACTGGTCGGCGCGGCGCGCCGGGGAGTCGCCCAGGCGCAGGAACAGGCCGTCGCCGTCGCGTTCGGCGCGCTCCTCGACCACGTCCAGGACGCCGGAGGTGGCCTTGTCGCGGAACCCGGCGTCGGGGTGGGCCAGGGCGTAGGCGCCCAGGCCCAGCACGCCCATGGGCAGGTCGACCTCGCCCTCGGCGGGGTAGTCGGCGATCCACCGCAGGACGGCGTCGTCCACGGCGCCCAGTCCGGACGGCTCGGTGCCGCGCTCCCGGGCGAGCCGGAGCGCGGTCCACCCGGCCTGGGCGGCGCCCCGGTAGAGCCAGGGGCCGGTGCCCCCGCCGGAGCGCAGCAGGCCCATCGCCTCGTGGAAGGCGTCCTCCGCGCCGTGGTCCTCGCCGAGGGCGCGGGCGAACTCCATCCGGGCCACGGCCTGGTCCAGCAGCAGCGGGAACGTGGGGTTCTCGCGCACCTGGGCGTCCATGTCGTCCAGGAACCGTCGCGCCAGGTCCAGTGTGTCCGCGTCGTTCATCGTTTCCTGCCCTCCAGTGCGTGCAGACGGCGCAGGTGGCGCCGGGCGAGTTCGTGCGCCAGGTACTCCATGCGCACCGCGTCGAAGGCGAAGGTCCGGTTCAGGTGCAGGTGCAGCGCCGACCCGAACACCGACCACCGGCCGCGGGTCCCGGTCCCGGGCGCCAGCGCGGCGGCCAGCGCGCCCAGGGCCTTGGCCACGTCCTCGTCGGGGCGGACCCCCTCCACGTGGGCGCGCAGGGCGGCCTCGTGCGTGCGGGCGAACTTGCCGAGGCGGTTGCCCTCGCGGGTGGGGGCCACGTCCAGGCCGCCCTGGCACGCCCGCAGGAACTCCTCGCGCTCGTCGAAGGCGGCGAACAGCTCGGTGCACCAGTGGGTGACGTCGGCGACCGCCCGGTAGAGGCGGGCGGACTCGTCGGCCAGCTCCGGCAGCGCGGCGGCGACGCGGTCGCTGGAGGCGGTGAACAGCCCCTCGGCCGCCCGCAGGCCCTCGGTGCCGCCGTAGCGCGCCACCTCGGGCACGTACTCGTCCAGGACGACCCTGCTGACCAGGCCCTCGGCGGCCAGCCGGGCTCCGAGGGCGTCCACGGCGGTCAGCACGCCGGGCCGCGCTGCGGGTTCGGACGGGCGGACCCGCACCCGCACGTGGTAGCCGTCCCCGTCCTGGTAGCGGAGGAAGAACCACTGGTCGGCCTCACCGGCGGCGCGCAGGTCCGAGGAGAGCCGGTGGGCACGCGCCACCACCTGGTCGGCGGTGGCGTGTCCGCAGTACAGGCGCGCGTAGATCCAGGCCCGGCCGTGTCCGCGGTCCAGGACGGCCGTCCCCGCGCCGGTGCCGGGCGGCTCGCGCAGGACGGGTCCGGTGGGCACGACCACCTCGGCGACGTGGCCCCCGCCGGGGCCGCGCACGGCGGGCGCCTCGGCCTGGGGCATCTCCACGAAGGCGGTGTCGCGGTCGCCGGCGCGCGCCAGGGCGGCGCGCACCGAGGCGTCCTCGCGCAGGTCCACGGGGAGCACGTGGTCGTACTCGCCGGTGCCCACCCAGGTGCGCCCGCCCAGGCCGGGCAGGCGGTCGCGCAGTGCGGCGGCCGGGGAGGGCGCGGACAGGACCGCGGCGACGTCCCCGGGGCGCAGCAGCCAGCGCTCGGGGGTGACCACGACCCGGCCGCAGGTGACGCGGGGCAGGTGGGGCAGACGGGCCAGCGGGCCCCACGACCAGCCCGCTCCCCCGGACGTGGCCAGGTGGCCCAGCACCGCGTAGACCGGGTCCAGGCCGTGGAAGTCGACGTTGTGGGCGGTGTTGAGCTCCACGAGGACGGGTCGGCCGGTGCGGGCGTCGCGCAGCCGGAAGCCGTCCGGGCACAGGCGCAGGAGCAGCCGGTCCAGGTGCAGGGTGCCCGCGTGGGCTCCGGTCAGGGCGATGGTCTCGTCCAGCAGGCGGGGGCGCACCAGGACGTTGCCGATGCGTCCGCCCGGGTGGTAGACGAGTTCGGCGTGGAGGGGGTTCCGCGCGGGGTCCGCGGCGCCGTGCCGTCCGCGAGCGCGGTCGACCTGCTCCCGGACGCGGTCGGCGACGGCGGGGCGGTGGAGGCCGAACCGGGCCACCAGGGCGTGGGGGGCGCGGCCGACCCCGCCGACGAGCATGCTGTGCGGTCCGTCGTGGGAGGAGGGGTCGGCGTCGCCGAGCAGGACGGCCAGCAGCGCGCGGGAGCCGTCGGTGTCGGACTCGGGCAGGTGGGCGATGTCCACGGAGCCGCCGTCGAGGTGGCCGCCGTCGGCGGTCCAGCGTCCGAGCAGGTCGAGCAGCTCGGGGTTGACGGTGGGTTCGCCGGGGCGGGAACCGGCGCGCAGGCCCGCCCTGGCGGCGAGTTCGGAGGCGCCGCGCTGGGCGGGCCGCAGCACGCCCGACTCCAGGTCCAGCGCGCTCAGCAGCGGCACCTCGGCGTCCTCGAAGCGCTGGGCGAAGGCGGCGCGGAAGGAGGCCATGTCGAAGCCGGGGCCGCCGCCGGGGGAGGAGAGGGCGGCGAGGCGGCGCACGGCGGAGCGCAGGTCGGCGACGGTGCGCCGGTCCAGGCTGGCGGCGCGCATGGCGAGTTCGGGGTGCAGGTCGAAGCGTTCGGCGTACCTGGTCCGGGCCAGGGCGGGCGCGTGGTCGGCGGCTCGGTCCCAGGCGGTGTCGAGACGATCGCGCAGCCCCGGCTCGAAGGGGTGCTCCCCGGCGGCGTCGGCCAGCAGGACGCGCACGGCGGCGGCCCGGTCGCGGTCGCCGACGGCGTCCAGGAGGCGCACGGCCCGGTCGGCGGGCTCGTCACCGGGGGCGATCAGGCCGTCGGAGGGCTGGAGCAGGCCCCTGTCCCGCAGTCCGCGCACGAAGGCGCGCAGGCGGTCGGGCTCCACGCCGGGCAGCCGCTCGGAGAGCGCTTCGGCGAGGTCGGCGGCGCTCATCTCGGCGCCGCCGAGGACCTCCAGGGCGGTGTCGATGGCCTCGGTGCGCCGAACGCTCACCACGGCCGCGGTGGCGTCGCCCGGAGCGGCGAAGCGCACGGCGGAGGGGCCGACGCCGGCCAGGGGGTTGAGCCGCAGGGGGACGTGGTCGGGGTCGGCGTCGGCGAGGGCGTCGGCGACCGTCTCCTCCAGGGCGCGCACGTCCACGCGTACCCGCACGCGGTGCCGGTCGCGCCGGTCGGCCTCCAGGTCGCGGCGGTCCCCGACCGACAGCGGCGCGGTTCCGGCGAACAGCCCGTAGGGGGTGGCGCGCCCGCCCATGCGCGCGAGGTAGCGCAGCAGGGTGGCGCGGGCGCGCTCCTCGGACGCGGACGCGGTGCGCAGGTGGGGGTCGGCGGCCAGGTCGACGGCCATGGCGGCGACGGGGTCGTGGACGTCGCCCGCGGCGACCATGCGGGCGGACTCCTCGACGCTGAGCAGGGGGACGCGGACCAGGCCGAAGTCCGGCCCGCTCACCGGGCACCGCTCCCCGTGGCGGCGGTCGCGGAGGGGACGGACCGGTCGGCGTGCGCGGTATCGCCGGTGGGTACGGCGTTCCCGGCGGAGACGGTTCCGACTGGAGGAGCCGCGGCCCCGACGGGGGAGGCCGCGCGGCGGCGCACGGCGGCGAAGACCTCCTCCACGGCGCGCAGGTGGTCCTCGGGGTCGCTGGACAGCTCGGTTATGACCGCCTCGTCGGCGCCGGTGATGGCCAGGACGCGGTGGACCGCTTCGGCGCACTGGTCGGCCGTGCCCGCGCAGTTGACCCGCACGCCCTGGCGCAGGCTGTCGGCGCGCGCCGTGGCGGGGTCGTCGTTGGCGACCAGGGCCAGGGCCACGGCCGTGCGCCCGCCGGGGTGGGCCGCCCGGTAGGCCCTGAGCGTGCTGACGCAGGCGTCCACGTCGGTGTTGAAGAACAGGGCGTGGCAGTAGTGGGTGCCGGTCCTGGCCGCGATCTCGGCGGAGCGGTTCCCGGCGCCGTGCGACCAGAGCTGGAACCCGGTGTCCACCGGGTCGATCCACTCCGCGCCCCCGCGCAGGAGGGCGACGGTCGCGTCGATGACGGCGCCGACGTCCTCACCGCGCTCGCGCAGGTGGGCCAGGTCCTCGGCGGCTCCCCCGCTCACGTCGCCCCGGCCGAACCCGACGTCGAGGCGGTCGGGGCAGAAGTGCGCGGCGGCGGCGACGTCCTCGGCGGTCAGGTGGGGGTCGCGGATCCTGGACAGCGTGACGGCGGTGCCCACGCGCACGCGCCGGGTGTGGCTGCCCAGGACGGCGGCCAGCAGCAGCGGGTTGGTGCTGGGCACGCCGGAGGCGTGGTGCTCGGGCAGCCAGACGCGGCTGTAGCCCAGCCGCTCGGCGAGCAGGGCCGAGGCGAAGGCGGTGTCGCGCTTGTCCCGGACGGGTCGGCCCTCGGTCAGGTCGAGGTACTCCAGCAGGCCCAGCGGCGGCGCGGCGTCCAGCGGCGTCTCCTCGCGGTCCTGCGCTGTGTCGTCGTGCATGGGGGACTGCCTCCTCGGCCGGGTCCGCGCCCGCGGCGCCGCGCTCGCGGAAGGTACGGAAAACACCTGTGGATGTGCCGCGGGGCGGCGGTCGCCGGGCGACCGCCGCCCCGGGCGTGGTCGTGCCGGGCCGCAGTGGATCAGGGACGGGGTTCCACCGTTACGGACGGCCGAACGCCGCCCACGGCCTCTGTGGGGACTGCGGGTCCACCCCCTAGCAGGAGATGGTGTTGGCGCTCGGGCAGGGGGTGCCCCAGCAGGTGGTGCCGAAGGTGATCGGGCCGGGGGCCTCGGCGCCGCTGTTCTCGACGGACTGGCCCGAGCCCGGGGTCTCGAAGGTCTCGGCGTCGACGTCGAGGTTGATCTCGGGGCGGCTGCTGGCGGAAGTGGCCATGGGGAATGCCTTTCTCAACTCATGGCGACCGTTTTGTCGGTAACGCCTGGTGTGAAATACACATTAGGCTCCGGCCGCGCAGCGGTCTTCATTCACGCGGACCATTTTCCCTTCCTCCTTCAGGACGGATTCACGGCCTTCCGCAGGACGACCCCCCGCCCCCGGGGTGGGGGGTCGCGCAAAGGAGGTACCCGCCCGAAGGAGGGGAGCGAATGCCCGCGTTCCGGGAAACGGACCCGCTTCCACCTGCGTTTCTCCCTGACCCACCCGACACGACGACTGCGGCGCGGTCGCCCGTGGCCGGGGCCGCACCTCCCCGTGTCTCCGCCCCGGGGAGGAGCCGCGCCGACCCAAGACCAAAGCCCCGGATAACAGCAAAAAGCCATGCGAATACCCCGAAAAAGGGGAAACCCCGGCCGCCCAGACGGCGGCCGGGGTGCCCGACACCGCGTCAGAAAGCTCCCTTGTGCCGTTCCTTGACGAACTCGGTGACCGAGGAGACCACGTAGTCGATCATCTCGTCCGTGAGCCCGGGGTAGACCCCGGTCCAGAAGGTCCGCTCCGTGGCGATGTCGCTGTTGTCCAGGTCTCCGGACACGCGGTGCGGCCGGTCCAGGTAGGCGGGGTGCCGGGTCAGGTTGCCCGCGAAGAGCAGGCGGGTGCCGATCCGCCGGGACTCCAGGAAGTGGACCAGCTCGGCCCGGTCGAACGGCGCCCCGGGGTCCACGGTGACCACGAAGCCGAACCAGCTCGGATCGCTGTTGGGCGTGGCCTCCGGCAGGATCAGGCCCGGAAGCCCGTCCAGGCCCTCCCGCATCCGGCGCCAGTTGCGGCGCCGGGCCTCGCCGAAGGAGTCGAGCTTGTCGAGCTGGCTCAGCCCGAGCGCCGCCTGGAGGTCGGTCCCCTTCAGGTTGTAGCCCACGTGGGAGAACGTGTACTTGTGGTCGTAGCCGGGGGGCAGGGTCCCGAGCTGGTAGCTGAAGCGCTTGCGGCAGGTGTCGCTCTCACCGGGCTCGCACCAGCAGTCCCGCCCCCAGTCGCGCATGGACTCCACCACACGGGCCAGCATGAGGTTGGACGTGAGCACGCAGCCGCCCTCGCCCATGGTGAGGTGGTGCGCCGGGTAGAAGCTGACCGTCGACAGGTCGCCGAAGGAGCCCGTCACCTGACCGTCGTAGAGGGAGCCCACGGCGTCGCAGTTGTCCTCGATCAGGAACAGGTCGCGCTCCTCGGCCAGGCGCGCCATCTCCCGCGCCTCGAACGGGTTGCCCAGCGCGTGGGCGATCATGATCGCCCGGGTACGGGGGCCGATGGCCCGTTCCACCCTCTCGACCGTGGTGTTGTACGTGCGCAGCTCGATGTCCACGAACACGGGTACGAGCCCGTTCTGGAGGATCGGGTTGACGGTCGTCGGGAACCCGGCGGCGACCGTGACGACCTCGTCGCCGGGGCGCAGCCGCTGGTCCTCCAGCAGGTACGAGGTCAGGGAGGACAGCGCGAGCAGGTTGGCCGAGGAGCCGGAGTTCGTGAGGTGGGCCTTGCGCCTTCCGAGCCTGCGGGCGAACGCGGACTCGAAGCGGCGCGCGCTGGGGCCCGCCGCGATGCGCATGTCGAGGGCGGCCGCGACCAGGGCCACCCTGTCCTCCTCGTCCAGGACCGCCCCGGAGGGCCAGATCTCCGTCACACCCGGAACGAACTCGCGTTCGGTGCGGGTGGACCGGTGGTGCTCACGGACCGCATCGAGAACCGCCGCCGCCTCGTCACTCGTCGCCATACGTGGTACTTCCCTCCTGGGCTCGCGGCCCGGACGGGAGCGGACCCCTCCGACCGCTTCCGCGGACACCGGACCCTCCCGGCCTCCGGGCCCGGGTACAGCGCCGAAAGAATAGGGGAAGCGCCGCGCGGCACCACCCCCGCCAGGAGGGGGTCCCCCTCCTGGCGGGGACGGCGGCGCCCCCGCACGCCGCGGCTCTGGCAGTATGGCCGCGCCGAGTCCGTGGCCGGCTGCCGCCGCCACCGGTGTCTCGGCAGCGGTCGACACGAGGGAGGTCGTGTGTCCTCGACGCTCGGGGGTACGGGAGCGCCGGTACGGCTCGGACTGGTCGGCTGCGCCGACATCGCCTGGAGGCGCGTTCTGCCCGCCGTGGCGGTGACGCCCTCGGTGGAGCTCGTCGCCGTGGCCAGCCGCGACCCCGCCAAGGCGCGCGGGTTCGCCGAGCGCTTCGGCTGCGAGGCCGTCACCGGCTACGCCGACCTGCTCGCGCGTCCGGACCTGGACGCCGTGTACATGCCGCTCCCGGTGGGGCTGCGGCACGAATGGGTGGGCCGGGCCCTGGAGGCCGGGCTCCACGTCCTGTCCGAGAAGCCCCTGACCGTCGGTGAGCGGACCTCGGCCGAACTGGTCGCCGAGGCCGGTCGGCGCGGTCTGACCGTCATGGAGAACTTCGCCTTCCGGCACCACTCCCAGCACCACGAGCTGAGGCGGCTGCTGGAACGCGGTGCGGTGGGGCGCACGCGCGCGCTGATGTGCGAGTTCGGCGTGCCGGCGCGTGCGCCGGGGGACATCAGGCACGACCCGGCGCTGGGCGGCGGCGCGCTGCTCGACGTGGGCGTGTACCCGCTGGGCCTGGCCCAGTTCCTGTTGGGTGACGACCTCCGCGTGCGCGGCGCCTTCCTGGACCACGCGCCGGACACGGGGGTGGACGTGCGGGGTTCGGTGCTGCTCTCGGGTCCGGGCGGGGTGGCGGTGCAGCTCGGGTTCGGCTTCGGGATGCACTACCGCAACACCTACACCGTCTGGGGGGAGAAGGGGGCCCTGCGGCTGGACCGGGCCTTCACACCGCCCGAGACGCTGCGCCCCACCCCGGAGCTGCGCACGGACGAGGGGACCGAGAACCTGTCCCTGGAGGCCGACCACCAGTTCCGCAACCTGTTGACGGCGTTCGCGGACGGTGTGCGGGGGCGGGCGGCCGTGGACACGGCGCCGGTCCTGGCCCTCGCCGGCCTGGTCGAACGCGTCCGCGAGGCCGCCGCCCACTCCCCGGTCTGAGCGCGTGCGCGCCGGGTGTCAGCCCCTCGCCCGGCGGACGAGCGCGTCGGCGAGGTCGGACGGCGAGGGCATCGCGCGCATCGCGTCGCGCACGCGCGCGGTGCCCCTGGCCAGGGCGGGGTCCTCCAGAAGCCGGGAGACCGCCGTGCTGACGTCCCCGGCGGTCATGGTCCGGTGGGGGACGGAGACAGCCGCGTCCCGCGCGGCGAGCATGTCGGCGAGCATCGGATCGTCGAACCAGCTGGGGACGATGACCTGCGGCACGCCCGCGTCCAGTCCCGTGAGCACGGTCCCCCATCCCCCGTGGTCGACCATGGCGGCGCAGGTGGGGGCCAGGGCGTGCAGGGGCACGTACTCGACCAGGCGGGCGTTGCCCGGGACGGTGCCCAGCTTCTCCTGCTCACTGGCGGGCAGGGTGGCCACGACCTCCACGTCCAGCTCGGCCAGACCCTCCAGGAGGTCCCGGAACACGTCCCCGCCCCGGTCCTGACCCATGAGGGTGGTGCCCAGGGTGACGCAGACCCGGGGGCGGGTGGGGGGTGTGCGCAGCCAGTCGGGGACGACCGCGCGTCCGTTGTAGGGCACGTAGCGCACCGGCAGGTAGTCCAGGTGCGCGGGCGTGTCCACCCGCAGGGACGCGGGGATTTGCTCGACGGTGGCCTGGCCGTGGACCAGGGTCTCGGAGAAGTCCACCCCGTACCGGGCCGCTCTGGCTCCCAACCACGCGGCCAGGGGGTCCTCCCGCTGTGAGGCGGGCTGCTCGCCCATCCGCGCCAGGAAACGCGCGCGGGTGCGGGCGAAGATGTCGGCCCCCCACAGGTAGCGCACGTGCGCGGCCCCGCACGCCTCCGCGGCGATCGCCCCGGAGAAGCTCACCGAACCCCAGACCACCAGCTCGGGGCGCCACTCGCGGCAGAGGGCGACCAGGTCGTCGACCATGGGGTCGTTGACCATCCGCCACCACCACGGCACCACACGGCGGTAGCCCTCCAGCAGGTACTCCCAGGGAACCCGCTCGTAGGGGTCGGTGACGCGGCCGAACAGCGGGACGTCGTCGAGGGTGTCGTGGAGGTCGAAGGCCTTCATCGTGCGCCAGAAGGCGTGGTCCCTGCCGACCGCGGTGAAGGGCAGGCCCGCCCCCGCCGCGACGGGCTCCAGCGCGGGCTGGCTGGCCACCCGCACCTCGTGGCCCGCGGCGCGCAGCGCCCACGCCAACGGGACCATGCCGAGGAAGTGCGGCTTCTCCGCGGCCGCGGCCAAGAGCACACGCATGTCCCGTCCCCTCCTCGAAACGCGTCGGAAGACTAGGGGAGGACGCGTCGGCCCGTCCAACCCCGGTCGGCGCCGGACCGCGCACGCGCCGCCTCCGCCCCCTCGCCCGGAGCTGGTAGACATGGCGCTTCCGCGGAGCGGCCCCCGCTCCGCGCCCTCCACACCTCGGTGCCCCCACCGACCAACGACCCCCAGGAGAGCGACCGTGCGCGTCGTCGTGGCGTCCCTCGCCGAGAAGACGAACTTCCTGAGCCTGGTGCCCCTGGCGTGGGCGCTGCGCGCCGCCGGGCACGAGGTGCGGGTGGCCAGCCAGCCCGCGCTGGAGCCCGTGGTGCGGGAGACGGGCGTGCCGTTCGTCGCGGTGGGGCGCGACCACGGGTTCTGGCGCCATCTCACCGCCCGGTCCTCCTTCGACGGGATGCGGGGAGGCGTCCCCCTCTTCTCCGTGTACGGCCGGGGCGGGCCGGAGGGCTCCTGGGAGGAGACCCTGGAGGAGTACCGGCAGGTCGTCACCTGGTGGTGGCGGATGGTCAACGACCCCATGGTCGACGACCTGGTCGCCTTCTGCCGGGAGTGGCGCCCCGACCTGGTCGTGTGGGAGCCCATCACCTTCTCCGCGGCGATCGCCGCGGAGGCGTGCGGGGCCGCGCACGTGCGCTACCCCTGGGGCGCCGACATCTTCGCCCCCACACGCGCGCGTTTCCTGGCGCGGATGGGCGAGCAGCCCGCCTCACAGCGGGAGGACCCCCTGGCCGCGTGGTTGGGAGCCAGAGCGGCCCGGTACGGGGTGGACTTCTCCGAGACCCTGGTCCACGGCCAGGCCACCGTCGAGCAAATCCCCGCGTCCCTGCGGGTGGACACGCCCGCGCACCTGGACTACCTGCCGGTGCGCTACGTGCCCTACAACGGACGCGCGGTCGTCCCCGACTGGCTGCGCACACCCCCCACCCGCCCCCGGGTGGCCCTGTGCCTGGGCACCAGCACGGCGGCGTGGCTGGGCAGGTTCGGGGTGGACGTGGCCACGGTCCTGGAGGGTCTGGCCGAGCTGG